>JBKHEJ010000059.1:0-13312 GCA_046540855.1 Nitriliruptoraceae bacterium
TCCCACCGAGGCGACCGCCGAACCGTATGAGGGCGAGGAGACGCTCGCGGATCGGGTCGCCGAACACGACGAGGAGCTGGCGGCGGCCGTCGAAGCGCGGCTCACGAAGCTGCGGGACCGGATCGCATCACTCGAGGACGACAACGAGGCCCTGGCGGAGGAACTCGAGGAGAAATCCGAGGAGGTCGACGACCTGGTGGGTCGATTGAAACGCAAGCAGGCGGACTTCCAGAACTTCAAGAAGCGACAGGAGAAACGGCGCGAACAGCTCCGGGAACGGGCGACCGAGGACCTCCTCGAGCGTCTCTTTCCCGTGCGGGACAACCTCCGGCTGGCGTTACAACAGGAGGAGGGCGCCGACATCCGTCCGGGAGTCGAGTCCACGCTCGAGCAGTTCGACGAGGTGCTCAGAGAGGAGAACGTCACCGTCATCGATCCCGATCCGGGCCAGGAAGTCGACCCCCAGCGGCACGAGGTACCTCGTCGCCCGCTCGGCGGCGAAACGCTCCCGGAGCTGGGTGGAGGACACCTCCAGCTGCGGGATCTCCAGGTGCACGAGGTCGCCGGGCAGGCTCGCGCGCTCCGGGGTGGTGTTCCCCGGCCGGGTCACGACCACGAAGGTGGCCAGCTCGAATGCCTCCTCGACCCGCTTCCAGGATGGGAGCCCGGCCGCGGCGTCCTCACCGAGGAGGAAGAACCAGTCCACCTCAGGCTCACGTGCGGTCAGCTCCCGCAGGGTGTCGGCGGTGTAGGTCGGTCCGGAGCGCTCGAGCTCGGACAGGTCGATGCCGAGGTGGTCGTCGTCGGCGATGGCGCACCGGACCATCGCCACGCGGTCCTCGACCGCGGAGGTGGTCGCCTTCTGGTACGGATCAGCGGCGACGAGCAGCCGGACCTCGTCGAGGTCGAGCTCCACACGCGCGCACTCCGCCACCACCAGGTGGCCGAGATGGGGCGGGTCGAAGGTGCCCCCCAGGAGTCCGACACGTCGTCGCATCCCCGCAAGGCTACCGGCAGGGCTCGGGCCGGGAACCGGGCCCCCTCCTGCGCTGGGCCGACCCGACGGCCGCCGCGATCCCGCCGCTAGGGTCCCCCCACCTCGGGTCCGCGCGCCGGCGGACGCCGCCCGACGAGGAGGAGAGCTCGTGGCGGAGATGACGAAGATCACGCTCGACGAGAGCGAGCTGCCCACCCACTGGTACAACGTGGCGGCTGACCTGCCCGAGCCGCCGCCCCCGCCGCTGCACCCGGTCACCCACGAGCCGATCGGTCCCGACGCGCTCACGCCGCTGTTCCCGATCGCGTTGATCGAGCAGGAGGTCTCGACCGAGCGCTTCATCGAGATCCCCGAGCCCGTCCGCGAGGTCTACCGCCTGTGGCGGCCCGCGCCGCTGTACCGGGCCTGGAACCTCGAGAAGCTGCTCGACACCCCAGCGCGCATCTACTTCAAGTACGAGGGGGTCTCACCCGCCGGCAGCCACAAGCCCAACACCGCGGTCGCGCAGGCGTACTACAACGCCGCCGAGGGCGTGAAGCGCCTGACGACGGAGACCGGTGCCGGACAGTGGGGCTCGGCGCTGGCCTTCGCCACCGCCCAGTTCGGGCTCGGGTGCGAGGTCTGGCAGGTCGCCGCGTCCTTCACCCAGAAGCCCTACCGCGCCTCGATGATGCGCGTCTGGGGCGCCGAGGTGCACTCCTCCCCCTCGGAGCTGACCGAGGCCGGCCGCGCCATCCTGGCCGAGCACCCGGACTCCCCCGGCTCGCTCGGCATCGCCATCTCCGAGGCCGTCGAGGCGGCCGTGGCCGACGAGGACACCAAGTACGCGCTCGGCAGCGTCCTCAACCACGTCCTCCTCCACCAGACGGTCATCGGCGAGGAAGCGCTGCGCCAGCTCGCCAAGATCGGTGAGACCCCGGACCTGATCGTGGGCTGCACGGGCGGTGGCTCGAACTTCGCGGGGCTGTTCTTCCCGTTCCTGCGGGAGAAGCTCGCCGGCCGCATGGACCCGCGCATCCTCGCCGTCGAGCCGTCCGCGTGCCCGTCCTTGACCCGCGGCGAGTACCGCTACGACTTCGGCGACGTGGCCGGCATGACCCCGCTGATGAAGATGCACACCCTCGGCCACGACTTCATCCCCGACCCGATCCACGCCGGAGGGCTGCGCTACCACGGCATGTCGCCGCTGCTGAGCCACCTGTACGAGCTCGGGCTGTTCGACGCCGAGGCGATCAACCAGACCCACTGCTTCGAGGCGGCCATCACCTTCGCACGGACCCAGGGGATCGTGCCGGCCCCCGAGCCGACCCACGCCATCGCCGCGGCGATCCGCGAGGCCGAGGCCTGCCGGGAGACCGGCGAGGAGAAGGTGATCCTCACCGCCCTGTGCGGCCACGGGCACTTCGACATGGCCGCCTACGACGCCTACCTGGCCGGGGAGCTCAGCGACCACGAGTACCCGGCCGAGGCCATCGCGGCGGCGATGGCGCGCGTGCCGGTGATCGAGGGCCGCTGACCGCACGGCGGCTGGACGGGGTCTGGTGGAGCGCCACCCGGCCCCGTACCATCGTCTCACGGGACAGGTCAGGAGGCAGCATGAACCTCGGCAAGCTTCGGCGCAGGCTCCAGGTCACCGATCGGGGCGCGCCGGCGACGGTGGTCCGGACCCGTGGCGACGACACGCTGGCCGCCACCGAGCGGCGTGCCGCACCACGACCGGTCGCCGACCATGAGCTCCCACCGCTGGTGGTCGTGGAGCGTCCGGACGAGCCCGGGGCCCGCGACCAGAGCTGACCGACCGTGCCCGCCCTGGTGCTGGTCCTGGTCCTGATCCTGGTCGTCGTGCTGCTGGTCCGGCTCAGCGGCACCGAGCCCGACGAGGTGGCCGTCGACCGGCTCGAGGAGGGCTCCCTCGACGAGCCCATCGCCGCGGTCAAACGCGCGCACGTCCGGCTCTCCCCGGACGGCACCGAGGCCACGCTGACGGGGTTGACGGCCGGGAGCCGCTACGCCGTGGACGCGCGCGCGACCTGCCCGCGTGGCTGCCCGGTCCCCGACCCCTCCTGCCGCTGCGGCTTCTACGCCATGCGCAGCGACCTGGAGGCCCGGCAGCTCCCTCACGAGGCCGCCTGGGCCCGCCGCGCCGAGCCGCTCAGCGTCCGGCTCGACGTCGAGCTGTCCGGGGTGGTGCTCGAGTACGACCTCGGGTACCGGGCCGAGCGTCAGCGTGTGCGCGAGGTCGGCATCCCCGACCGCTGCGTCGCCTGCGCGGCCCAGGGCGTGGACCAGCAGGCCGCCGGCCTGATCGCCCGCCCGCGCCAGATCGCGCACCCCTTCAGCGGTGCCGGCAACCCCTACCTCGGCGATCCGAGCCTGCGGGAGTGGCTCGAGCTGCGCTCGGCCTGCCTGGACCACTGGCAGGGCCGGCCCGGTGAGCCGGCGCTCAGCCTCGACGACCTCGCCGACCTGCTGGGGACGCGGGTCCGCTGGGAGGCGTCCGGCACCGCGGGTTCGGTGGGGCGCTGACCGGACCGCCGACCGCGCTCGCGCGGCGCGCTCAGGGCACGCACCGAGGTGACACCGCCCCTCGGGCCGTACCGGACCTCACCCGATGCGCTCCAGCCCCGGCCAGGTCTCCCGCACGAGCGGGCGGGTCGCGTCGACGCGCTGGAGGTAGTCGTTGAAGCTGTCGCGCCAGCGCGCGTGGGCCTCGACCTGCAGCGTGGCCAGGTCCTCGAAGGGGGTCGCCGCCAGCTCCGGGTAGCGGGTCACCAGCGCCCGGGCGACGGCGACGGAGGCGATCGCGTCCGCCCGCGCGCTGTGCGCGTCGGTGAGGGTCACGCCGTAGACCTGGCAGGCCGTCTCCAGGGTGCGCTTGCCCCGGCGGTAGCGGTCGACGTGCCGGTCCAGCACGAGGGGGTCGAGCAGGACCAGCTCGGGGAGCTCGAGCGGTGGGGCGAGCCGGCGCAGCTCCGCCGCCAGCAACGGCCAGTCGTAGGTCGCGTTGTAGATCACCAGCGGCCACCCCTCCGCCAGGATCGTGTGCAGGTGCACGTGCACCGCCGGGAGGATCTCCTCGGCGGGCGGGGCCTGGGCCGCTTCCAGCCGTTCGCGCGTGATGCCGTGGACCGCCGCCGCGCCCGGGGGGATCTCCACCTCGGCGCCCGGGTCGACCAGGCCCGCGTAGAGCTCGCGCTGGCCACCGCTCGCATCGTCGACCAGCAGCGCGAGCTCGACGATCCGAGCGGTGGCGGGGTCGACGCCGGTGGTCTCCAGATCGAGCACGGCGAAGGGACCGGACGCCCAGCCGGAGGGCACAGCGAGCGTGGGCTGCACGGCGGAGGACACGAGCGGGCTCCTGGTCGGGGACCTCTCGGTCCGCACCCTAGGACCCCGACGGCCGCGTGACGACCACCGTCCCCAGCGTCACGGTGAGCGTCACCCTCAGCGTCGCGGCCAGCGGCGCTCCTAGGATGTTGCGGGACCCGAGCGCGAGGCGCGACGGCACGCCGATCGAGGTAGGGATGTCCGCCAACCACCTGCCGGGCCGCGATGAGGCCCGCGACTACCCGCTCGAGGAGGTCGCGACGCACATCGCGGACGGCCGCCGCGTCGTCTCGGTGCTCGGGGAGGTCCGGGAGGTGGTCTTCGGGGCCCAGGACGGGCTCGTGTCCACCCTCGCGGTGGTCGCCACCGTCGCCGGGGCCACGACCGACAACGTGGCGGTCCTGGTCGCCGGGTTCGCCTCCGCCATGGCCGGCATCTTCTCCATGGCCATCGGTGAGTACATGGGCTCCAAGAGCCAGGCCGAGATCGAACGGGCGCACCTGGCGCGCGAACGGCGCGAGGTGGCCGAGCGTCCGCAGGAGTCCGAGGCCGAGGTGGCCTACCTGTTCATGCAGGAGGGCATGGATCCCGAGACGGCATGGCAGACCGCGGCGACCATCGCGCGCTACCCGGACTCGCTGCTCGCGACCATGCTCGCCAAGGAGCTCGGGCTCGCCAGCGACGAGCAGGCCGACGCCGCCGGCAGCCCGCTGCGCGGCGCCCTCGTGATGGGCGGGGCCTTCGCCGCCGGCTCGATCGCCCCCATCGCGCCCTTCCTGTTCACCGAGGGGCTGCTGGCGCTGACCTTGGCGACGGTGGGCACCGGGCTGGTGCTGTTCGTCATCGGGGTGGTCAAGGCCCGCTGGACCGACCGCTTCTGGCTGTGGTCCGGACTGGAGATCGTGGCGCTGGCTGCCGCCGCCGGGGTCGCCGGCTACCTGTTCGGGACGGTGCTGCCGTCACTGCTCGGCTTCGCCGGCGTGGCCTGAGGCGACCCGGCGCGGCCGCCACCGGTCCGAGCACGACCGACACCGGTCCCCGGCGCGGCCGCCACCGACCCCCGGTGTGGCCCCGCCTACGGTCGCCTCAGCGGCGCGGCCGCAGCGGCTCGCCGGCCTCCGCCCTGGCCGCCAGGCTCGCCGGGGGCAGGAACCGGTCCCCGTAGGCGTCGGCGAGCTCCTTGCACCGGGCCACGAAGCCGGTGGTGCCGCCCTCGTACTGGTCGATGTACTGCGCGACCCCGCCGGTCCAGGCCGGGAAGCCGATCCCGAAGATCGACCCGATGTTGGCGTCCTCGAAGCTCTCGATCACCCCCTCGTCGAAGCAGCGCACCGTCTCGAGCGCCTCGGCGAAGAGCATCCGCTCGATCAGGTCGATCAGCGGCAGGTCGGCCTCCCCGCTCGTGATGTGCTCGAGCAGCCCCGGCCACAGGCGGGTCCGGGTGCCGTCCTCGGCGTACTCGTAGAACCCCGCCCCGCTGCTGCGGCCCTCGCGGCCGTGCTGCTCGACCATCGTGTCCAGGATCGCGAAGGCCGGGTGCGGCTCGTAGGCCAGGCCGGCCCGCTCGGCGGCCGCCCGGTACTCCGCCTCGATCCTGCGCGGCAGGGTGAGGGTGAGCTCGTCCATCAGCTGCAGCGGCGGGGCCGGGTAGCCGGCCTGCTCCCCGGCCCGCTCGATGCGGACGGGGTGGACGCCCTCGCCGAGCATCGCGACCGCTTCGTTGAGGAAGGTGCCGATGACCCGGGAGGTGAAGAACCCCCGCGCGTCGTTGACGACGATCGGGGTCTTGCGCAGCTGCTGGACGACGTCGACCGCCCGCGCGACGGCGGCATCACCGGTGCGGCGGCCCCGGATGATCTCCACCAGCGGCATCTTGTCCACGGGCGAGAAGAAGTGCAGGCCGAGGAAGTCCTCCTGGCGCTCTACCCCCTCGGCCAGCTCGGTGATCGGCAGCGTCGAGGTGTTGGAGCACAGCAGGGCGCCGGGCGCGACGACGGGCTCCACCTCGGCGAACACCCGGTGCTTGAGCTCGGTGGACTCGAACACCGCCTCGATCACCAGGTCGCAGCCCGCGAGGTCCGCGACCTCTGCGGTCGGGGTGATGCGGTCGAGCAGGGCCTGGCCCTCGGCCTCGCTGACCTTGCCCCGCTCGATGCCCTTGGCGACGAGCCGCTCCGCGTACCCCTTGCCCCCGGCCGCCGCCTCGGGCGAGACGTCCTTGAGCACCACCTCGATGCCCGAGCGGGCGCACTGGTAGGCGATGCCGGCCCCCATCATCCCGGCGCCGAGCACCGCCACCTTCGTCGCCGCCCACGGCTCGTGACCGTCCGGGCGCGAGGAGCCCTTCTGGATCGCCTGGAGGTCGAAGAAGAACGCCTGCGTCATGTTCTTGGACTGCGGGGAGCGGCAGACCAGCTCCGCGAAGGCGCGCGACTCGAGCCGCGTCGCCGTCTCGAAGGGGACCTGGGCTCCCTCGTAGGCCACCTCCAGGATCCGCTTCGGTGCGTGCTGGTCGACGCCCTTGAGCTGCTTGCGCAGGTTCGCGGAGATGCCCGGGGCGTTCTGGGCGAAGGAGGGCCGGGACGGGTCCCCGCCGGGCATGCGGTAGCCGTCAGCATCCCACGGCTGGACCGCGTCGGGGTTGGCCGCGATGAACGCCCGCGCGGCCGCCATCATCGCGTCGCGGTCGGCCACCACCTCGTCGATCAGCCCGAGGCCGTGGGCGGCCTCGACCTTGTGGCGCTGGCCCTGCAGGAGGACCTGGAGCAGCGCCTGGACGATGCCGAGCATGCGCACGGTGCGGATGATCCCGCCCCCGCCGGGCAGGAGCCCGAGGGTGACCTCCGGCAGGCCGAACACCGCACCAGGATCGTCGATCGCGACCCGGTGGTGACAGGCCAGCGCCAGCTCGAAGCCGCCCCCGAGCGCCGTCCCGTTCAGAGCGGCCACCACGGGCACCCCGAGGGTCTCGAGCGCACGCAGATCCGCCTTCAGCGCCTCGGTCCTGAGGAACACCGCCTCGGCGTCCTGCGGGCCGGCCTGGATCAGCTCGACGAGGTCGCCACCGGCGAAGAAGGTCGACTTCGCCGAGGTCAGGATGACGCCGGTCAGCCCCTCCTCCGCCCGCAGCCGACGTACCACCTCGGCGAGATCGGCCGTGAAGCGCGCCCGCATGGTGTTGGCGCGCTGGGCGGGGTCGTCCATGGTCAGGGTCACGACGCCGTCGGCGTCCCGCTCGTAGCGGATCGTCTCGAGGTCAGCCGTCATGTCGGGCTCCGTGGGTCCGTGCCGGGGTCGGGGTGTGGCGGTGGGTCGGGGGCGCCGCGGACCGCTCCGGGTCGTGTTCCCGGGCGGGCGGCGAGGTAGTGGTGGCGAGGTGGCGGGGTGGTGCGGCGAGCGGCGAGGTGGTGGCGGCGAGCGGCGAGGTGGTGGCGGTCACACCCGCTCGACGACCGTCGCGATGCCCATCCCACCGCCGATGCACAGCGTCACCAGGCCGGTGGTCAGGTCACGGCGCTCGAGCTCGTCCACGATCGTGCCGAGCAGCATCGCGCCGGTGGCGCCGAGGGGGTGACCCATGGCGATCGCGCCGCCGTTGACGTTGGTGCGGTCGTGGTCGACATCCAGGTCGCGCATGAGCTTGAGCGCGACCGAGGCGAAGGCCTCGTTGATCTCGATCAGATCCAGGTCGGCCGGCGTCATCCCCGCCCGCTCCAACGCCCTCAGGCTCGCCGGTGCCGGACCGGTGAGCATGATGGTCGGCTCGGAGCCGAGGGCCGCCGTGGCACGGATGCGAGCGCGGGGGGTGAGCCCGTGGCGCCGTCCCGCCTCCTCGGACCCGACGAGCACCAGGGCGGCGCCGTCGACGATGCCGGAGGAGTTGCCCGGGGTGTGGACGTGGTCGATCCGCTCGACGTCGACGTAGCGCTGCAGCGCCACGGCATCGAACCCGCCCATCTCGCCGATCCCGGCGAAGGAGGGCTTGAGTGCGGCCAGCGCCTCCGGTGTGGTCTCGGGTCGCACGTGCTCGTCACGGTCGAGGATCGTCACCCCGTTGCGGTCCCGGACCGGGATGACCGAGCGGTCGAAGGCCCCATCCGCCCAGGCCTTCGCCGCCCGGATCTGGGACTCCAGGGCGAACGCGTCCACATCCTCACGGCGGAAGCCCTCGATCGTGGCGATGAGGTCCGCGCTGATGCCCTGGGGGACGAACCCGGTGGCGAGGTTGGTCTCCGGGTCCATCGCCCACGGGTCCCCGCCGGTCCCCATGGGGACGCGGGACATCGACTCCACCCCGCCAGCGACCAGCAGGTCCTCCCAGCCCGACCGCACCCGGGCCGCGGCCTGGTTGACCGCCTCGAGGCCCGAGCCGCAGTAGCGGTTGAGCTGGACCCCCGGCACCTGCTCCGGCAGGCCGGCGGCCAGCGCGGCCGTGCGCGGCAGGACCCCTCCCTGGTCGCCCACGGGGCCGACGATGCCGAGGACGAGGTCCTCGATGCCGTCGGGGTCGAGCTCGGGGTGGCGGGCCTGCAGCTCGTTCAGGAGCCCGGTCACGAGGGTGACCGGCTTCACCTCGTGCAGGGAACCGGAGGCCTTCCCCCGTCCCCGTGGGGTGCGGATCGCGTCGTAGACGTACGCCTCGGCCATCGCCGTCTCCTCACGGTCGTCGCCACACGCGACCTCCCCGCCGCGCCGCGGGGAACGGTACTCGACGATCCGTTCCGTGTCGGCATCGGGCCCGCAGGGTCAGCCGCAGGGCGTCGCGGGGACCGCCTCGGCGATCGCCGAGGTCACGAGGTCGATGGGCGTCGCCAACCCGCGCCCCTCGGAGGTGCGCGCGTAGACCTGCCCGATGACGCGGCCCTGCTGGTCCATCACCGGTGACCCGGAGGCGCCCCCGGCGACCTCGAGACCCAGGACCAACCGGGTCGGCTCGACCCGGTCGACGCGGCCCTCGCGGAAGGTCGGCCTCGCGCCAGGGAAGCCGACGGAGATCACCGGCTCACCGACGCGGGCAACGGGGCCGCGCTCCAGCGGCGGGGGCAGCGCGGCCTCGTCCACCTCCAGGACCGCGACGTCCGCCGACCGTGCCAGCCGGACCCCCCGCACGGCGGTGCCTGAGCTCCCGTCCAGCGGCTGCACGACGCTGGAGCGGGCCTGCTCGAGCACGTGGCGGTTCGTGACCAGGACCGTCTCCCCATCGACCTCGAGCGCGAAGGCGCTCCCGCTGCGCGCGCGCCCCAGGCAGTCGATGGTGTGGACGAGTCGCATCGAGGCGGCCAGGTCGACGTCCTCGCCCAGCGCCTCGAGGACGTCGTCGGCGGCATCACGCATCGCCAGTCGGTCCAGCACCCATCCGCCGGCCGGCACGATCATCGCGACCGCGACGAGCAACCCGAGGATGAGCTTGAAGCGGCCGAGCACCCGCATCCGGCGGGTGCGGTAGCCCGTGAGATCCTCCGGCGGTGCCGGGTACCGCACCTCCCCGCTCGGCGCGTCGGGCCCCGTCCCGTCGCGCTGCTCCCCACGCGGCGTGCCATGGGGACGCCCGTCGGCGTCGGGGGGCAGCCCGTCCTCGGCGGGGCGATCCGCCGGCGAGGGGCCCGCGTGCGGCTCGGTCACGTCCGGCTCTACGGTCGGGGCGGTGCACCGTACCGGCCTGTCCGCGCCGCCCCCGGGCCTGACGGCACCGGCCTGCCCACGCCGCCCCCGGCCTGACGGCACCGGCCTGCCCGCGCCGCCCCCGGGCTGGGTGCCCGCCGGACCTGGTCGTCCACAGACCGGACCGACCCCCTTGCTCCTGTCACACCTCGAACGTATGTTCCCTCCATGGCCACCATGACCCCGCTCCCTCCCACCATCCACCGGCACGCCATCGTGCGGCCGGTCCGCCGTCCCGAGCCTGCGTCACCCACCCGATCCGCGCCTCCACCCGGTCCGGCTCCGACGCGGCCGCTCGGTGGTGTGCCGGCGGGGTGGCCGCGTCGTCCACACCGCCCACCCGTCACCACCACCGCCCGCGAGCACCGTCCGACCTACGACGCCTCGCCCACCACGCCGGCGGCCCACGGACCCGAGCGGACCGCCCACCGACCGGGATCCCGCGAGCCCGAGCGTCCGCCGCACCCCGTCGATGACCCCGCGTGGCGCTACGTGCACGACCTCGATGCCCCCGCGACCGACGAGGAGGGACCACCCTTCGGCCTCCCCGTCCTCGCTGAGGTCCCTGCCCTGGGGACGGTCCTCGCGCAACTGAGGGACGCGGATCGGCTCATCGCCCGCGCCCTGGAAGGGGTCCTGCTGCTGCAGGAGCACGCCGACGTCGTCGCGATGACCGGTGTCGGGCTGGAGTCCTGGCTGACGACCATCGCCCGCAGGACCCGCACCGACGCGCGCATGCTGCTCACCGCGGCCGAGATGCTGCGGCGGTTGCCGTCGCTGCGCGCCGCGTTCCAGACCGGCCAGCTCTCCTGGGCCCAGGTCCGCGCGGTGGCGCTCAAGGCGCGTCCGCTGCCCCGCCACCTCGACGACCGCGTCGATGCCGCGGTCGCGGCCGCGCTGGACGGCGCGGGTGGCGCCGAGCCCGACGCCCTCACCCGGGTCATCGGCTGGACCCTCGCCCAGCTGCACCCGGAGCGCAGCGAGCGGGCGGAGCGGACCGAGACCGAGCGCGAGTTCCTCGCGATGCAGCCGCGGATCGACGGCACGGGTGGGCGCCTGTGGGGGGAGCTGTCGGCGACCTCGTGGGCGGTCCTGGACGCCGCGCTGCACCCACCGACGGGGACGGCGGAGGCGGCGGCCCCGCCGGAGGACGGGGCCGTCGAGGGGCGAACCTCCCGCCCCGACGGCGCGCGGACGAGCCTGGACACCAGCGGGCGGGAGCGGGCTCGTCGGCTCGTCTCGCTGCTCGAGTCGACGCTGCCCGGCGCTGCCGAGGCGAACGGCGCCTCCTCCACCAGCCGACCGCAACTGCTGCTCCGTGCCGACCTGGACACGCTGCTCGCCCGCGGCTCGACCCCCGCGAGCCTGCTCACCACCCTGCTGGGTGGCCACGTCCGGGTCAGCAGCGCGACCGCCCAGCGGCTGTTGGACGAGCGTGGCTCGGACCTGCGCACGATCGTGATCGACGACACCGGCTCGATCGTCGGCGTCGGCCGCCGGCACCGGGTCGCGCCGGGCTGGCTCTCCGACGCGATCCTCGCGCTGCACGACACCTGCTCGGCGCCGGGCTGTCAGCGTGCGGCTCGCGGCGCCGATCTCGATCACGCCCGCCCCTGGTGGCCAGCACGCGCGCAGGACCTGCCGGGCGACACCGACGTGCGCCAGCTCGCACCGCTGTGTGGGACCCACAACCGTGCCAAGGAGCGCGAGGGGTGGAGGGTCGAGCAGACCTCTGACGGGCGGCGCCGCTGGATCCACGCGCGCAGCGGTCTGACGACCGAGACCCTCCCGGCGACCTGGCAGCCCCGACCCGACCCGGAGGCCACCGACGGCGGCACGAGCACGCCCGGCCGGGCGAACGCCCCGCCGTGAGCGGGGTCGGTCACCCGGCTCCTCTGAGCCGCTCGGCGATCAGCCGAGCTCCTCGACGAAGGTGGCGAGCTGCGCCAGGTTGCGCACCTCCACCATGGCATCGACGTGCCGCGCGTAGGTCGAGGCGATCGAGTCACCGCTGTCCCAGAACCGGCGCGGCTCCGGGTTGAGCCAGTACACCTGTCGGGCGCGCCGTCGCACCTCCTCGAGCACCCAGGCGTTGGCCTGCCGGTGGTTGTTGCGTGCGTCACCGAGCACGAGCACGGTGCCGCGCGCCGTGACGGCTTCCAGGTGCGTGAGGTGGAACCGCGACAGCGCCCGGCCGTAGTCGGAGTGCCCGTCGAGGTGGACCAGCTCCGCCTCCACCAGCATCCGGCGCGCCGCCTCCTCCGCGTCGCCCTGGCGGAACCAGCGGGTCACCTCGTCGAGCTCGTCGATGAACGCGAAGGAGCGCACGGTCGTGAACCGTTCCTGCAGCGCGTGGACGAGCTGCAGGGTGAAGCGCGAGAAGGACGCCACGGACCCCGACACGTCGCACAGCAGCACGAGCTCGGGCTTGTGCGGCCGGCGGGGTCGGAACACCGGATCGACCGGCACCCCCCCGGTGAGCAGCGACCGGCGGACGGTGCGGCGCACGTCGAGCCGGCCGTCCCGCCCCGGGCGGCGCTTGGCGGCGACGCGGGTCGCGAGCTTGCGCGCCAGCGGCCGCAGCTGGGTCTGCAGCTCGGCCCGCTCCTCGCGGGTGAGGGCGAAGAGGTCACGTTCCTCGATCGGGGGTCGCACGACCCGCGCGGCGACCTGCTCGAGGCCGCGGTCCTCGACGGCGTGCTGGCGGATGGCCACGTCGATCTCCCGGCGCAGCTGACGGACCCGGGCCTCGAACCGCTCGCGCAGGAGCCGCTCCTGGAGCGGGCTGAGCGCCTCCACCTCCTCCTCATCGGCCTCGAGCAGCGCCGCGACCAACCCCGGCAGGTCCAGGGCTCGCAGGACCCGGTACTGGAAGTAGGTGACGCGCCCGTCCCGGCCTTCCACGCGCCCGTGCTGCTCGACCGCCCGGCGCGCCGCCCGGGCGATCGCCGCCCGGTCCCCGGAGCGCAGCGCGTCGAGCACCTCCTCCTCCGTGCTGCCCGTCAGCTCCTCGACGCTGTCCGAAGCGTCCGCGTCCGGCTCGTCCGCCGCCCCGGCGGACCCGGAGGGGTGCGCGGGCAGGTACAGCTCGAACAGCTCGTCGAAGGTGGACCGCTGGCTCGGCGCCGAGACCACCACCGCAGCGAGCGCCTCGCGGACCTGGTCCCGGTCCGCGAGGTCGATCGCCTTCAGCACCCGGACCGCATCGATCGCGCCCGTCTGAGCGGCGGGCAGACCGGCGCGGCGCAACGCCACCACCAGGGCGAGCACCCGGTCGACCAGCGCCTGCCCGGCCGACACCGCTCAGCCGCCGAGGGTGACGACCGC
>JBKHEJ010000060.1:0-13198 GCA_046540855.1 Nitriliruptoraceae bacterium
TTCCGGGCGTGGTGGGACGCGGTCGACTGACCGCCGCCGTCCACCCCGTCCGACGAGCCGGTCGCGGACCGGTGTCCCAGGCGGCGGGCGTTCACTAGCATCCGGTGCGAGACGACCTGGCTGGAGGATGCCGTGCCCCCGAAGCGCTGCCCGGAGTGTGGCCGCTTCCTCGCCAACGACCTCGTCGCCTCGCTGGCCGAGGCGCCCGCCCCCTGCCCCCGCTGCGGCGTGACCCTGCACCCCGACACCATCGTCGGAGGGGAGCGCGATCGCCCGGCTCGAACGACCGCGCACGCGGCGTCGAGCGAGGCCCCCGACTCGGTCCGTCCCCCTGACCTCGATCCGGCCACCGTCCGCGCCCGCGACGACGATCCGCTCGCCGGCTGGGATGCCGGTGCGACGCCGGAGGAGGTCGCCTCCTGGCGCGCGGACGTGCGGCCCTTCCCGACCGACACCCTGGTCGTCGCCTCGGGCGCGGTCGTGGGCGGCCTGCTCGGGGCCGTGCTCCCCGAGCGCCCCCGGGGCCGCTGCATCGCGCTCGGCGCGGCGACCGGAACGCTCGGGGCGGGGATCGCCCGCCGGATCTGGGTGCTACGTGGGTGAGCCGGCACCGGGCCGAGACGTCCGCCCCCGTGTTGCTGCTGTTGAAGTTGTTGTACGAGCGCACGGCCGTCACGTAGGGTGAACCGCAGCGCCGCTGTGGTGACCCGGGTTCGTGCCTGACCACCGAGGGACCCATGGATATGTCCACCATCACCAACGTCCACGCTCGCGAGATCCTCGACAGCCGCGGGAACCCCACCGTCGAGGTGGAGGTCACGGTCGGCTACGGCGAGATCGTGGGGCGTGCGGGCGTGCCCTCCGGCGCCTCCACCGGTGAGGCCGAGGCCGTGGAGCTGCGCGACGGCGACTCCGACCGCTACCTCGGCAAGGGCGTCACCACCGCCGTCGCCAACGTCAACGCGCGGCTCGCCCCCGAGCTGCTCGGGCTGGACGTCACCCGGCAGCGTGACCTCGACGCGCTCATGCTCGCCCTCGACGGCACCGACAACAAGGGCGAGCTCGGCGCCAACGCCATCCTCGGCGTGTCGATGGCCGCCGCCAAGGCCGCGGCTGCGGTCAGCGAGCTGCCGCTCTACCAGTACCTCGGCGGCCCGAACGCCCACGTGCTGCCCGTGCCCTGCATGAACGTGCTGAACGGGGGCAGCCACGCCGACTCGAACGTGGACTTCCAGGAGTTCATGATCGTGCCGGTCGGTGCGCCGACCTTCCGCGAGGCCCTGCGCTACGGCGCCGAGACCTACCACCGCCTCAAGAAGGTCCTCCACGACCGGGGGCTGTCCACGGGGCTCGGCGACGAGGGCGGTTTCGCGCCGGACCTCGAGTCCAACTCGGCCGCGCTGGACCTGCTGCTCGAGGCGATCGAGGCCGCCGGGTACACCCCGGGTGACGACATCGCGATCGCGCTGGACCCCGCCACCTCGGAGATCCACCGTGACGGTGCCTACCACCTCGACGGCGAGGGCCGGGTGCTGTCCTCAGCCGAGATGGTCGATCTGTGGGCGGATCTGGTCTCGCGCTACCCGATCGTCTCCATCGAGGACGGCCTGGACGAGGGCGACTGGGACGGCTGGAAGCTCCTGACCGAGCGGCTCGGGACCCAGGTCCAGCTCGTCGGTGACGACCTGCTGGTCACCAACCCGGCCTTCGTCGCCCGCGGCATCGCCGAGAAGGCCGCCAACAGCGTGCTCGTGAAGGTCAACCAGATCGGGACCCTGACCGAGACCTTCGAGACCATCGCGCTCGCGCACCGGGCCAGCTGGACCACCATGGTCAGCCACCGCTCGGGCGAGACCGAGGACGCGACCATCGCCGACATCGCGGTCGCGGCGAACGCCGGGCAGATCAAGACCGGCGCGCCCGCCCGCTCGGACCGGGTCGCGAAGTACAACCAGCTGCTGCGCATCGAGGAGCAGCTCGGCGACGCGGCCCGTTACGCGGGCAGGGACGCGTTCCCGCGCGCCTGACCCCGTCCCGCCCCTGGCCAGGAGCCACCCGTGACCGCGAGCCACCGCTGGGAGGAGCGTCGACGGCTGCGCCGCCTGGAGCGGCGCCGCCGTCGGGGCGGTGACCAGCGTGGCCCGGTCCTGCTCCAGCGCACCGCGCGCGGGGTGCGCGGCGGGCTGGCGCGGGCGCAGGCACGACTGCGCCGGATGGTCCGGGGGGACCGGCCGCTGCTCGTGGTCACCCTCGGGGTGCTGGTGTTGGCAGCGGTGCTCGTGTCCGCGCCCTTGCAGAGCTACCTCGACGGCCAGGCCCGGGTCGACCACCTGACCCGGACCGCGGCGGCCCTGGACCGCGCCAACGGCGAGCTCTCGCAGCGCGCGGAGGATCTGGAACGGGACACGACGGTCGAGCTGCTCGCTCGTGAGCAGCTCGGCCTCGTCTTCCCCGGTGAGGTGGCCTACACGCTGTCGCCGCCGTCGGTCGAGGAGCCACCGGTCGCACCCGCCGCGGTGCCCGCACCCGCGAGCGAGGGCTGGTTCGAGCGCCTCTGGGAACAGCTCCGCGCCCTGCTCGGCTGAGGCCCGGGCGCCCGCCGCCGCGGCTGATCCCAGCCCCGGATCGGAGGGTTGGCGAGGGGCCCGTGCGGACCGGTCGCCCTGCGCTCGCACGGCCGATCGAACACGGTGCGACCTTGCCGTGCCGCCTCCGGCTCCGTACCGTGGTGCCACACCGGCTGAGCACGCCGGCATCCCCGCGCGGCCCGGTCGAGCGACGACCGGGTCCCAAGGCTCTCCGGACCGGGTCGACCGGGCCGGTACGACCGGATCACACGCGCGAGCGCGGGCGCACGCCGATCCGCGAGGAGTTGATCGCACTGCAGGGATCGATCGTGAAGGGCAAGGTCGTCCGGCTCGAGGAGTACGGCGCGTTCGTGGAGGTGCCCACCGAGGACGGTGGCGCCGTCACGGGCCTGGTGCACGTCTCCGAGGTCGATGCGGACTTCGTCGAGAACATCTACGCCTACCTCGCCGAGGGCGACGAGGTCGACGTCAAGATCCTGGACGTCAAGGAGGACGGCAAGGTCGACCTGTCGATCAAGCGCGCCGACCCGGACTGGCAGGACGAGGAGACGCCGAACCTGCGCTCCAAGCTGGACAAGGACTTCAACAAGCGGCTGCGTCGCTTCATGCACAAGTCCCAGATGATCCAGGGTGAGGCCCGCCGCCAGCGCCGCGGTCGCGTCGGAGCGTGATCCCTGCGGACGGGGACGGGGTCCCCGTCGACGCGTCCGCCGGCACCCCGACCGGACCGCTCGAGGACGCCATCGGGGTCGACCCGGCGGCGTCCTACGCGCGCGCGGCAGCGGCGCCGCGGGCTGATGACCGGGAGCTCGCGGTGCTGACCGCCCAGCTCGGGCGGCCGGCGCGTGGCCGGCCGGCGGTGGTCCACCGCTGCGGGTTCGGGCTGCCGACGGTGGTGCGGGTCGACCCGCGGCTCGAGGACGGCACGCCCTTCCCGACGGTGTTCTGGCTCACCTGCCCGCTGCTGCGCTCCCAGGTGGGCCGGCTCGAGGCCGATCACGCCATGGTCGGGCTGAACCAACGGCTCGAGGCCGAGCCCGAGCTCGCACAGGCCTACGCCGAGGCCTCCGAGCGCTACGTCGCCTTCCGCGACGGGCTCGGCGCGCCGCTCCCCGGTGACCCCAGCGCCGGTGGGATGCCGCGCTACATCAAGTGCCTCCACGTCCACGCCGCCCACCACCTCGCCACCGGTGACAACCCGGTCGGCGCGTGGACGCTCGAGCACGCCACCCCGATGGCCTGTCCCGGGCCGTGCGTGCCGGAGGAGCTGCTCACCCCGCAGCCCGCGGCCTCAGACGCCGACCCGAGCACCACGCCGGTCCAGGAGCCGGCCGACGGGGACCGGGCCGGTGGCCAGGCCGCACCGAACCCCGCCGACCCTGCCTGAGAGGCCGCACGTGTCCAGCCCCCGCGCCGCCGTCGACGTCGGCTCCAACTCGGTGCGGCTGCTGCTCGTCGACGGCGACGGGCACCGCATCACCCGGGTCATGGAGATCACCCGGCTCGCCGCCGGGGTGGACGCCACCGGGCACCTCGACGACGCGGCCCTCACCCGCACGCTCGAGACGATCTCTCGGTTCCGGGACCGCTGGTCCGCTGCCGGGGTGGCGGACCGGGTGCGCATCGCCGCGACCTCCGCGGTGCGGGACGCGCGCGACCGGGAACGCTTCTTCGCCGGTGTCCGCGAGGTGGCCGGGGTCGACGCCGAGGTGCTGACCGGCGAGCAGGAGGCCGCGTTCGCCTTCGCCGGAGCGGCCGGGGCGGTCGAGGTCGCCCGCCCGACCGCGGTGGTGGACATCGGTGGCGGCTCCACCGAGCTGGTCGTGGGCGATGCCGCGGGCCAGGTCACCGGCTCGGTGTCGCTGCAGCTCGGCTGCGTGCGCGTGACCGAGCGTCACCTGGCCAGCGACCCGCCCCTGCCCGCCCAGCTCGCCGCGGCGCGGGCGATGGTGGCCGAGCAGCTCGACCACGCCGAGCGGATCCTGGCGGCGCAGGGGGTCGCGCTGGACGCGGTGGCGTCCCTGGTCGGGGTGGCTGGCACGGCCACGACCCTCGGCGCGATCCACCTCGGCCTGGACCGCTACGACGAGGACCGCATCCACGGCACCCGCCTGCCGCTGGCCGCGCTGGAGGCGATCGCCGCGGACCTCGTGGCGCGCACCGCCGCCCAGCGGGCCGAGCTCGGTCCGGTCCAGCCCGGGCGGGAGGACGTGCTGCACGGGGGCGCGCTCGTGCTGCTCGAGACGCTGCGGCGCACGGGGCTGGACGAGGTCGTGATCAGCGAGGCGGACAACCTCGACGGTCTCGCCGCCTCGCTCGGCTGAGCAGCCGGCGATGCGTGAGCTGCCGACCCGCCCCGCCGTCGACCCCGCCACGGCGCTCGCGCCCGACCGGTTCTGGGACCGGCTGCGCCGTGCGCTCGCGAACGTGCCGGCCGAGGCCCGGACCCCCCCTCCCGAGGCCCGGGTCGGGGCGGTCCTCGTGCTCATCGAGGAGACCGACGCCGGACCAGCGGTGGTCCTCACCCGCCGCCGGCGCGACCTGCGGTCCCACCCCGGGCAGCTGTCCTTCCCCGGCGGGCGTCGGGAGCCGGGGGAGACGCTCGAGCGCTCCGCGCTGCGTGAGGCGCGCGAGGAGGTCGGGCTGGATCCGGCCAGCGTCGAGGTGGTCGGGGTCGGGCCGGTCTTCTACATCCCCCCGTCGCGCTTCTGGGTCGCGCCCGTGCTGGCCCGCTGGTCCCGGCCGCACCCCCTGACCGAGAACCCCTGGGAGGTCGAGACGATCCTCAGGGTGCCGCTCGCCCGGCTCCTCGACCCGGAGCGCTGGCGGCACGCGCCCCTGTCCCTGGAGGGCTCGACCTGGGCCTGGCAGCTGGAGGACGACCTGCTGTGGGGGGCGACCGCGGTGGTGCTCGCGATCCTGCTCGACGAGGCGGTACCCGGCTGGCACGGCGGCCGCGATCCCGCCGACCTCGGTGAGGATCGGGCGGTGCGACCCTGGGAGCAGGTCCCGAGCACCCAGCGACGCCCCCGCCTGGAGGGCGCGCTGCCCACCCTCGCCCGCGACGTCCTGCCCCACATCACCGTCGCTCAGGCCCGTCGCATGCGCGCCTGGCTGGACGCCCACGGCATCGGCGCGGCAGCGCGGGCGGAGCAGGCCGGCCGCGCCGCGGCCCACGCCGTGCGCCGGCTGCACGGGTTGGCGCTGCAGGACGTGAGCGTGACCGTCCTCGCCGGGCCCTCCAGCAACGGGCACGCGGGCCTGGTCGCGGCCCGCCTGCTCGCGGCTGCCGGTGCCGAGGTGGACGTGCGTACCGTCGGGGCGCCGCGAGCCCCGACGGCGCTGGAGGTGCTGCGCGCCGTCGGCGTCGAGGTGACCGAGGTCACCGGCACCCCTGCGGCGGTGGGCAGCGGACCGGGGCAGGTGGTGGTGGACGCGATGCTCGGGGTCGGCGCCCGACCGCCGCTGACGGACCTGCCCGACACCGTCGCCCGGTGGCTGCGCCGCCACGACGTCCCGGTCGTCTCGCTCGAGCTGCCCACGGGCATGGACCCCGATCGCGGCCTGCGCGGGCCCGCCGTCACCGCCGACGTCACGCTCGCGCTCGGGCTGCCGCTGGTCGGCCTGCGCGCCGCGATCACCCACCCCTACCTCGGTGACCTCTACCCCGCCGACCTCGGCATCCCTGCGGCGGCCTGGGCCGAGGTGGGCGTCACGCCGCCGCCCACCGCGCTGTTCGGACGCGGCCCCCTGGTCCGGTTGACCACCGCGGCGGCCGCCGGCGACGCGGGCACCCCGGACCAGGCCGTGGTCGGGCCGTGACCGGCGCCGCATCGGTGCCCCCGGCCGTGCGGGTGGTGGGGTTCGAACCCACGCGGACCTTGCGGTCCCGAGGGGTTTAAGCCCTCTGCGTCTGCCAGCTCCGCCACACCCGCGTCGCCGCGCAGCCTACGCGGGTGCTTACCCTCCAGCCCTCGCCGCCCGACGCCCGACGCAGGAGCCGCCCGTGACCGTCGTCGTCCCCACCCACCGTCGCCGCATCGACGTGACCGGTGACGATCGCGCCCGCTACCTCGAGGACGTCACCACCCAGCACCTGCTCGAGGTGCCGGTCACCCACGTGCGCAGCGCCCTGGCGCTCGACCCGCACGGGGCCCCGCTCGCGGCCTTCGAGGTGGTCGTCCTCGGCGACCGGCTGGTGCTGATCGTCCCCGACGACGAGGTGGCGGCCTACGTCACCGACGTGCTCGCGCAGCGCACCTTCCTGCTGGACGTCCGGTTCGAGCTCCGCGACGACCTCGTGGTCGCGGTGCGCGGCGAGGACGCCCCGGCGGTCGTCGCCGCTGCCGGGCTGAGCGTGGTGGCGGGCCGCTGCCGTCTGGCCGGCGAGGTGCTCGTCGTCCACCGTCCCGACGGCGTCGACCTGCTCGGCCCGGCCGGGGCGTTGGCCGAGGCGGAGGAGGCCCTGGTGGCCGCCGGGGCCGTCCGGGCACCGACCAGGACCTCGAGGACGCCCGCATCCGTGCCGGTGAGCCGGCGTGGGGGCGGGAGCTGGCCGCACCGCACCTGCCCGAGGAGCTCGGGCTGCTGCCCACCCACGTGCACCTCGCCAAGGGGTGCTACCCGGGCCAGGAGGCGGTG
The DNA here is from genome assembly GCA_046540855.1 of Nitriliruptoraceae bacterium. Classification (GTDB taxonomy): domain Bacteria; phylum Actinomycetota; class Nitriliruptoria; order Nitriliruptorales; family Nitriliruptoraceae; genus T1Sed10-7. The sequence goes on from JBKHEJ010000060.1 coordinate 7,230, forward strand.
GCGCGCATGTGGATGCTGGGGCGGCCGCGCCGCCAGCTCGCGGTCGTCACCCCCACGGGTCCGGTCACCCCCGGCTGGACCGCCGGCACGGGCCGGGAGCGGGTCGAGGTCACGAGCCTCACCGCCGACGGCTCCACCGCCCTCGCCTTCGTCCCCGCTTCCGCCGCGGCCGGGGACCGCTACGGCACCGAGGAGGAGGGCGCCATCGAGGTCGTGCGCGTCGTCGGTGCCGAGCAGGTCGTGCCGGGCCACGATCCCGCGATGGTCCGGCGCCGGGACCGCGGGGCTACAGGGCCCGGATCGCGCTGAGCACCTTGTCGGCGTGGGCCTTGGGCTGGACCTTGGGCCACACCGCCGCGACGGTGCCCTCGGGGTCGACGAGCACCGAGGAGCGGATCACGCCCTCGTACTCGCGCCCGTACATCTTCCTCGTCCCCCACGCCCCGTAGGCGTCGATCGCTACACGCTCAGGGTCGGCGAGCAGCCGGTGCGGCAGGTCGTGCTTGGCGGCGAAGCGGGCGTGGCTGTCGACCGGGTCGGGGGAGATGCCGAGCACCACGGCGCCCGCCTCCTCGAACTCCGCCCACTGGTCACGGATCCCGCACGCCTGGGTGGTGCAGCCGGAGGTGTCGTCCCTGGGGTAGAAGTACACGAGCACGGGGGCACCCCTGAGCCCCGACAGGCTGACCGGTGAGCCGTCCTGGTCGGGCAGGGTGAAGTCGGGGGCGGGGACGCCGGGCTCGAGCATGGGGTTCCTCCTTCGAAGGGTGGGGCGGGAGCGGCGCGGGCGGTCCAGGGTCGCACCCGCACGAGGCGCGCGCGGCGTGTGCCGTGACGCTGGCGGGGTGGCTTCGGAGCCGCGGCGCGCCCCGGCCGGCCTGCCCACGGCAGGTGCGCCGCTAGGGTGCCACGCGTCCTACGTGGAGGTCCGGTGTGAGCGACGAGACGATCGAGGTCTTCATCGAGGTCCCGATGGGCTCCCGCAACAAGTACGAGTGGGACTTCGAGCGGCAGACCTTCGTGCTGGACCGCATGCTGTTCACCGCGGTGCGCTACCCCGGTGACTACGGGTTCATCCCCGACACGCTCGCGCTGGACGGGGATCATCTGGACGCGATCGTGATCCTCGGCGAGCCGTCCTTCCCGGGCTGCACCGTCAACGCCCGGGTGCTCGGCATGCTCGACATGTCCGACGACAAGGGTCCGGACGAGAAGATCCTGACCGTGGCCGACCACGATCCCCGCTGGCGTTCGCTGCGCTTCCTCAACGACGTGCCCAAGCACCTGCTCGACGAGATCGCGCACTTCTTCGGCATCTACAAGGACCTCGAGCGCAAGCTCGTCGACGTCCGGGGCTGGGAGAACCGCGAGCACGCCCTCAAGGTGATCGACGAGGCGCGGGCACGCTACCCCGGGCCCTCGGAGACCACCGCCTACCCCACGTGAGCCGCCGCCGGTGGGGCAGCGCCCGCCGGGTAAGGTGCTCGCACCGACCAGGAGGACGAGCGTGAGCCCTCGCGTGCAGGGGCCCGGTGCTGCTGCGGTGGAGCGCGCCCTCGCGGGCCTGCCGGCGCCTGAGGCGCTCGTGAGCGAGGAGCAGCTCGCGGCCCTCGAGGAGCTCGACACGGCCACGCTGCGCACCTTGCGCGCGCGCTGCGAGACCGCGGAGGAGGGCGTCTCCTACGCGCGCCGGGTCCTGCAGGGACGGCTCGACATCCTGCGGGCCAGCCTCGTCGCCCGCGAGGAGCCGGGGACGACCGACCTGCTCGACGCGCTCCCGACGATCCTCGCCGATGCCGGGTCACCCCGCGGGGCCACCGCCGCGCGCTCCTCCCGGGTGCGGGTCCCGCCGGATGCCGAGGCGTACGCGGCGGCCGTGGACCTCGTGCTCGCCGAGCCCGTGATCGAGCAGCTCGACGAGCAGCCGCTGTCGGAGTCCGACCGCCTCGTCGGTGTCCTGCTCGAGCTCGAGGCCGCCCTGTCGGCCCGCCGCCGGGCCCTGTTCGAACGCATCGACGCGCTCCGTGCCGAGCTCGCCGCGCGCTACAAGGACGGCCGGGCCGACGTCCGCGACCTGCTCGCGTGACGCCGCGCACCGGGCTCTGAGCGCGGCGTGCCGACGCCGCCGATCCTGGCCGAGGTCACCCGGCGTGACGTGCGCACCGGGCAGGCGCACGTGGAGTCCGTGCACGCCGGTGACCTCGTCGTCGCGACCGTCGACGGCACCGTCGTGCTCCACCTCGGCGCGGCGGACCGCACCATCGTGCCCCGCTCGGCCGTCAAGCCCTTCCAGGCCGCGGCGTGCCTCGAGCTGCTGGCGACCCACGGGCCGGTCACGGTGCCCGCTGCGGATCTGGCTGTGGCCTGGGCCTCGCACCGCGGTGAGGCGGCCCAGCTCGCGGCCGTGCGCCGGTTGCTGGAGCGCGCCCGGGTGGACCCGTCAGCCTTGACCTGTCCGCCGGCGGTGGCGGAGGCCACCCCGGGGGCGGCGCCGAGCCGGCTGCAGCACAACTGCTCCGGCAAGCACGCGCTGTTCGCGCTCGCCGGTCGCGCGCTCGGCTGCTCCACCGACGCCCTGCTCGACCCCGATGGCGAGCTGCAGCGGGCGGTGCTCGGGACCGTGGCGCGCTGGGTCGGGCCGCTCGAGGGGCTCACCGTGGATGGCTGCGGCGCACCGGCGGTGCTCGTCCCCCTGCGCCGGCTGGCCGCAGGCTTCGCGGCGCTGGCCGTCGATGACGAGCTCGCCGCCGTCCGAGCGGCCGGGCTCGCGCACCCGGAGCTGGTGGGTGGGAGCGGACGGCTCGAGTCGGCGCTGCTCGCGGCGGGCGCCGTCGCCAAGGTCGGCGCCGAGGGGGTGTACGGCGTCGGGTTCGTCGCGGCGGACGGGACCCCGCTCGGCCTGGCCGTCAAGGCTGCCGACGGCGCGCCGCGAGGGGTCGCGGCGGCCGTGGCGAGCGTGCTGGAGCAGGCCGGCATCGTGCCGCCGGGCACCTGGTCGCCCCCGCCGCCGCTCGGGGGCGGTCGGCCGGTGGGCGAGGTCCGGGTCACCGAGCCGGTGCGCTCCTTCGCGACCGAGCTCGCTGGCCGCATGGGGGCGGCGTCACCGGCACGGGCTAGGGTCACCGACCCGACGCGCTCGCCTGGAGGGGGTGACGGTGGCGCAGACACGGTCCGCTGGAGCAGCCGGTGACGACCCCGGGGACCCCCCGGAGCCGGTCGCGCCTGCCGCCGAGGCCCACGACGATGGCTCCCCGCTGGACGAGCTCGGCGCCTACATCCGGCACCAGCGCGAGGCGGCGGCGCTCTCGCTGCGCAAGCTCGCCAAGATCGCGGGCGTGAGCAACCCCTACCTGTCCCAGATCGAGCGTGGGCTGCGCAAGCCCTCGGCGGAGATCCTGCAGGCCATCGCCAAGGCGCTGGAGATCTCCTCCGAGACCCTCTACGTCAAGGCCGGGATCCTCGAGGAGCGGGAGCTGGTGGTGGACGTGGAGGCCGCGGTCGCGGCTGATCCGCACCTGACCGGCCCGCAGCGGCAGGCGTTGCTCGAGATGTACCGCTCCTTCCGCCGCCTGTCGGAGCTGAAGGAGCCCCGCCCGAGCCGCCGGCGCCAGCTGCTCGACGCCCTGAGCGCCGGTGAGGTGGACGACGCCGCGATCCGAGCTGCCTCCCCCGCCGCAGAGACCGATGAGCGCTGAGCGCGCCCGCTCCGTCGGCCACGGTCCGGATGGTTGCGAGCGGTACCATCCCCCGACGGCGTCGGCCACGGACCTTCCAGGCCGGCCGCGCTGACGGGACGGGACGGGCCGTCCGGCCCGGAGCACCGACCACCGCATGCCGCACGAGCGCGACGGCACCGCAGGCGACGAGGACCGACCGTGATCGAGGTGCGCACCCACGACGAGCTGCCCGAGGGCGGCGACCGCGCGGCGTGGCAGCTGCTGGTCGATGAGGATCCGGCGGCGACGTTCTTCCACACACCCCGCTACCTCGCCGCCTGGGCCGAGGTGTTCGGCGGCAGCACGGCGGTGCGGGTGCACACCGTCCACCGTGACGGCCGCGTGATCGGCGTGATCCCCGACGCCAACGACGTCCAGGGTGGCCCGGCCGGTCCCGAGGAGATCCGGCGCTTCCAGGGAGGGACCGAGGTCACCGACTACCTCGGCCCGGTCAGCCGGCCCGAGGACCGCTTCGACGTCGCCACGGCCTACGTCGACAACCTCGTCGCTGACGTCGACTGGGACGAGTTCGTCGCCGGTGGCCTGGCTGAGGACAGCGGTTGGCCGGAGGCCTTCCGGCGTGCCATCGCCGCCCACGATCTCGAGGTGCTCGAGGACGGCCGCGAGGACGTGTGTCCCCGGGTGTCCCTGCCCGGCGACCACGACGCCTTCCTCGCCTCCCTCCCCGGTCGTCTGCGCCAGGAGCTGAACCGCAAGACCCGCAAGCTCGCGCGGGACGCCGGTGAGCTCGAGCTCGTCGAGGTCCCCGGGGAGGAGGTCGCCGGTCGCCTCGACGCCTTCCTCGACCAGGCCGCGCTGAGCTTCCCCGACAAGGCCGGGTTCTTCCAGCGCGCCGACATGCACACCTGGTTCCGGGTCCTGGCCGAGCGGTTCGTCCCCGACGGCACCTTCCGGCTGCACGAGCTGCACGTCGGTGGGCTGCTCGCCTCCAGCACCGTGTCCCTGGTCCACCGGCGGACCTGGGGGCTGTACAACTCCGCCTTCGATCCCACGCTCGCGGCCCTGGCGCCGGGGGTCGTGCACATCAACCTGCTCATCGGCACCGCCGCGGACCAGGGGTACCGCGTGTTCGATCTGCTGCGCGGGGACGAGCCGTACAAGTACCGCTACGGCGCCACCGACCGGGAGCTGACCCGCCTGGTCGTGCGTCGCTCGTGACCGCGGCGGGGGAGGTGACGCGCGCCGCGCCGTCCGTGCGGCGCGTCGCGGTGCTCAGCGTGCACACCTCACCGCTGGACCAGCCCGGTGCCGGCGACGGCGGTGGGCTCAACGTCTACGTGCGCGAGGTGGCGGCGCGTCTGGCGTCCCGGGGCGTCGAGGTGGACGTGTTCACGCGCCGCACGCGCCCCGAGCAGCCCGCCACGGTCCGGCCGACGCGGGGGGTCGCGGTGCACCACCTCGACGCGGGCCCTGCCACACCGGTCCCCAAGCACGAGGTCGCCAACCACCTGTGCGCCTTCCTGCAGGCGCTGCAGCATCACCCGCGTGCCGGCACCCACGACCTGATCCACGCGCACTACTGGCTCTCGGGCTGGGTCGGCCGCCGCGTCGCGCCGCGCTGGGGCGTCCCGCTCGTGCAGACCTTCCACACCCTGGCGGCGCTGAAGAACGCCACCCTGGCGCCTGGGGACACGCCGGAGTCCCCGCTGCGCGTCACCGCCGAGCAGCGCGTGGCGCGGGCAGCGGACCGGTTGCTCGTGCTCACCTGTGGCGAGGCACGCTGGCTGCACCGCACCACCGGCGTGTCCGGGGCCCGCATGACCGTGGTCCCGGCCGGGGTGGACCTGGCCCGCTTCTCGCCGGGACGCGCGCAGGAGCGTGACGCCCCCGAGCTGCTGTTCGTCGGACGACTGCAACCGCTGAAGGGTCCGGACGTCGCGATCCGGACCCTCGCCGCGGTGCGCGCGGAGCTGCCCGGGATCCGCCTGCGGATCGTCGGGGGCGTGTCGGGCACCGGCGAGGGACGTATGGGGCCGGCCGAGCTCGCCCGGCTCGCGGACGAGCTCGGGGTCGGTGCCGCGGTCAGCTTCGAGGGCGCGGTGGACCAGTCGGTGCTCGTCGACCGCTACCGCGCGGCCCGGGTGCTGCTCGCCCCCTCCCGCAGCGAGACCTTCGGGCTGGTGGCGCTCGAGGCCCAGGCCACCGGGCTGCCCGTCGTCGCCGCCGACGTGCCCGGGCTGCAGGCGGTGGTGCGGGCCGGGGGCACGCTCGTCCCCGGGCACGACCCGGCGG
>JBKHEJ010000061.1:0-13151 GCA_046540855.1 Nitriliruptoraceae bacterium
TCGACCCCGAGCTCGTACCACCCGACGGTGGTGATGTCGTCAGGGATCTCCATGCTCCCGGACTCCTCGAGCCCGACGTCCACCACGGGTGCGTCGACGTCGAGGCTGGGCAGGCGGAGCCCGCGTGGGGGCTCGGGTGCGGGGAGCGGCTCGGGAGGCGAGGCCTCAGGGGAGGTCGCAGGAGCGTCCCCGTCCGCGGAGCCTCCACCCGGGTCGGCGCGCTCCTCGTCCGAAGGTACGTCGAGGACGACCTCACGCTCTGCCACGTCCGGCGAGGACGAGGTGGTCGGGACCTCCCCGACCTCGTCGCTCGGCTGGCTCGCCTGCCAGGCGAGCGGCGCGCCCAGCAGGAGCGCTGCACCCACGGTCATCGAGGCGAGCGACAGGCGGTTCACGACGGCTCCTGGCACGAGGTGGTCGGGCGAACGTTCACGACGAGGTGGTGTGTCGACGATCGCAACACGCGCGGCATGAGAGGTTCGGCCCGGTGACGCGCGGGGTTCGGTCGCGTCCCGGGCCAGTCGTGGAGAACGCGACGGAGGGGACCCGAAGGTCCCCTCCGTGTGCTGCGAGGTGACGTCTCAGCTGCGACGGCTTGCGGCGACAGTCGGGACGGCGATACCCAGGGCGCCGAGCACCATCAGCGCGGCGACCCACATCGGCAGACCGGTCTCGAGCAGGCCACCGGAACCGCCCGGCACGCCACCCGGCGCGACCATGTCGACCAGGTCGATGGTGATCGGGAGCAGCTGCAGCGACTCGTCGTCGGGGGTACCGACGGCGAAGGCGAGGATGCGCTGACCCTCGGGGATGGTCAGGTCCCCGGCCTCGAGGGCGAGCTCGGTGTCACCCGCGGCGGCGACGCCGACGCCCGGAAGCTCGGTGCCCGCGTCGAGGTCGAGCTGCGCGGCGTTGCCGTTGGTCAGGTCGTCCGCCTGGATCTCGCCTCCGGCGACGACCGCGACGGCCGGGAAGGCTGCGGTGTGGAAGGCGGACACGCCCTCGGTGTTGTTGACGGTGAACAGGCTCGCGGTCGGCTCACCAGCCTCGTCGAGGTGTGCGACGACGGCGTACGCCATCCCCGCCTCGAAGGTCAGGTCGAGGGGGCCGAGCGCGATGTCGTCGGGCGAGTCGGAGCCGGAGACCGCGATCGGGTAGGTGCCGGCCGGCACCTCGATGGTGGCGTTGTCGAGGAAGTTGAGCCCGCTCAGGTCGGCGAGCACGTCGTCGCCGGCCAGGATGGACACGCCGTCGAGGCCGGGGACACCGTGCACGACGGTGACCTGGGCCATCTCGGCGTCCTGACCGGACGCGGCCGTCGCGGGGATGACCGCGAGGGCGGCAGCCGCGATGGCTGCGTACAGCTTCTTCTTCATGGGTGGTTCCTCCGCGAACGGTTGAGGGGTGCGGGGACAGGAAGGGTTCGCCGGCCTGCCGTCCTCGGATCGGAGGCCCGAGGACCCCAAACCGAGGGCCCGAGGCCGTCGAAGCGCCGCCGTCGGGGCCGTGTCAGCACCTGGACGCCAAGCTGGCGACCTCGTGACCGGGTTCACGAGCCTCCTCGCCGCGAGGAACGCAACTCAGCGTGCGCTCAACGCACGGCAAGATCCGGCCACCTCGGTCAGCACGCGGCCGATCGCGCCGGGTCCTGCGGTTCTGTTGCCGCCGGGGGGGCGCGTGGCCTCGGTAGGATGCGACGCCGCCGGGATCGCCGGCAGCCAGAAGGATCCACGGTGGAACTGGACGCATCGCTCGTCGCTCTGCTGGCCGTCATCGCGACCTCGCTCGCCGGGGTCCTGGCGGTCATCGTGGTGGTCCTGGCCTTGCGTCTGCGGGTGCTGCGGCGGGCGCAGCGGCGTGCCTTCGCGGGGGCGGAACGCGACCTGCTCGAGGTCGTCGGTGAGCAGCGCGAGCACCTCGCCAGGGTCGACGGTGACGTCCGCCACCTGCAGGTCCGTGCCGATGAGCTCCGGGCCCTGCTCGCGGGCACCGTCTCCCGCGTCGCCGTCGTGCGCTACGACGCCTTCGAGGACATGGGCGGGGCGCTGTCCTTCTCGGCCGCCCTGCTGGACGAGGGGGGCAACGGCGTGGTGGTCTCGGCCATCAACGGCCGCTCTGAGACCCGCTCCTACGCCAAGAGCGTCGACGGTGGTCGCAGCGACCAGAACCTCAGCGCCGAGGAGGTCGAGGCGATCGACGCGGCCCTGAGCGGTCGGCCCGCCTCCGCCCCCACCCCCGGGGGTCGCCGCCGCCGGAGGGCCTCGTGACCGACCACACCGACCCCGACGAAGCCGCTGCCCGCGAGCCGCGTGCCCCCGGCCCTGATCCGCGCGACCTCGTCGCCTTCCTCGGACCTCAGGGCACCTTCACCGAGACGGCCGCGCGTCTGATCACCGGTACGAGCGACGACGCGACGCTGCTGGCCTGCGCCGACATCGGCGAGGTCCTGCGGGCGGTCGAGGAGGGCCGGGCCGGCCGCGGCGTCGTCCCGATCGAGAACACCCTGGAGGGCTCGGTCACCGCCACCCTGGACGCGCTCGCCTTCGAGACGCCGCTGCTGATCCACGGCGAGCTCGAGCTGCCGGTCACGCTCGTCGCCGCCGCCATCGCCGGGACCAGCCTCGAGGCGATCGAGCAGGTCACCTCCCACCCGGTGGCGCTGGCCGCCACACGCCGGTGGCTGTCCACGACCCTCCCCGGCGTCGAGCAGGTCCCGGTCGCCTCCACCGCCCGCGCGGCGGAACTGGTCGCCGAGCGCGGGGCGGGCCACCTCGCCATCGCCAACCTGCTCGCTGCCGAGCGCTACGGCCTCGAGGTCCTCGCGCGCGACATCGCCGACAGCCCCCGCAACCTGACCCGCTTCGTGCTCGTCGGGACCGAGGTCCCCGCCCCGACCGGGTGGGACAAGACCTCGATGGTGGTGTTCATCGACACGAACAAGCCGGGCGCGCTGCTGCAACTGCTGGAGATCTTCGCCGAACGCGACCTCAACCTCACCAAGATCGAGTCCCGCCCCACCAAGGACGAGCTCGGCGAGTACTGCTTCTTCCTCGACGTCGAGGGCCACCTCGCCGACGAGCGGGTCGGGGACGCGCTCGCCGCGGTCAAGCGCACCCACCGGGACATCAAGCTGCTCGGTTCCTACCGCCGATCCGGCGCTCGGCGGACCGACGAGGCCGCCCGCATCCAGGCCGACGATGCCGCCTACCGGGACGCGGCCGAGTGGCTCGCCGGCTGGCGCGCCCGCATCGCCGCGACGGGCTGAGCATCCCGCGATGGTCACGTCGGGCGATGCGGCGCGTGCCGAGGGTGAGGTAGTGCCCGCACCCGTGGCCCCGCGCGATCCGCGTGCCGAGTGGGCGCTGCCGGCGTTCGGTGCCATGCCCGACGTCGAGGTGGTGGAGGAGGGGGTGACCCGCGTGCTCGCCCCGAACCCGTCGCCGATGACGCTGGACGGCACGAACACCTACGTCCTCGGGCTCGCCGGCACCGGTGAGGCGCTCGTGGTGGACCCCGGGCCAGCGGACGACGGCCACCACGACCGGGTCCGTGCCGTGCTCGCCGACCTCGACGCCGAGGTGCGAGCGATCGTGCTGACCCACCACCACCTCGACCATGCCGAGGCCGCCGGGGCGTGGGCGGTCGATCACGGCTGCGAGGTGCTCGCCCGCTCGCCCACCCTCGCCAGCGCCGGCCGGGTGCTCGCCGACGGCTCTCCCATCGAGGTGGCCGGCCTCGAGGTGCGCGTGCTCGACACCCCCGGGCACACCGCGGACCACGTGGCGCTCCGGCTCGGCTCCGGGGCGGTGCTGACCGGCGACCACGTGCTCGGCCGCGGCACCAGCGTCGTCGCCCACCCCGACGGCGACCTCGCCGCCTACCTCGCCTCGCTGCGGCGGGTGCTGGGCCTCGGTCCGGCGGCGCTGCACCCCGGCCACGGTCCGTCGCTGAGCGAGGACCCCACCGCGGTGCTGCGGTTCTACCTCGACCACCGCCGGTTCCGCGAGGAACAGCTGCGGCACGCCCTATCGGCCGGGCCGGCCACGCTCGAGGAGCTCGTGGCCCGGCTGTACGCCGACGTCGACCGACGGGTCTGGCCCGCCGCGGCCGCGTCGCTGTCCGCCGCGCTCGCGATGCTCGAGCAGCGTGGTGAGCTCCACCTCGACGCTGGCGGACGGTGGGTCGCCGCCACCTGAGGGCTAAAGACGGCGCGCGCAGCTGTCGATGCTCTCGACGACGCCCGGATCCGTCGGCGTCGGAGGGTGGACGCGCTGTGGCCGAGTTCCTCGACAGCTTCGATGTGGAGCGTGATGCTCTGCTCTCCTCCCTGGCAGCCGTCGAGGACGTGTGGTCCCGCTTCCAGGAACGCCGGGCCCTCGCGGTCGAGGGCACCGAGGAGGCGGACTCGCTGATCGCCGGGGAGCTGTCCCACGTCCGCCATGACCTCGAGCTCACCGAGTTCACGGTCGGGGTCTTCGGGTTGATCAAGCGCGGCAAGTCCACCCTGCTCAACGGCCTCATCGGTCGCGAGGTGTCGTCGATGCACGTGACCCCGGAGACCGCGGTGCCGGTGTACGTCTCCTACGGTGAGCACCCGGAGGCCGCGGTTCACTTCGCCGACGGCAGCCGCAAGCACGTCGCGGTCGAGGACGTCCACGAGTACACCTCGCAGAAGTCCAACCCCATGAACCACCTCGGCGTGACCTTCGTCGAGCAGCAGGTCCCGGTCAGCTTCCTGCGGAACGGCACGCGGCTGATCGACACCCCGGGGCTGGACGACGCCGAAGCCGACGACGTCTACACCGAGCGCACGCTGCAGGAGCTCGACATCGTCGACGCGGGCGTCGTGCTGTTCCTGTCCCCGCCGACCGTCGGTGCCACCGAGCTCGCCTTCCTCGAGCAGGTGGTCGCGCGGGATCTGAAGAAGACCTTCCTGGTCTGCAACATGTACCCGCAGCACTTCCACGACGTGACGACCCGCCAGCAGGTGCTCGAGTACGTCGGGATGCGCATCGTCGAGGCGACCCGCAGGGCCGGTCGGACCGGCGAGGTGCGCGTCTACCCGGTGTGCGCGCTGGAGGCCTGGCAGGCCCGCCAGAACGACGACATCGACCTGTGGAAGCGCTCCGGCGCCGATCGGCTGCTGCGCGACCTCGAGAACTACCTGTCCGACCACGCCGGCAAGCAGGTGCTGAACGAGGCGGCCGAGCGCATCGCGCACATCGCCGAGCTCGCCCGCGCCGAGGTCCAGGTCCGCCAGCAACTGCTCGAGGACCCCGAGCAGCTCCAGGGGTTCCGGCAGCAGCTCGACCGGGACATCCTCGATCTCGAGCGCCGGTTCGACGCGTCGGTATCCAAGGCGCTGACCGAGGTCTCCCCGCTGCACCTGCGGATCCGGGGGCTCGTGCTCCAGCCCTTCACGCGGGCGAAGAGGGACCTCGCCAGGCTCGAGACGCTCGAGGAGCTCGAGCAGTTCGCGTCGCGGTTCCGCCGCCAGCTCGAGGTCGCCGGCGAGCTCGCGGGCCGCCAGTTCAGCGAGGGGTTCGGGCAGATCGCCGAGGGTCTCCAGCAGCAGCTCCAGGAGCGCTTCGAGTCGGTCATGACCGACCTCGCTCCGAACCTGCCGAGCATCCGGCTGTCCTCCCAAGCGCTGCTGGTCACCCCCGACCAGCTCCAGCAGCTGCAGGATGCGGAACGCCGCTCCGCAGCGGCTTCCCGGACCTCGGCCTTGGTCGGCGGGCTCTCCGGCGGGGGCGTTGCGCTCGCGGCGGCGGGCGCGATGCTCGGCCCGCTCGGGCTGCTCGGCGGCGCGCTGGTCGGCTGGAAGCTCGCGAGCCTGGTCGGTGGGCACCGCACGCTCGAGCAGGCGCGGGCGCAGATCGAGGGCCGGCTGGACGAGATCGCGGCGACGATGCTGCGTGACGTGGACCAGCAGGTCGAGCAGGTCGTAGGAGCTCTGCGCGTCGCGGTCGAGCGGCGCCGTCGCGCCTTCGCCGCTGACCTCTACCAGCAGTTCGAGGTCGTCGAGGCGATCATCCAGCACCCGGAGGCGCTGGAGCTGCACCGGCGGGAGGCGGCGAGGTTCGACGAAGCCTTCAGCGAGTGCGCCAGCGGCGCTCGCGATGCGGTGGAGCGCAAGCCCTCACTCGTGGCCGCAGGCTGAGCGCTGTCGCGGTCGGCCCGGGCATATCGGCGCGGGGCGGTGGGGCTGGCGGTGCTCCTGCCAGCCCCACCCGCGCGCGTGCGACCGCCTGGGGTCAGGCGGTGCGGTCAGGCGGTGCGGTCAGGCGGTGCGGCGCGTCCGTGGGATCCCGGCCTGCTTGAGGACCGCCGCCGGGACGCCGGCTTCACGCCAGGCTGGGTAGCTGATCCCCTTGCGTTCCGAGTACTCCTTGGCGGCCTCGACGAACCCCTGCTCCAGGGCTTCCATGTCCGGAGCCTCGCCGAGTTCGACCAGGCGCTCTTCGAGATCGAGGCGCTTCTGGATCAACTCCACACGCTTGGCGGGATCCGGCTCCTCATCGATCTTCGCCTGGATCTCCGGTAGCTTCGCCTCGATCGTTCCGCGATCGAGTTGCCGGCCCGGTCGGCGTTCCTGTTCGAGCGCTGCGAGGTAGTCCCGCACCTTGCGGCCCTGCTCACGTCCTTTCGCGAGGGCAGCCTTGTGCTCATCGCTCATCTTGCGTGCCATAGAGCGTTCCTTGTGAGGTCGTTCCCCCCCGCGAGCGGTCGACGTTTGTCGTCGGGAACCCGTGTTCCTCCCCGACGGTAACACGCCCTCCCGGCGCTGCCCATATCGCCTTCCGTACCCGGAAGGCCAGTGTCCTTTCGTGGGTGCCGTGGTGATGTTGTACGCCGGGAAGCCCTGCGTCTCCTCGTGCTCGCCGCACCCGCACCGCGCGCCTGGAGGGGCAGCGTCCTTCACTCATCTCGCTCCATGGCTGCGCGATCGGCCCGTGGCGGTGCTGCGCTCAGGTGCCTGCACCGGAGCCGGCCGTGTCCGCGCCGACGCCGGTCCCGAAGCGACCCCTGGCTAGGTTGGACGCGAGGGATCCGAGGCACCGTCGCGAGCTGCGACGGTCGGGTCCCGCCCCCACGATGAGGAGCGTCCTGCGATGAGCATCGAGTTGCCCCCTGCCCGTTCGGTTGTGGCGAACCCGTCCCAGGAGCAGTTGCGCGAGTGGGTGCTCGAGCTCATGCCCCCGGATCGGACGAGGGTCACCGAGTTCGGCAACGTGAACTACCAGGCGCGGATCCTGGCTCGGTTGACACCGTCGACGTTCATCGTGTCCGACGAGCCGAACACGAAGCAGACGATGTCGCGGGCTGAGGCTGCCGAGTACGCCGCCAAGCAGGACGCGTACATCGCCGAGCAGGACATGGTGCTGATCGAGGGCTACATCGGGCCGGACCCTGCGTTCCGGACGCCCTCGCGGCTGTACATGGAGAAGGCGCACAGCAACATCCCCGCGATGCAACAACAGCTGTTCTTCGACAAGGATGAGGCGTGGGTGCCGGACTTCACGGTGATCTACACGCCGACGCTGAGGGTCCCGGAGCATCATGAGGAGTGCCTGATCCTGGTGGATTACGACACGTGGACGACGCGGGTGTTCGGGTCCGACTACTTCGGTGAGTCGAAGATGGGCGGGCTTCGGATGTGGAACAAGCGGGTGTTCGAGCTGGGGGGGCTCGCGATGCACTCGGGCGCGAAGACGTTCCCGGCGTCGGAGACCGCGGATGGGACCGAGCATCTAGCCTTGATCATCGGGTTGTCGGGGACGGGGAAGACCACGACCACCTTCCGCAACGTCAAGGGGTCCCTGCCGGTGCAGGACGACTTCATCGCGCTGCTGCCGGGCGGGGAGGTGTACACGACCGAGAACGGCTGTTTCGCGAAGTCCTATGGGCTGGATCCGGACGATGAGCCGACGATCTACGGGGGGGCGACCCGACCGGATGCATGGCTGGAGTCGGTGGCGGTCGATGAGGACGGCAAGGTGGACTTCTTCGACGACTCCTACACCGCGAACGGGCGTGTGACGTTCCCGCTGGCCAACATCCGGCACCGGGACCCGGTGGGGCTGCCCAAGGCGCACTACCTGTTCATCCTGAACCGCAACGAGAACATCATCCCGGCGGTGGCGAAGCTCAAGCCGGAGCAGGCCGCGTACTACTTCATGCTGGGCGAGACCCAGGGCACCTCGGCGGGCGGGGCGCACGAGGCGGGCAAGAGCCTCAGGGTGCCAGGGACGAACCCGTTCTGGTTCGAGGAGGAGTCCTCGATGGGCAACCGGTTCCTCGAGCTGCTCGCGACCACGGACCTCGAGGTGTACCTGCTGAACACCGGCCGGGTCGGGGGCCCGGAGGGTGACGAGCGCTCCCGCAAGGTCAAGATCCGGCACTCCGCTGCGGTCCAGCAGGGCATCGTGGACGGCACGATCGTCTGGGAGGAGGACCCGGACTTCGGCTACCTCGTCGCCGCGGAGCTCCCCGGCTTCGATGACGACGACCTGCTCCAGCCCCGCAAGCTCTACGAGCGCCAGGACCGGCTCGGCGAGTACGAGGAGATCGTGGATCGCCTCAAGTCCGACCGAGCCGCCTACCTCGCCAACTTCGCGAGCCTCGACCCCGTCATCGCCGACAGCGCCGGCGTGTGAGCACGGCGTCGCGCTGACCGTCCTGCGGCCCCTGCTCCGGCGGGGGCCGCGGCCGTCCGCGCGATCGATCAGGGGCGAGCCCGGAAGCCGGACCGGTCACGGGCGTGACCGCCACGCGCAACTGCCGGCGCCCCGTCCGTGCCCGCCCTTCGTGCGCCTCTTCTCCTCCGGTGCGGCGCGATCAGGGCGAGGTGACCCGCGAGACCAGCCCGAGGTTGCGGTGGATCTCCCGCGTCGCGGTGGACCGGTTGAGGGTGTAGAAGTGCAGCCCCGGCGCGCCGAGGTCGAGCAGGTCCCGGCACAGCTCGGTCGCCACCTCGATCCCCAGGGCTCGGACGGCCGCCTCGTCGTCGCCGAGGGCGTGGAACCGGTCCGCCAGCGCGACCGGTACCTCGGTGCCCGACAGCTGGGCGAACCGCTCGATCTGGCGGATGTTCGTGATCGGCATGATGCCCGGCAGCACGGGCTTGTGGCAGCCGAGCGCAGCCAGGTCCTCCACGAGCCGGGCGTACTCCTCGGCAGCGAAGAAGAACTGCGTCACGGCGACGTCCGCGAGCTCGAGCTTCGCGGCGAGGTGCCGGCGATCGGTGGCGAGGTCCGGAGCCGTCGGGTGGCCGGCAGGGTGCGCGGCGACGCCGATCGTGAACGCCTCCCCGCCGACCTCACGCGCAAGCTGCACCAGCTCCACCGCGTGCTCGAGCGCGTAGAACACCTCCGTCGGGTCGGTATCGCGCGGGGGGTCGCCGCGCAGCGCGAGGACGTTGGTCACCCCCTCGCGGCGGTAGGTGGTCAGGATCTCGCGCAGCTCCTCGCGGGTGTGGGACACCGACGTCAGGTGCGCCATCGGGGGCATCGAGGTGTGCTGCAAGAGGTCGAGGACGAGCCGGTGCGTCCGCTCCCGGGTCGACCCACCGGCCCCGTAGGTGATCGAGACGAAGGACGGCCCGAGCGGCTCGAGGTCGCGCAGGGTCGCCCGGAGCGTGGCCTCGCCCTCGTCCGTACGCGGCGGGAAGAACTCGAACGAGGTGGTCGGCCCGGCGCGGAGCAGGTCGACGATGCGGGTCACGCGGGCTCCGTTGGCGTGGGGCGGGGGCAGCCGGGCGGTCGAGGTCAGGCGGTGGGGCGGCTGGTCGGTCGGGCGGCTGGTCGGTCAGGCGGTCGAGCGGTCGAGGTCGGACGGTCGGGCGGTCGAGGTCGGTCGAGCGGTCGGACGGTCGGACGGTCGGGCGGCGCCGATCGTAGAGCCTCCGACGCGACGAGCCAGCCGGACGGGTCGGGCATCTGGGTGCGGTGGGCTCCGCCCTCCGACGGCTCGTGCACCCAGATCTCAGCCCCGCACGCCGCGGCCCCAGGCGCCTCAGTCCGCCGGCCGCAGCTTGCAGCGCACGTCCACCGCGAGCACCCCGCCCCCCTCGGGACGGACGAACACCGGGTTGAGGTCGAGCTCCGCCACCTCCGGCAGATCCTCGACCATCGCGCCCACGCGGTGCACCAGCTCCTTGAGCGCCGGGACGTCCGCCGGCGGCGACCCGCGGTAGCCGCTCAGCAGCGGGGCCATCTTGAGCTGCAGGAGCATGTCGTCCACGTCCACGGTGGTCAGCGGGGTGATGCGCAGGCTCACGTCGCCGAGCAGCTCGACCAGCGTCCCTCCCGCCCCGGTCAGCACGAGCGGGCCGAAGGCCGGGTGGTGGGTCACGCCGACCACCATCTCGACGCCCTCGTCGACCATCTCCTGGACGAGGAAGCGCTCCCCGTGCTCGGCCAGCCCGCGGTCGGCGAGCTGCTCGCGCATCGTGTCGATGGCCCGCTCGATCGCGGCCGCGTCGGTCAACCCGAGCGCCACGCCACCCACCTCGGCCTTGTGGATCGGCGCGGCGAGCTTGACGGCCACCGGCCCCCCGAGCCGCTCCTGGACCGCCACCGCCTCGGCCGCGGAGGTCACCACCTCGGAGCGGGCGATGGGGATGCCGTAGCAGCCGAGCAGCGCCGATGCCTGCTCCGGCTGCAGCCACAGCGAGCCGTCCTCGGCCGTCGAGGTGGCGAGCTGCTCGCGCACGTAGCGCCGCGCACGGTCCCGGGCCACGTCCTCGAAGACCCTCACCTCGCCGAGCGGCTGGCGGCGCCAGCGCGCCCACACCCGCACCCGGCCCATGGCCCGAGCGGCTCCCTCGGGGAAGGAGAAGGTCGGGATCCGCGCCTCGCGCAGGGCCGTCGGCACCCCGTCGGTGGTCATGATCACCGCGACGACCGGGGTGTCGTCGGGCAGATCCTGGCGGGCCGTGACCAGCGCCTCGGCGAAGGCGTCCGCGTCCGCGGCGGCGGTGGGGATGAAGATCACGAACACGACGTCGATCTCGTCCGCGTTGCCGAGGATGCGCACGGCCCGGCCGAAGGAGTCCGGATCCGCTGACGCGATCATGTCGACCGGGTTCGACACGCCCGCCTCGGGAGGCAGGAAGTCACGGAGCGCCTCGACGGTGCGGTCCGACAACCTCGGCACCTCGAGGTTGTTGGCGGCGAGCGCGTCGGCAGCGAGGATCCCTGGCCCGCCCGCGTTGGTGATGACGGCGACGTTGCGACCGGCGGGCCAGGTCCCTGGGGAGGACAGCAGGGCCGCGCAGTCGAACATCTCCTCGAGCGTCTTGGTGCGGATCACCCCGGCCTGGGAGAGCAGTGCCTCGACGGCGTCGTCGCCGACCGCCAGCGCTGCGGTGTGGGAGGACGCGGCGCGCCGACCCGCGCTGGACCGCCCGGACTTGACCGCCACGATGGGCTTCGTGCGCGAGATGCGCCGGGCGATGCGGGAGAACTTGCGGGGGTTCCCGAAGGACTCGAGGTACATCAGGATCACGTCGGTGTCCGGGTCCTCCTCCCAGTACAGCAACAGGTCGTTGCCGGACACGTCCGCCTTGTTGCCCACCGAGACGAAGGTGGAGATCCCGAGCCCGAGGGACTCGACGTGCTCGAGCACCGCGAGCCCGAGCGCCCCGGACTGCGACGACATCGACACCTTCCCGGGGCGGGGCAGCACGGGCGAGAAGGTCGCGTTCATGCGCATGTCCGCGTTCGCGTTCAGCACGCCCATGCAGTTCGGGCCGACGATGCGCATGCCGACCTGGCTCGCGCGGTCGACGATCGCCTCCTGCCGGGCGGTGCCCTCCCCGCCGATCTCCGCGAAGCCGGAGGAGATGATGCACACGGCCTTGACGCCGATCTCCGCAGCCTCATCGACCACGTCCGGTACGAACCTCGCCGGCACGCACACGACCGCGAGGTCAGGGACCTGCGGGCACTCGGCCAGCCGTCGGTAGGCGGCCATGCCCTGCACGTAGGGGGCGCTGTTGTTGACCGGGTAGACGACCCCACTGAAGTCGGACTGGCGCAGGTGGTCGAGCAGCATCCCACCGATGGTGGATCGGTCGCGCGATGCACCGACGACGGCGACCTTCTCCGGCCTGAGGAAGCGGTCCAGCGCGACGCGGGCAGCGGCGCGTTCCCCCGCGGCGACGGCGTCGAGGAAGCGCGGCGTGACCGTGGTCGCGAGGTCGGAGCGTACGACCCCGCCCTCGTGTCCGGCGGAGTACTCGAGCCCGAGCTCTCGGACCAGGTTCAGCATCGCGACGTTGTCGGCGAGGATGTCGCCGGCGAGCTTGCGGATCCCGGCGGTCTCGGCGGCGAGCGCGACCTGGCGCACGAGCACCGTCCCGATGCCGCGCCCCTGGGCGCCGTCCTCGACCAGGGCCGCGAACTCGGCGTGGTCGGGCTGGTCGGGGTCGCGCTCGTAGCGGGCCACGCCGATGATGCGCTCGCGCTCCCCGCGCCCGCGGGTCGCGACCACGGCGTACTGCAGGGTCGGGTCGAGGTCGGTGAAGCGGTGGACGTTCGACTCGTCCATGTTGAAGGGTCCGTGGAAGCGCAGCCGGCGCGACTCGGCGCTCGTGCGGCCCCACATGCCGAGCAGCCGGGCCTTGTCGTCGGGGCGGATGCGCCGGATGTGGACCACACTCCCGTCCTTGAGGACGTGGTCGAACTCGTGCTCCATCGTGCTGGTCCTCCCGTCGTTCGGGCCCCGCCGCGCACCGGCTCCGCTCGCGCTGGCGCTCGATCCGGTCCTCGCTCGCTCCGGCTCTCGCTCGCTCCGGCTCTCGCCCGCTCTCGCTCGCTCTCGCTCGCACGGTCGTGCGTCACGGTCACGGCAGCGTCCGCGGTCGCATCTTCGCCGCTCGGGACGTCGTGCGCTACCTCGGCCCGTCGTCGGGTGCGTGCTGCCTCGGTCCGTCGTCGGGTGTGCGCTGCCTCGGTCCGTCGGCGGGTGCGTGCTGCCTCGGTGCTTGCGCTGAGGTAGCCCGCGCCCCCCGCGCCGTGGTTGCTCCCCCGGATCCGCCCGGGTGTGCGGACGGATGGTGGGGAGCAACGCTCACGCGCGGGGCGGCGCGGTGGTTGCTCCCCCGGGTTCGCCCGGGTGTGCGGACGGATGGTGGGGAGCAACGC
>JBKHEJ010000062.1:0-13113 GCA_046540855.1 Nitriliruptoraceae bacterium
ACCTCAGGAACGGAGCGTGTGCACGTCGCTGCGCAAGGTCGCGCTCCTACCTGACGCTGTGTGGTCGCGGTAGGCTCGATGGGGACGAGGTGGCCGTCGGCCGCCCATGCTGCCAGCCGAGGGGATGTCGATGTCCGGGGACGAGGAGCGCTACGCCGGACTGCTCGGCGCCCGCCTGCGGCGCGTCCGCCAACAGCAGGGGCTCTCGCTCCACGAGGTCGAGGAGCGCAGCGACGGGGAGCTGAAGGCCTCGGTCGTCGGTGCCTACGAGCGTGGCGAGCGTTCCGTGTCGATCCCCCGCCTGCAACGTCTCGCGAGCTTCTACCGGGTCCCCGTCGTGGAGCTGCTCCCGGAGCGTGGCGGCCGTGGTGGGGTGAGCATGGACCTCGGTCCCGACCTCGTGATCGACCTCGTCGCCCTCGAACGTGAGCGCAGCGTCGAGCCGGCCGTGCGCCGGTACGCTGCGGCCATCCAGGCGCGGCGGGGCGACTACAACGGCCAGGTCCTCACGGTCCGGGCCGGTGACCTCGAGCTGCTCGCCGCGATCATGGACGCCAGCCCTGACGACCTGCGGACCCGGCTGAGCGAGGCCGGCGTCGTCCGCTGAGGAGCACCACCCACCCGTGGTACGACCGTCCAGCACCTCGACCCCGCATCCGGGTCCCGGCGCCGCCATGACCACCGCCGAGGAGGATGCCGAGGTCACCGCGGTACGGGTGCTGGTCCCCGGGGAGCACGCGATGGTCTCGCTGCTCGGGACCCGTGACGAGCTGCTGCGCACGATCGAGGACGCCTTCCACGCCGTGATCCACGTGCGCGGCAACGAGATCTCGATCCGCTCCGAGGACGCCGAGGAGACCGCTCGGGTCGCCCGGCTGTTCGAGGAGCTCGTGCTCCTGCTCGACCGCGGCCAGGCGATCGACCGCGGCGTCGTCCGCCAGACGGTGCGCATGATCCGTGATGACGCCGACGAGCGTCCCTCCGAGGTGCTGTCCGAGTCGCTCATCACCCACCGCGGCCGGACGATCCGGGCCAAGACGCTCGGCCAGAAGCGCTACCTCGACGCCATCAAGGCCAGCACCGTCACCTTCGGGATCGGGCCGGCCGGCACGGGCAAGACCTACCTCGCCATGGGGGCGGCCGTCCAGGCGCTGCGCTCCAAGCAGGTCAACCGGCTCATCCTGACCCGGCCCGCGGTGGAGGCGGGGGAGCGGCTCGGGTTCCTGCCCGGGACGCTGCACGAGAAGATCGACCCCTACCTCAAGCCGCTGTGGGATGCGCTCCACGACATGATGGAGGCGGACGAGCTCGTCAGCCACGTCGATCGCGGCACGATCGAGATCGCGCCGCTGGCCTACATGCGGGGCCGGACCCTCAACGACGCCTTCATCGTGCTCGACGAGGCCCAGAACACCACGCCCGAGCAGATGAAGATGTTCCTGACCCGGATCGGGTTCAACTCCAAGGCGGTGGTGACCGGCGACGTGAGCCAGGTCGACCTGCCCAGCGGTGCGCGCTCCGGCCTGCGGGTGGTGGGGGAGATCCTCGACGGCATCGAGGGCGTCGCCTTCACCCGGCTGACCTCGGGCGACGTCGTCCGCCACCACATCGTGCAGCGCATCGTGGAGGCGTACGAGGCCTACGACGAGGCGCAGCAGGACGCACCGGCGGTGCGGGGGGCCGGCGCCGCACGGGACGGGGGCTGAGGTGGCCGTCTACCTCGCCGACGAGCAGGACGAGCCGGTCGATACCGAGGACCTGCTCGACCTCGCACGCTACGTGCTGCAGGCCCAGCGGGTCCCCGCCGACATGGAGGTCGCCCTCCTCCTCGTGGACGCCGACACGATCGCCAGGTTGAACCGGACCCACCTCGGCAAGGAGGGGCCGACCGACGTGCTCGCCTTCCCCATCGACGAGCCGGGCGAGACGCCACCCGATGTCCCCGCCGTCCTCGGCGACGTGGTCCTGTGCCCCGCCATCGCGGCGGCGCAGGCGCCGGGCTTGAAGCGCAGCACGCACGAGGAGCTGCGGCTGCTGACCGTCCACGGCCTGCTGCACCTGCTCGGCATGGACCACG
This sequence comes from Nitriliruptoraceae bacterium, assembly GCA_046540855.1. Lineage (GTDB taxonomy): Bacteria > Actinomycetota > Nitriliruptoria > Nitriliruptorales > Nitriliruptoraceae > T1Sed10-7. The sequence goes on from JBKHEJ010000062.1 coordinate 2,078, forward strand.
CCGAGCCGGAGGAGGAACGGGTGATGTTCGCCCGCACCGAGGAGCTGCTCGCGGGCCACCGGCACGAGGACCGTGCCAAGTGAGCGACCCTGCCTTGTTCGTGAGCGCGGCCGCGGCGACGCTGCTGCTCGTGCTGACCGCGCTGCTGGCGGCCATCGAGACCGTCGTGACGCGCATGAGCGTCGTCCGCGCCCTGCGCCTGGCCGAGGAGCAGGACGAGTCGCCCCGCGCCGTCGCGCTGCTGTGGCTGACCGAGCACCGCGCCCGCAGCCTGGACGCGCTCCTCGTCACCACCGTCACCGCGCGGATCACCCTGGCTGCGGTGGTCGTGCACCTGGTCACCAGCCGCGGCGGGGCCGGCTGGACGCTGGTGCTCGCGGTGGTGCTGACCGTGGTGACGAGCCTGGTGATCGGCGAGGTCGTCCCCCGCACGCTCGTGCTGCGCTACCTCGAGGCAGCCGGGCTCCGGCTCGCGCGGCTCGGCCGCGGGCTGGTCCGGCTCACCACCCCGCTGTCCACCGCCATGATCGCGGCCGGTCGGGCGCTGCTGCCCCGGCACCACGAGGTCTCAGGTCCCCACGCCGGGGATGACGAGCTCCGGGCACTGAGCGGGGACGAGACCGACGAGGACGACGCGCTGGAGCCGGAGGAGCGGGCGATGATCCGCTCCATCTTCGAGCTCGGGGACACCCTCGCGCGCGAGGTGATGGTGCCGCGTCCGGACGTCACCACCGTCGAGCGCACGGCGTCGACGAGCGAGGTCGTGCGCACGGCGGTGGAGGGCGGCTACTCCCGCCTGCCCGTGCACGCCGCCGACGACGTCGATGAGCTCGTCGGGGTGGTGTACGCCAAGGATCTCCTGCGCCGCCTCGCCAGCGAGGACGCAGGCGAGGGGTGGACCGACCTGATCCGGCCGCCCACCTTCGTGCCGGAGACCAAGCGCCTCGACGACCTGCTGCGCGAGCTGCAGGCCGATGCGGTCCACCTCGCCCTCGTCGTCGACGAGTACGGCGAGTTCGTCGGCATCGTCACCATCGAGGACGTGCTCGAGGAGATCGTCGGCGAGATCGTCGACGAGCACGACCGTGAGGAGCCCCTCGTCGAGCCGCTCGCGGACGGCCGGCTGCGGGTGGATGCGCGCCTCGGCGTGGACGACCTCAACGAGCTGCTCTCCCTCGAGCTGCCGGAGGAGGGGTGGGACACCCTCGGTGGCCTGGTCTTCGCCACCCTGGGCCGGCTGCCGCGCAGCGGGGAGCGCATCGAGCTCGAGGGCACGGTCCTCGAGGTCGAGGCCCTCCAGGGCCGTCGGATCGCCAGCGTGCTCGTCACCGTCGATGCCCCGGCGGCCACCGCGGGTGCCCCCGCCGCCGGCCGTGACGGGGATGGGGCACGAGGTCCCGCCGACACGGGACCTGCGGCCGACCCCTCCTGACGTCCGGGCTCGTAGCGTCAGCCGTGACGTCCGCGCGCGCCCGCGCCGCGCGCCTATGGAGAGGTGTCCGATGGCAGCCACGACCGTGTCAACCGCTAGCTCCGACCCGGGGTCCCCCCAGGAGGAGCCGCGGCCAGAGGTCGCCACGCTGGACGGCAACGAGGCCACCGCACACGTGGCCTACCGCTGCTCCGAGACCGTGGCGATCTACCCGATCACCCCATCCTCACCCATGGGCGAGTTCTCGGACGCGTGGGCCTCCGCGGGGAAGCCGAACCTGTGGGGCGCGGTGCCCTCGGTGGTGGAGATGCAGTCGGAGGGGGGCGCCGCTGGTGCCCTGCACGGTGCGATCCAGGGCGGCTCGCTCGGGACGACCTTCACCTCGTCCCAGGGCCTGCTGCTCATGCTGCCCAACATGTTCAAGATCGCCGGGGAGCTCACCCCGGCGGTCATCCACGTCGCCGCTCGGACCGTCGCGACCCACGCGCTCTCCATCTTCGGGGACCACTCCGACGTGATGGCCTCCCGCTCCACCGGCTGGACGATGCTCGCCTCCAACTCCCCGCAGGAGGCCCACGACATGGCGGCCGTGGCGCACGCGGTGACGCTCGCGACCCGGCTGCCGGTCATGCACTTCTTCGACGGTTTCCGTACCTCGCACGAGCTCAACCGTGTCGAGCTGCTCGGCGACGAGGATCTGCGCGCGATGATCGTCGAGGAGGACGTGCTGCGCTTCCGGCAGCTCGCCCTCGACCCGGACCGCCCGACCCTGCGCGGCTCGGCCCAGAACCCGGACGTGTTCTTCCAGGCACGCGAGGCCGCGAACCCCTACATCGCCGCCGTGCCCGGCGCGGTCCAGGAGGTCATGGACGTCCTGGCCGAGCGGACCGGTCGGCGTTACGAGCTCATGGAGTACCACGGCGCCCCCGATGCCGAGCGCGTGGTCGTGCTCATGGGCTCCGGGGTCGGTCCGACCCGTCAGGTCATCGACCACCTCGTCGAGCAGGGCGAGAAGGTCGGCGTCATCGTGGTCCGGCTGTACCGGCCCTTCCCGGTCGAGGCCTTCCTCGCGGCGCTGCCGGACACCGTGCGCTCCATCGCGGTGCTCGATCGCACCAAGGAGCCCGGCGCCACCGGCGACCCCCTCCTGCAGGACGTGCTGACCACCCTCGCCGACGCGGTGGCCACCGGCCGACGGGCGTCGCTGCCGACCCTGATCGGGGGCCGCTACGGGCTGTCGTCCAAGGAGTTCACCCCGGCGATGGTCGCCGCGGTGCTCGCCGAGCTCGCCAAGGACGAGCCGAAGCGCCGCTTCACCGTCGGGATCATCGACGACGTGTCGCACACCTCGCTCGACGTCGACCGCAGCTTCCAGCTCCCGCGCCTCGAGGACGACCTCGCCGCGATCTTCCACGGGCTCGGCTCCGACGGCACCGTCGGGGCGGCCAAGAACACCACGAAGATCCTCGCCGAGGGCCTCGGCAAGTACAGCCAGGCCTACTTCGTCTACGACTCGAAGAAGTCGGGCGCGGTCACGGCCTCGCATCTGAGGGTCTCGAGCCGACCGATCGACTCCACCTACCTCGTCGAGGTCGCCGACTTCGTCGGTGTCCACCAGTTCGGGCTGCTCGAGAAGCTCGACGTCCTGCACGAGATCAAGCCCGGTGGCACGGTGCTGCTCAACGCGCCCTTCGCGCCCGAGGAGGTCTGGGACCGGCTCCCGCGGGACGTCCAGGAGATCATGATCGAGCGCGACCTCGCCGTCTACACCATCGACGGGCACGGCATCGCGCGCTCGGTCGGCCTCGGCGGGCGCATCAACACCATCATGCAGGCCGCGTTCTTCCTGATCAGCGGCGTGCTGCCGCCCGACGAGGCGCTCGCCGCCATCCAGGACGCGGTCCGCAAGAGCTACGGCCGCGCCGGTGAGAAGGTCGTCAACCGCAACCTCGACGCCATCGAGGCCGCGAAGGAGGCCATCCACCGCATCGAGGTGCCGGCGGAGGCGACCTCCCTGCTGACCCGACCCGACCCGATCGAGCGGGCGCTCGAGCTGACCGAGCTCGAGGCCGGTGACGTCCCGGACTTCGTGCAGCGGGTCACCGCCCGGCTCCTCGCGGGACAGGGAGAGCTCCTGCCGGTCTCGGCGCTGCCGATCGACGGGGCGTTCCCGACCGCGACCGGTCGGTTCGAGAAGCGCTCGATCGCGCTGGAGATCCCGACCTGGGACCCCGACATCTGCATCAGCTGCGGCAAGTGCGCGATCGTGTGCCCGCACGCCGCGATCCAGATCAAGGTGTTCGAGGAGGAGCACCTCGAGGACCTGCCCGACACCTTCCTGTCGAAGCCGTTCAAGGACCGCGACCTCAAGGGCATGCACCTGACGGTCCAGGTCGCCCCCGACGACTGCACCGGGTGCAGCGTCTGCGTGGAGACCTGCCCGGCGGTCAGCCGCACCGACGTCGGCCACAAGTCCATCAACATGACCCCCGTGCTCGACCCGGTCGTCGCCAACGGCGACGAGGAGCGCACGGTCATCGACCTCGAGCGGGAGCGGTTCAAGGCGTTCCTCGGGCTGCCGTACCCGGAGCGGGACAAGGTCCGCAACGACACCGTGAAGCACTCCCAGACCCTGCAGCCGCTGTTCGAGTTCTCCGGTGCCTGCGCCGGGTGCGGCGAGACCCCCTACATCAAGCTGATGAGCCAGCTGTTCGGGGATCGCTCCGTGATCGCGAACGCCACCGGCTGCTCGTCGATCTACGGCGGGAACCTGCCGACCACCCCCTACGGCACGAACGCGGCCGGACGCGGTCCGGCCTGGTCGAACTCGCTGTTCGAGGACAACGCCGAGTTCGGGCTCGGCATGCGGCTCGCGATCGATGAGACCCGCGAGCTGGCCACGCACCTGCTCCACGTCCTCGCGGCCGACATCGGGGACGACCTCGTCACCGCGCTGGTCACCGCGGACCAGAGCGACGAGGCCGGGCTGGAGGCCCAGCGCGAGCGGGTCGCCGAGCTGCAGCAGCGGCTGGAGGGCATCAGCGGCGAGCGCGCCGCGGCGGCGCGCCACCTGAAGGTGATCGCGGGCAACCTGGTGCGCCGGGACGTCTGGATCGTCGGTGGGGACGGTTGGGCCTACGACATCGGGTTCGGCGGGCTGGACCACGTGCTCGCGACCGGCGCGGACATCAACGTGCTCGTGCTCGACACCGAGGTGTACTCCAACACCGGTGGGCAGGCGTCCAAGGCGACGACCCGGGGGGCGGTCGCGAAGTTCGCCACCGCGGGCAAGGGCGCACCGAAGAAGGACCTCGGGGTCCTGGCGATGCAGTACGGGCACGTCTACGTGGCCAAGATCGCCCTCGGTGCCAACGAGATGCAGACGCTGAAGGCCATGCGTGAGGCCGAGGCGTGGCCGGGGCCGTCGCTGCTGCTGGCGTACTCGACCTGCATCGCCCACGGGGTCGACATGAAGGACTCGATGCACCGGATGGACCTCGCCGTCAAGACCGGGTACTGGCCGCTGTTCCGGTACCACCCCGGTGAGGACGAGCATGAGCACCCCTTCAAGCTCGACTCCAAGGCCCCGTCGCAGCCGGTGTCGGACTTCCTCACCACCGAGGGGCGGTTCGCGGCGCTCACCCGCACCGACCCGGAGCGCGCGTCGATGCTGATGAAGCTCGCCCAGAGCGACGTCGACGAGCGCTGGCGCTACTACGAGCAGCTCGCCGGGCTCGAGCGCACGCAGCCCGTGGCCGCGACCGACGTGGTCGTCGATGACGCTGACACCGAGGAGGCCTGAGGATGACCGAGTGGAACGAGGACAACGTCCCTCCCGGCCCCGGCCAGGTCGTCCCCAGCGGACCGGAGTTCGACGGCGAGGTGGACCTCACCGCCGAGTACCTCGGGATGAAGCTCAGGAGCCCGCTGGTGGCGTCGGCCGGTCCCTTCACGGGTGACCTGCCCTCGCTGAAAGCGCTGGATGCTGCGGGGATCGGCGCGGTGGTGCTGCCGAGCCTGTTCGAGGAGCAGCTCGAGCACGAGTCGATCCAGATGGACGCGCTGTCGGAGTACGGCAGCGACGTGAACCCGGAGGCGACCAGCGGGTACGTCCCGAGCCTCGACGACTACAACAACGGGGTCTCCCGCTACCTCGGCCTGATCCGCGGTGCCAAGAAGTCCACCTCGGTGCCGGTCATCGCGAGCCTGAACGGGGTGACCACGGGCGGCTGGACCCGCTACGCACGCCTGCTGAGCGAGGCCGGCGCGGACGCGATCGAGCTGAACGTCTACCGCATCGCCGCGGACACCGACGTGTCGGGCCGGCAGATCGAGCTCGAGACCCTGGCGCTGGTCGAGGCCGTCGTCGGCGCCGCCAGCGTGCCGGTCTCGGTCAAGCTCGGCCCGCACTACTCAGCCTTCGGCAACCTCGCCCGGCAGTTGGCCGATGCGGGCGCCGCGGGCCTGGTGCTGTTCAACCGGTTCTACCAACCCGACATCAACCTGGAGACGCTGGCGGTCGGACCGCACCTGGTGCTGTCGACCTCCGACGAGCTCCGCTTGCCGCTGCGCTGGTGCGCGATCCTGCACGGCCGGATCAGCGCGTCCATCGCGGCGACGACCGGCATCCACACCGGGGCGGATCTGGCCAAGATCCTGCTCGCGGGCGCGGATGTCGGGATGGCGACCTCGGCGCTGCTGCGCCGAGGCCCGGACCATGCAGCCACGATCCTCGGCGAGCTCGAGGCGTGGATGATGGAGACGGGCTACTCCTCCGTCCGGGAGATGGTCGGTGCGGTCTCCCAACGCACCGTCCGCGATCCGTCCGCCTTCGAGCGGGCCAACTACCTGGACACGCTCACGCGCTACGCGAGCACGTTCCTGCAGTGATGCGGCCCGTCCGCCAGCGCGGACGGGGAGCGGGGAGGAGCAACGCCGACGGCCGGCCGGTGCGGGGCCGGCCGTCGGTCATGCTCGGCGGTTGTAGGCTCGAGAGCCCACCGAGGAGCTGCCGGTGTCCGCATCCGAGCCTGACGGGTTGGTCGTTGACCTCCTCGCCCGCGCCCGCGAGCTGCGCGAGCACGCCTACGCCCCCTACTCGGGGTTCCGGGTCGGGGCGGTCGTCGTCACCGTCTCCGGCCGCCGTTTCGAGGGCGTCAACGTCGAGAACGCCTCCTACCGGCTGACGACCTGCGCGGAGCAGACGGCGCTTGCGCGCATGTGCGCCGAGGGGGCCCGCGAGGAGGTCCTCCTGGTCGTCGTCGCCGGCGATGGAGCACGACCATGCACCCCGTGTGGTGCGTGCCGTCAGACCATCGCGGAGTTCGGGCCGGCGGCGGTGGTGCACGCCGCCGGCTCGGTGGGGGAGGCCGTGCTGACGCGGACCATCTCCCAGTTGCTGCCGGCCGCCTTCACCCCGGACCGGCTCGCCGAGGGGGAGGTCGTCGATGGCCGGGCGTGAGCTGGACGTCGAGGCGGTGCTGGCTGGGCTGCACGAGCCCACGCCCGACGGCCACCGCAGCGGTCTCATCGCCCTGGTCGGGCGCCCCAACACCGGCAAGTCGACCCTGCTGAACCACCTCGTCGGTGCCAAGGTCGCCATCGTCACCCCGGTGCCCGGCACGACCCGCAACGCGATCCGCGGGGTGCTCACGCGCGAGGACGCGCAGCTGGTCTTCCTCGACACCCCGGGGCTCGCCAAGCCCCGCACCCTGCTCACCCGCCGGCTGAACGACCTGGTGCGTGACACCTGGGCCGGCGTGGACCTGCTGGCCTTCGTGGTCGACGTCGCCGCCGACGTCGGGCCGGGCGACGGCTTCCTCGCCCGGGAGCTGGCTGGGACCACGACACCGGTGGTCGCCATCGCCAACAAGGTCGACCTCGTGCGGCCGAAGGAGCGCATGCTGCCGGAGCTGGTCCGGCTCGAGCAGCTCGGCGCGTCGGTGGGGGGCTTCGCGGACATCGTGCCGGTCTCGGCTGCGAGCGGGGACAACCTCGACCGGCTCCTCGAGGTGCTGATCTCGCACCTGCCCGAGGGGCCGCGGCTGTTCCCGAGCGGTCAGGTATCCGACCAGCCCGAGCGCCAGCTCGCCGCGGAGATCCTGCGCGAGAAGCTCATCGCGGTGGTCACCGCGGAGCTGCCCCACTCCATCGCGGTGACCGTGGACGAGGTCGCCCCGGACCCCGAGCGCGAGGACCTGCTGCGCATCGACGCGGTCATCCACGTCGAGCGGGAGTCGCAGAAGCCGATCGTGATCGGTCGTGGCGGCGAGCACCTGAAGGCGGCGGCCACCGCCGCGCGCGAGGAGCTCGAGGTGCTCTTCGGCGCGAAGGTGTTCCTCACCACCCACGTGCGGGTCGCCAAGGAGTGGCAGCGTGACCCGAAGCAGCTCGGACGCCTGGGGTACTGAGGTGGACGCACCGATCCTGCACCAGACGGGCCCGGAGGGCTTCGAGCTGCTGCGCGGCGACGGGCGCAGGTACCCGCTCCGTCTCGCGCACCACACCCGGCGTGGGTTGGGGTTGACCGGCGTCCCGCCGCTGCAGGTGGCCACCGAGGCGGTGCGGATCCTCGTCGAGCGCGGGCACCTGGAGCAGGCGCTCGACGCTCGCGGCGACGGGCAGGAGCTCGACCTCGGCGCGGCGGTCGGCCAGGATCCGGCCGGGTTCGAGGAGCTTCGGATGCGGCTCAGCTGACGCCGGCCGGCCACGGTGGGACGGCGGACCCGTCGGGCTCTGGCCCCGGTGGGACGGCGGACCCGTCGGGCTCTGGCCCCGGTGGGACGAGGGACCCGTCGGGGGCCGGCCACGGTGGGACGGCGGACCCGTCGGGCTCTGGCCCCGGTGGGACGAGGGACCCGTCGGCGTCCCGCTCCCGACCTGACCGAGCGGTGCTCGCGGGGCGCTGCAGGTCCGGTCCGTGGCTGGTTGGATGACGGCGGCTCCGCCTGCGCCCGAGACCGCCGACCTGAGGACCGTTCCCGTGACCGAGCACGTCGCCGCCGTTGCCCGCCCGCAGTGGGACGAGGCCGCCACCACGGAGTTCGGCGCGTGGTTCCAGGAGCGTGAGCGCGAGCACCCCGACCCCTTCGAGCTCGCGCGGGCCTTCGCGCCCCGGCTCGGCGCCCACCCGCGTGCCGACGGCACGGTCACCTTCGCGATGTGGATCCCGCGGCTGACCCGGCAACGGGTCGCCGAGGCGGACGTGTTCCTCGAGGTCCTCGACCCGCTCGACGACCTCGATGTCACCATCTCCCGGGCCACGGTGCGTTTCCGGCGCACCCTCGTGCCCGTCCAGCGCGACCGGGACCTGGTCTGGACCGTGGCCCGGGGCCTCAACGTCGGCACGCGGGAGCAGCTCGGCAGCCTCTACTGCCTGACCTACCGCGACCGCGACGGGGCCTGGCACCGCGTGTTCGACCCGCTGGCCTCCTCGCTGCCCTACGGCGCGTTCGCGCCCGCCGAGGTCTACGACCTCGACCGCCTCGACGCCGAGCGTGGGGACCGTGGCTACTGGCAGCAGCTCGCCAGCACGGCCGGTGATGACCGGTGCGGGGGTGGCATCGTCAAGCAGGGACCGGCCGCGAACATCCTCCAACTGCACGTGCCCACCGCGACCTCCGGTGGCACGCTCGCGAGCCTGGCCCGCTTCTACGAGCGCCTCGCCCGTCACGTGGCCGAGGGCCGCGAGCTGTCTCCGGAGGAGCAGGTCTACTCCGGCTACGACGCCGTGCAGTTGCTGCCGGTCGAACCCACCACCGTGTACGAGACGGGGCCGGCGTTCTTCGAGGTGCTCGAACCCGAGGGCGTCGGCACCACCGACGGCCTCGACGAGGACCGCGTAGCAGGCCGCGTCGAACCTCGAGACGTGCGCGAGCCTGACGAGGTCACCGCCGTGCTGCGCCGGCCGGACACGACCAACTGGGGCTACGACATCGTCATCGCCGGGTCGGCGGCGATCAACCCGACGCTGCTCGAGACCGGCCGGCCCGACGAGCTCGTGGACCTCGCCGTCGCCCTGCACACCTTCCCGACCGGCCCGATCCGGCTCATCGCCGACGTCGTCTACGGGCACGCCGACAACCAGGCGCTCGAGGTGCTCGACTCCGAGTGGTTCGCCGGCCCCAACATGTACGGCCAGAACCTCGACTACCGCAACCCGTGGGTCCGAGCGCTCCTGCTCGAGATGCAGCGCCGCAAGATCGACCTCGGCTTCGACGGGGTGCGGGTCGACGGTGCCCAGGACTTCAAGTTCTACGACGCGGAAGCGCGCGAGCTCCGCCACGACGACCGCTACCTCCAGCAGATGAGCGACCTCGTCCAGCAGGTCGCGGGCTGCCGCTACCGGCCGTGGATGATCTTCGAGGACGGCCGGCCCTGGCCGGAGCCCGACTGGGAGCTGTCCTCGACCTACCGGGCGGTGATCGACGATCAGCCCGATCCGGACGTGTTCCAGTGGGGGCCGCTGACCTTCGCCCACAACACGCCCTTCGTGTACGGCTTCTGGCTGCGCTCGTGGTGGCGGATCCGGCAGATCCTGGCGCACGGCTCGACCTGGATCTCCGGCTGCGCGAACCACGACACCCTGCGGCGCGGCACCCAGGTCAGCCCGGAGCTGACGATCAACACCCGGCTGGGCGAGACCGAGCTGCAGATCCTGGACAAGGCCTACGACAACCCCGCGATCAAGATGCTGACCTACTGCGCGTTCCCGGGCGTGCCGATGGACTTCCTCAACGCCTCCATGCGGGCGGCGTGGGGGTTCATCCGCAACCAGGACGACCGCTACGGCGTGAAGGTCGTCTCCGAGGAGACCCTCTCGCTGGTCTGGCAGGTGGACGAGGAGTTCTACCCGCTGGCCGCGAACTTCAAGCGGTTGAAGGCGCTCGGGTTCGAGACGCTGGAGGAGCTCCGTCGGTTCATGGACCTGCTGCCGGCGCTGGTCGAGGTCACCGACTACGACCTCGACACGATCTCGCGGCTGATCAACGGCGTCGAGCCACCGCTGGCCGGGCCGCTGCCGGTGGACCCGCCCACCCTCAAGCGCATCGCCCGAGCGTGGATGGACGACATGCACGACTACTGCAACGTGCACGGCTGGGCGAACCGGCTCGACCCGAACCAGACCACCTACAACGTCGCGGTGCGGGAGTTCCGGCGTGCACGACGGTGGCTGCGGGACGACCTGCGCGACGGCGACGCGTTCGACTACCTCCAGCCGGTCGATGGCCACGCGGTGTTCGCGTCGCTGCGGACCTCCCCGGACGGGCGTGAGCAGGTGCTGCTCGTCGCCAACATGGAGGGCGCCGACGCCGAACTCGACCCCGTCCGGGTGCCGCTGCCGGGCCTCGATCCGGAGGGCTGGTACCTCAGGCTGCGCACGCCGAACATCGGATCGGACTACCTCGGCGGCCCGATCGTCCTGAACGACTCGTCGGGGGTGGTGTTCACGCGCGAGCGCTGAGCGGCCCGCGTGGCCGGCCCGCGTGGCCCAACTGCGTGGCCGGCCCGCGTGGCTGGCCCCTCTCTGGTTCCGGTTGGTGCGGTTGTTTGAAGCGAAGCGACGTTCACTCCGTCGCATCGCTTCAGACAACGCGCCCGCCCG
>JBKHEJ010000063.1:0-13082 GCA_046540855.1 Nitriliruptoraceae bacterium
GCTCGCGGCAGCCGAGGTGCGGGACGCGGCGGTGCCGATCGTCGCCGGAGCCACCGCGCGCGAGGCGACCGAGGCCGCCGCCGTGACCGCGGCGCTCGTGGATGGCATGCTGGCACCCGTGCGCTGGCGGCAGGTGCAGGAGCGCCTCGCCGAGCTCGGGGCGACCACCGTGGTCGAGGTCGGGCCCGGAGGCGTGCTGGCCGGCCTCGCCAAGCGCACCGTGCCCGAGGTTGCGGTGCACACCGTGGCGACACCCGAGGACCTCGACGGGGTCCTCGAGGCGCTCGCGGTCGCCGCCGCCGGTCGCTGATCCCGCCCGTCCACGACCACGCCGCACGACCCTGCCCCGGCCGCCGTCGGGCCGACCCGAGGAGCCACCGTGGCCGCACCCGACACCCCCGTCGGGGTCCTCCCCGTCGGGGTCGCTGGGCTGGGGATCCGGCTGCCGGAGCGGGTCGTGACCAACGCGGACCTGGCACGGGTGCTCGACACCTCCGACGAGTGGATCCGCACCCGCACCGGGATCCGTCAACGGCACGTCGCCGCTCGCGAGGAGGCGACCTCGGACCTCGCGGCCGCGGCCGCGGCCGCCGCCCTCGAGGACGCCGGTCTCGCCGTCGAGGAGGTCGCGGCCATCATCGTCGCGACCACCAGCCCCGACCACCCGATCGGTGCCACCGCCCCGCTCGTGGGTGCCGCGCTCGGCTCGACCGCGCCGGCCTTCGACCTCAACGCCGCCTGCTCCGGGTTCGTCTACGCGCTTAGGGTCGCAGCCGGACTCACCGCCACCGGCCCCGTGCTCGTCATCGGTGCCGAGACCCTGACCCGCGTCGTGGATCCCGAGGACCGCAGCGTCGCGGTGCTGTTCGGCGACGGTGCGGGCGCGGTCGTGCTCGTGCAGGACGAGACCGCGCGGCTCGGTCCCTTCGTGCTGGGCGCTGACGGTGGTGGCGCCTCCATGCTGTGGACGCCGGCGGGTGGGACCCGCCGGCCCTTCGACGCCGAGGTGCTCGCCGAGCGCAGCCACTTCCTGGTCATGCGCGGCGGGGACGTCTACCGCAACGCGGTGGCCCGGATGTCCGAGAGCGCCCGCACGGTGCTCGCGCAGGCGGGGCTCGGCGTGGACGACGTCGACCTGCTCGTGGGGCACCAGGCCAACGTGCGCATCCTGGACGCGGTCGCCGCGCGGCTCGGGATCGCGCCCGAGCGCGCCCAGGTCTCCCTCGACCGGCACGGCAACACCTCGGCGGCGTCGATCCCGCTCGCGCTGGCCGACGCCCGCGAGCAGGGACGGCTGCACGACGGCGACCGTGTCCTGCTCACCGCCTTCGGCGCCGGCCTGACCTGGGGTGCGTGCCTGCTGACCTGGAAGGACCGCGCATGACCGTCGCGATCGTCAGCGGCGGCTCCGGGGGGATCGGAGCCGCGACCTGCCGGGCGCTCGCCGCCGCCGGCCACCACGTGCTCGTGGGCTACGGCGCCAACGCCGCCGCCGCCGAGGCGGTCGTCGCCTCGCTCGACGGCCGTGGCGAGGCCTGCCACCTCGACGTCACCGACGAGGCCAGCGTCGCCGCGGCCGTGGCCCGCACCAGCGAGATCGGGCCGCTGGCGGTGGCCGTGAACAACGCCGGCGTCGCCGACGACGACCTGCTGCTCCGGCTCGACGCGGCCCGGTTCGACCGCACCATCGAGGTCAACCTGCGGGGCGCCTACCTGCTGTCCAAGGCGGCGGTGCGGCCCATGCTCCGGGCCCGCTCCGGCCGCATCATCAGCGTCGGCTCCGTCGTCGGCCTGCACGGCAACGTCGGACAGACCGCCTACGCGGCCTCCAAGGCCGGGCTGATCGGCTTCTCCCGCTCGCTGGCACGGGAGGTCGCACGCAAGGGCATCACCGTCAACGTCGTCGCCCCCGGGTTCGTCGCAACCGCCATGACCGCCCAGCTCGACGAGGCCGCCCGCGAGGCGTTGACGGGCCTCGCCCCCACCGGCCGCCCGGTCGAGCCGGAGGAGGTCGCCGCGGCGATCGCCTTCCTCGCCTCGCCAGCGGCTGGCTCGATCACCGGGGCCGTCCTGCCCGTCGACGGCGGCGCCGGCATGTAGACCTGCACCACCCCACCCCGCAACCACCCGCACCCGACCCCGGCCGCCGAGCGGCCGGACCCACCGGCCACCCACGGCCCCGAGACCAGGAGCACCACCGTGAGCCAGGAGCTGTTGACCGTCTTCACCGAGGTCCTCACCGAGGAGTTCGGCGTCCCTGAGGGCGACATCGCCCCGGACGCCACCTTCGAGGCGCTCGGCCTCGACTCGCTCGACGTCGTCGAGCTCACCCTCGTGCTCGAGGAGCGCACCGGGGTCAAGCTCGAGGACGAGGAGCTCGAGGACGTCAGGACCGTCCAGGACGCCATCGACAAGGTCGCGGAGAAGCAGACGTGACCGACGTCGTCGTCACCGGGATCGGCATCCTCGCCCCCTGCGGGCGCGGGCTGGACGCCGCCTGGGCCGGGGTGCTCTCCGGCCGCACCGCCGCGGCGATCGACGACCAGCTGGTCGCGATGGGGACCCCCGTCACGATCAGCTGCCGGGTGCCGGCGTTCGATGCGGACGCCGAGCTCGGTCGTGGGGCGGCGCGCCGGCTGGACCGCTTCACCCACCTCGCGGCGATCGCGGCCCGGGAGGCCATCGTCCACGCCGGGCTGTCCACCGACGGCACCGAGACCCTCACCGAGGTCGACCCCGACCGCACGGGGGTCCTGCTCGGGTCGGGGATCGGCGGGGCCGAGACCTGGGCCGAGGAGTACCCGCGCTACCTCGACAAGGGGCCTGCTCGGGTCAGCCCGATGTTCGTGCCGAAGATGCTGTCGAACACCGCCGCGGGCACGATCGCGATCCGCTCCGGTGCCCGCGGGCCGAACATGACCGTCAACACCGCGTGCGCCGCCGGCGCGTCCGCGCTCCACGTCGCCCGCGACCTGCTGCGCTCCCACGCAGCGGACGTGATGCTCGCCGGCGGGGTGGAGGCCGGGGTCACCGGGCTCGCGGTGAGCGCCTTCGCGCAGATGGGCGCCCTGACCAAGAACCCCGACCCGGCCACGGCCTCACGGCCCTTCGACCTCGAGCGCAACGGCTTCGTGATCGGGGAGGGGGCCGCCGTGCTCGTCCTCGAGCGGGCGGAGCACGCCGCGGCTCGCGGTGCGACGCCGCTCGCGGTCGTGGCGGGGGCGGGCGCCTCCGCGGACGCCCACCACGCGACCGCCCCGCCCGAGGACGGTGGTGGCGCCGTGCTCGCGATGCAGCGGGCCGTGGCCGACGCCGGGATCGATCCGACCAGGATCGGCCACCTCAACGCCCACGGCACCTCGACCCCGCTGAACGACGCGGCCGAGGCGCGGGCGCTGCGGGCGGTGTTCGGCGACCACACCGGCAGCATCGTGGTCACCTCCACCAAGGGCGTGACGGGCCACACCCTCGGGGCCGCGGGCGCGATCGAGGCGGTCTTCGCGATCCAGGCGTTGCGCGAGGGCCTGGTCCCCCCGACCGCGAACCTCGTGACGCAGGACCCCGAGATCGACCTCGATGTCGTCGCCGGCGCGCCCCGCGAGGTCGCGCTGGACGCGGTGCTGTCCACCTCGATGGGCTTCGGCGGACAGAACGCCGCCCTGATCCTCACCTCTGCGTGAGCGGCGCGAGCGCGGCCCACGGCGACCGACCTGCGGGTGGGCCGGCCGCCGTGCCCACCACCTCGGTCCCCGGACCCCGCTCGCTGACACGCCTGCTGCTGCGGCCGGTGCTGCGGACCTGGCTGAGGGTCCGGGCCGACGGCGCGGCGTACGTGCCCGCCACCGGGCCGGTCCTGATCGCGGCGACCCACCGCTCCCACGCCGACTCGATCGCGCTCGCGCTGGCGGTCGGACGGCCCGTGCACTTCCTCGGTGACCTCGCCCTGACCCGCACCCCGGTCCTCGGGCCGTTGCTCCCGAAGCTCGGGATGGTGCCGCTGCGGCGCGGCGAGGTGGACAGGGCGGCGCTGGACGTGGTGCGGGGGTTGCTGAGCGACGGCCACGCCGTCGTGGTGTACCCGGAAGGGTCCCGCAGCCGGGACGGCGCGGTCCACCGGCTGCGCAGCGGGGTCGCCCGGGTCGCCGCGGAGCTTGGGGTGCCCGTGGTGCCGGCCGGCACCGAGGGGGTCGCGCAGGCGTGGCCGGTCGGGCACCGACCGCGCCTGACCGGAGCGCGGGTGACCGTCCGGTTCGCCCGTCCCTACCCGCCGCCCGAGGACACGCCGAAGGACCGGCGCACCTTCAACCAGCAGCTCCAGCGACACCTCGCCGAGCTGTCGCGCTCGCCGATGGTCGACACCTTCGCGCCCATCGGGGGCGGGGACGGGGAGGCTGGCGCGTGATGCTGGTGACCGGCTGCGACCTCGTCGACATCGCCCGGCTCGCCGCCGCGATCGAGCGTCGGCCCGCGCTGCGTGAGCGGGTGTTCACCCCGCGGGAGCTCGCCGAGGCCAGCCGGGGCGGGGTCGCCCCGGACTCCGCCGTGGCCGTGGCCCGGCTGGCGGCCCGGTTCGCCGCCAAGGAGGCGACCCGCAAGGCGCTGCGCGACCTGCGGCTGCCCTTCCACGCCGTCGAGGTCCGCTGCGCCGAGGACGGCGCGCCGCAGCTGTACCTGCACGGCCGTCCCGCGCCGCTCGCGTGTTCGCTGTCCCACGACGGTGGCCTGGCCATGGCCGTGGTGGTCGGGCCCGCCCCCGAGGTGGCGGCCGGAGCACCCGGCGCGCCGACCGTCCCCGCCGCGACCCCGACCGCCGACCCGACCGATCCCTGAAGGAGCCCACCGTGCTGCTCGAGGGCAAGAAGCTGCTCATCACCGGGGTGCTCGACCCCCGCTCCATCGCGTTCGCGGCCGCACGCAACGCCCAGCAGCAGGGCGCCGAGGTGGTGCTCACCGGGTTCGGTCGGGGCATGCGGCTGACCGAGCGTGCCGCCAGGCGCCTCGACCCGGTGCCCGACGTGCTCGAGCTCGACGTCACCCAGCCGGCGCACATCGAGGCGGTGGCGGCGGACCTCACGCAGCGCTGGGGCCGGCTGGACGGCCTGCTGCACGCGATCGGGTTCGCCCCGGCGTCCTGCCTCGACGGTGGGTTCCTCACCGCCGGGTGGGAGGAGGTGAGCACGGCCCTGCACGTCTCGACCTACTCCTACGCGGCGCTGGCCGCGGGGCTGAAGGACCTCCTCGCGGTCGGTCCCGGTGCCGTGGTGGGGCTGGACTTCGACGCCCAACTCGCCTGGCCGGGCTACGACTGGATGGGCGTGGCCAAGGCGGGGCTCGAGTCCGTCAACCGGTACCTGGCGCGTGATCTCGGGCCGTACGGGATCCGCGTCAACCTCGTCGCCGCCGGGCCGCTGCACACCATGGCGGCCCGCTCGATCGGCACGATCACCGCCTTCGAGCACCTGTGGGCCGAGCGGGCGCCGCTCGGCTGGGACACCCGCGACCCCGATCCGGTCGGGCGCACGGCGTGCGCGCTGCTGTCGGACTGGACGCCCGGGGTGACCGGCGAGATCGTCCACGTCGACGGGGGCGTGCACGCCATGGGCGGGCCGGTGGCCCCGCCCGCGCCCGTGGCAGCCGACGAGGCCTGAGCCGGCCGGGCGCTACTCCGCGTCGCGTGCGGCCTTGACCGCGAGCACCGCGCAGTCGGCGTGCAGCAGGATGTCCTGGGCGTTGGAGCCGAGGATGAGCTTGCCCACCGGGGAGCGCCGCCGGATGCCGATCACGATCATGTCGGCGTCCTCGTCCTTGGAGGCCTGCAGCAGGTCCTCAGCCGGGGCGTTGCCGCGGGCGTACTCGATGAGCCGGTACCGGACGCCGGAGTCCTTCAGCCGTGCCTCGAGCGCCTCGAACTCCTCGCGGTAGCTCATGACCTGCTCGAGCTCGTCCCGCTCCCCGCCCCGCATGGAGTGCACGACCAGCAGCTCACCGTCGCGCAGCTGGGCTTCCTCCAGCGCACGCGTCAGCGCCGCGCGCCCCTCCGGTGACCGTAGGAACCCCGCAACGATCTTCATCCGCTCCCTCTCTGGCTCGCCTCACCAGGAGCCTAGTCCCGCGCCGTCGGCCGACCACCAGTTCGCCCGGCGTCCGGCCGGACCCGGCTCGGGTCCGAACCTCCGCCATGGTGACCTGCACGGAACCGATCAGCACCGATCCGACGGCCGCGGTCGTCCACCCGCTGCTGCGCATGCGGTGGGAGGCGCTCACCTACCTGCACTGGGCTCTCCCGCCCGATGCGGTCGCGCGCCGGCTCCCGCGCGGGCTCGAACCCGACCTGCACGACGGCCGGGCCTACGTCGGGCTCGTGCCCTTCCGGATGGCGGGCATCCGGCTCGGTTCGGTGGGGGAACGGGTCGTCCCGGGCGGGCTGCCGCTGCCCTTCGGTGCCTTCCCGGAGACCAACGTCCGCACCTACGTGGTCGGCCCCGATGGCGGTCGCGGGGTGTACTTCCACTCCCTCGACATCACCCGCTGGGCACCGACCGTGGTGGCCCGGCTCGGCTACCGGTTGCCCTACGCCGCGGCGCGGATGCGCCTGGCGCGGCGTGGTGACCGCACCGCCTACCGCGCCACCCGCCGCTGGCCCGCACCGCGCGGCGCGACGAGCCACGCGATCATCGAGGTGGGTGAGCCCCGGCCGCCGGCGCAGCAGACCTCCCTCGACGTCTTCCTGTCCGCGCGGTGGTCGCTGTACGCTCCCACGCCGCGAGGCCACGTGCTGCGTGCCCGCGTCGACCACGCCCCGTGGCCGCTGCGGACGGCCCGCGTCCTGCACCTCGACGACCGACTGGTCGCCGCCGCCGGGTACGACCTCGCGGGCCGCGGACCCGACCACGTGCTCGCCGCCGACGCGGTGGAGGTCGCCGTCGGCGTGCCGGAGCGCGTCGGCTGACGGGTCAGCCCCTCGCCTCCTCAGCGCCTGCCGAACAGCCGGGACAGCAGACCGCCGCCCACGACGCGCTCGGCGTCGGAGCAGGTGCACTGCTCGTCGCGTGGGACACGAGCCATGACCTGCTGGACGTGGTTGCCGCAGCCGGACCAGGTGGTCTTGCTGCAGGTGCGACAGGTCGCGGGACGGCACATTGGAGCTCCTCCTCGTAACGGCAGAGCGGTGGGTGGCTGGTCAGCGCTCGTCCGCGGGCTGGTCCTCGTCGATGCGCTCGGCGGGCCCGTGGCGTTCCCACCAGATGAGCCCGACGACGCCGATGATCACGACCAGCAGCGCGATCCAGTTGTTGCGGGACAGGCCCGCGAAGCGCCACTCGGTGTCGATGCGCAGCGCCTCGATCCAGCCGCGGCCGATGCCGTAGCCGATCAGGTAGACGAACAGCAGCGAGCCGCGCCGCTTGAGGACCCGCGCACGTTCGAGCAGCAGGATCACCACGACCAGCGTGGCGTTCCAGAGCGACTCGTACAGGAAGGTGGGGTGGAAGGTCGTGCCGGGGGGGTAGCCCGCGCCCTCGGCGATGCGATCCTCCACCTGCAGCGCCCACGGCAGGTCGGTGGGCCGGCCGAACAGCTCCTGGTTGAAGTAGTTCCCCCACCGGCCGATGGCCTGGGCCAGCGGTAGCGCGGGGGCGAGCGCGTCCATGAAGGCCGGGATGGTGGCCTGCTTCGCACGCAGGTAGAGCAGCACCGCCAGCGTCCCGCCGACGAGCCCACCGAAGAACGCGAGCCCGCCCTGCCAGATCGCCAGGATGTCACCCGGCCGTTCGATGTAGGCGGCGCCGTGGGCACCCTCGGAGAGGAACCGCGGGATGATGTACCCGATGCGCGCCCCGAGGAAGCCGCCGACGAGGGCGAGCAGCCCGGCCTTCTCCGCGGTGTCGGGGTCGCCGCCGAACCGCGCGTACCGGCGTACGGTGAGCTGGAGCGCCAGGAACGCCCCCACCGCGATGACGAGCCCGTAGAAGCGCACGTCGAGAGGTCCGAGCTCGATCCCGCTGATGGGCGGGATCGGCAGCTGGGCGAGCGGGAGCAGGATCGAGGGCACGCGGCGAGCCTTGCGTCGGGCCGGAGGTCCGGGGGTCGTTCGGGTCGTTCCCGCCGGCTGGGGGTGACGCCGCCGGACGGTAGCGCCGCCTGCAACGCGGGCTCGAGCCCGGTCCTTCCCGTGGAGGTCGCAGAGCGCACGCGGTGGCGGCGGGTCTCCCCGGTCACGTCCGCCCCGAACTCGTAGCCTGGCCTCGTAGCCTGGAGGAGGGCCGTCGGGTGCCCGACGGCCTCAGGAGGGACCGAGGTGGAGTTGACGGTTCGGCTACGCGGCTGGTGGGACGACCTGCGGGACTCGCTCTGGCTCATCCCGACGGTGACCGTGCTGCTCGCCGCTGGCCTGGCCCCGCTGCTCGCGCGGCTCGAGCCGCTGCCGAGCTGGCTGCCCGCTGGCGTGGTGTTCGCCGGTACCTCCGACGGGGCCCGGGAGATCCTCTCCACGCTCGCCGGTGCCATCATCACCGTGGTCGGGCTGGTCTTCTCCCTCACCGTCGTGGCCCTGCAGATGGCGGCCTCGCAGTACACCCCCCGGCTGCTGCGGACCTTCCTCCGGGACCGGCGTGTCCAGCTGGTGCTCAGTGGGATGGTCGGCTCCGCGGTCTACGCCGTCGGCGTCCTGCGCCTGGTCCGGACCGCGGGCGAGGGGGTCGAGCCCTTCGTCCCGCGCCTGGCGGTCACCGTGGCGCTGCTGCTCGCGCTGGCCGCGGTGGGGCTGCTGCTCTTCTTCCTCCACCACGTGACCCAGCACCTGCGCGTCGACGTGGTCATGACGGAGATCGTCCGCTACTCGGTGCGCGAGCTCGGCAAGGTGCCCAGCGAGCGGGAGACCCTGCCGGATCGGACCGCCCCCGATCCACCCGAGCACGCCATCCCGCTCTGGGCCCGACGGCAGGGCTACCTGCAGCTCGTCGACCTGTGGAGGTTCGCCGAGGAAGCCCGGCGGGCGGGGTTGCGGATCCGTCTCAGACCGACGCTCGGGCAGTGGGTGACGGAGGGGACGACCCTGGCCTGGGCCTGGGGTGAGGAGGAGGGCGCCGGACCGGGTGACCGCGACGCGGCCGCGGCGTTGGTCCACCGCCACCTGCACCTCGGCAGCGACCGGACCGAGTCCACCGACCTCGCCTTCGGCCTGCGGCAACTGCAGGACGTCGCCACCCGCGCGCTCTCGCCCGGGGTCAACGATCCGACGACGGCGGTGCTGGCCGTGACGCAGATGTCCGCGCTGCTGTGCCGGTACACCGCCCACCCCCTCGGCGACGACGTGATCGAGGACGATGACGGCCGGCTCCGCGTCGCCGTGCCCCGCCCGGGGTTCGGGGCCCTGCTCGAGCTGGCCGTCGGAGCGACCCGGCGCTACGGCCGGGAGGACCCGGAGGTCCTGATCGCGCTGGTCACGATGCTCCTCGACCTCGCCGAGCACGTGGCGGAGAGCGCCCCCCGGCTGGAGGAGGTCGGGTCCCAGCTCGACCGCATCCTGGCGAGCGCCGAGCTGAGCGACCCCACCGACCGTGCGCGGCTGGACCGGGTCGCCGGCCTGGCACGCGCCACGATGCAGCGCGGGAGTCGCGTCGCCACGGTCACCGAGGCGGGCTGAGCTCCCGGATCCCGCCGCGCTCGGCGAGCACGTACCAGCCGTCCCGGGTCAGGCCGCTCACCCGCGCGCCCGCACCCAGTCCCTCCCCGAGGGTGGCACGCACCGCGTGGATCCAGGTCAGCGCCAGCTGCGGGTCCTCGGCACGCGTGGCGGCGAGGTCGCGTGGTATCCGGACGAGCCGTCGGGGTGCCCGGGTGGTTCGTGGCAGCGGCTCCCCGTCCTGCCCGATGTCGAGCGCCACCTCGGCACCTGCCGCCTGGAGCGCAGCGACGTCGGGCGTGGCGGCGCGCCCCGCGGCGGCGGACCGCACCCGTGGTGCACCGACGTCCCAGACCAGCACGAGGCGGTCGGTGGGCAGGGCGGGCTGGCCGGGGCCGTGGGTCGGGCCGTACAGGTCCACCTCGTAGCCCGCCGTCCCAGCACCGAGCACCGCGAGGCTGAGGACGGCGTCGCGTCGGACCAGGGGGTCGATCGTCCACCGCAGCGTCGCGATGCCGTGCTCCACCGCCCAGGCGCGCAGCGCCCAGGCCAGCGTGCGGCCGAGCCCGCGCCCCTGATCCCCCGCTCGGACCGCGAGCACGTGGGTGTGCAGGCTGCCCTCACCGGTGCCCGGGTCGCGGCCGAGCCATCCCGCGGCCGCCGCCACGGCCTCGCCGCCCGCTGTCCCGCGGGCCACGAGCACGGGGCAGCCGCTGTGGGCGAGCGCGAGCAGCGTGTCGGGTTCCAGCGGTCGCGCCCCGGCCAGGGTGGGCCGGTAGGCATCCTGGATCAGGTCGGCGACGGCTCTCGCCTCGGCCGGCTCCCGCAGCTCCACGACCGAGACGCCGAGGCGGTCGGCGTGGCTCGCGGCGGTGCGCCGGGCCTCGGCGTGCAGGGCATCGTGGTCCGGTCCTGGGGCGAGGTGCACGGGTCCTGGCTCCTGACGTGCGACGGTCAGTCAGCGGGCGCGCGCGGTCCGGGGACGTGCCGGCGCGAGCGGGGTCCTGGCCTTGCGCCCGCACACCCGAGCTGGCCTCGTGCTTGCGCCGCGGGCGTGCGGACGGCCATACTGCCCCACCATGCGCGACGTCTCCAGCCCCGTTCTCGATCCGGCCGACGCCGGTCGCGGGTTGCTGCACGCGCTCCAGGCCCTCATCGCGGGCCTCCTCCTGCTCGCCCTGCGGTGAGGCCGCGGCGTCGTCCTGCCCCTCGATGACGGCGACGCGGAGCGCACCACCGGGGACCGCGAGGACGACCACGGCTGCCGCTGCCGGTGCTGCTCGGGCGCGTCGGCCGCCACTGCCGCCGAGCCACGTCACGTCAGGAACCACGCCATGCCGAAGACGATCGTCGAGAAGATCTGGGAGCGCAACCTCGTCCGCGCGGGCGAGGGGGTGCCCGACCTGCTCTACGTCGACCTCCACCTCGTCCACGAGGTCACCTCACCTCAGGCCTTCGACGGTCTTCGGCAGGCGGGTCGCCCGGTGCGCCGGCCCGACCGGACGCTGGCGACGATGGACCACAACGTGCCGACCGACCCGCGGCAGACCTCGGGCGAGGTCCCGATCGCCGATGAGCTGTCGGCCGCGCAGATCGAGGCGCTCAGGCGCAACTGCGCCGACTTCGGCATCAAGCTGTTCGAGATGGGCAGCCGCAACCAGGGCATCGTGCACATCATCGGTCCGGAGCTCGGGCTGACCCAGCCGGGCGCGGTGATCGTGTGCGGCGACTCGCACACCGCCACCCACGGGGCCTTCGGGGCGCTGGCCTTCGGGATCGGCACCTCCGAGGTCGAGCACGTCCTGGCCACGCAGACCCTGCCGCAGCGCATGCCGCGCACGCTCGCGATCGAGGTGGACGGTCCCCTGCCGAAGGGCACGGTCGCCAAGGACCTCATCCTGCACATCCTCAGCGTCATCGGCGTCGACGGCGGGACCGGCCACGTGATCGAGTACCGCGGTGAGGCCATCCGGGAGCTGTCGATGGAGGGCCGGATGACCATCTGCAACATGTCGATCGAGGGCGGTGCCCGCGCCGGGCTCATCTCCCCGGACGAGACCACCTTCGCCTACCTGAAGGACAAGCTGTTCGCGCCGAAGGGCGCTGACTGGGACGAGGCCATCGAGGTCTGGCGTTCGCTGGCGACCGACGAGGGCGCGAGCTTCGACCGCACCGTCCGGATCGACGCCGCCGCGGTGGCGCCGACCGTGACCTGGGGGACGACCCCGGCGCAGAGCATCCGGATCGGCGAGCGCATCCCGACGCTCGCCGACGCCCCGGATGAGGGCACCGCCCGGCAGTGGCAGCGCGCCTTCGACTACATGGGCATCTCCGGCGGCGAGGCGCTCGGCGACCTGAAGCTCGACAAGGTGTTCATCGGCTCCTGCACGAACGGGCGCATCGAGGACCTGCGCGCGGTCGCCGAGGTGGTCCGGGGCCGCAAGGTCGCCGACGGCATCGAGGTCATGGTCGTCCCGGGCTCCGGGCTCGTGAAGGCCGCCGCCGAGGCCGAGGGCATCGCGGACATCCTCATCGACGCCGGCATGGACTGGCGGGACCCGGGGTGCTCGATGTGCTTAGGGATGAACCCCGACCAGCTCGCCCCCGGCGAGCGCGCGGTGTCCACCTCCAACCGCAACTTCGAGGGCCGGCAGGGGTTCAAGGGCCGCACCCACCTCGTGTCCCCGGCGATGGCCGCTGCGGCCGCGGTCGAGGGCCGCATCGTCGACGTGCGCGAGCTGTTCCCCCGCTGATCCCACCCCCGCCGCCGCGGCCGCCAGCCACCCCGCCGCCCGCACCGCACCGCGAGGAGCCCACCATGGAGCCCGTCCGCACCGTCACGAGCAACGCGTGCCCGATCGACGCGAACGACGTCGACACCGACCAGATCGTGCCCAAGCAGTACCTCAAGCGCGTCGAGCGCACCGGCTTCGGGCCCTTCGCCTTCGCCGAGTGGCGCTACGAGGAGGACGGGAGCCCCAAGCCCGACTTCCCCATGAACAAGCCCGAGCACGCGGGCGCGAACGTGCTGGTCACCGGGCGCAACTTCGGGTGCGGGTCGTCGCGTGAGCACGCCCCGTGGGCGCTCGAGGACGCCGGCTTCAAGGCCATCGTCGCCCCGAGCTTCGCCGACATCTTCCGCACCAACTGCGGCAAGGTCGGCATCGTGTGCGTGCCCGTCAGCGAGGAGGTCTCCCGGCACCTGTTCGCGCTGATCGACGCCGACCCCGCCGTGGAGGTGACCGTCGACCTCGAGTCGCAGACGCTGCGGGCCGCCCCGGTGGGCGACCTCGAGGGGGTCGAGGTCGGCTTCGACATCGACCCGCACACCAAGCACTGCCTGCTGAACGGCTTGGACGACATCGCGCTGACGCTCGAGCACGAGGCGGACATCACCGCCTACGAGGCGACCCGCCCGGCGTGGAAGCCGACCGTCCCGACCCCGGCCCCGGCCGCCTGA
>JBKHEJ010000064.1:0-13028 GCA_046540855.1 Nitriliruptoraceae bacterium
CAGCGAGCAATCGCCCTCGCGGAGCAACGTCGAGCGACCTGTAGAACACGCCCGTAGGCGCTACTCGTCGAGACGGAGTCGCTCGAGCTGTTGGCCGGTCACTGCCGCGATGAGGTCGAAGTCCTTGTCGTGGTGGAGGACCGTGATGCCTGCCAGCTCGGCGGTTGCTGCGATCAGTAGGTCGGGAACGGCCGGGGCGCGGTGGTGCCCGCGGTCGGCGAGCAACTGCTGGACCTCGACGGCGCGGTCTTCGATTGCTGGCGTCAGGTACTCCACGGGCATGGAGGCCAGTGGTGGCCGCCGCAGACCGGCGCGAAGCTCATCTCCGCTACGGGCGCTGAACCCAATCTCCAGCCGTGTGACGGTGCTGACACGCACCAGGCCGCGTTCGATCCGCTCGGCCCACATCTGACCGTCGACCGCGCCGCCGAGACGGACCAGGGCAGACTTGTCGATGAGCCAGTCGGTCACTCCCACGCCCCGCGCATAACCTCGGGGTCACCGAGGTCGGCGAAGGTCTCGGTGAACTCGCGTAGCGACTCCACGCTGACCGGCTCATCAGAAGTAGAGGCGACACGAACCATCTGCCGGCGGAGATATTCGGTCCGGGACAGTCCGAGCCGCTTTGCCTTCGCCTCGATCGCGGAGACAACGTCGTCGGGAACGTCACGGATCAGCACGTCGGTCATGCGTGACTCCTCCGTCAGCGGTATCACACGATATCAAAGCCGCTACAGCTGTCAGCGGAACGTGTGCGCAACGCCCGTGATCGCTACTCGCGGGCGTCGTCGGGTGGTGACAGGTTGGCGATGTCTCGGAGGTCTTGAGGGCGTCCGGACGCCCGCTTCATGCGGATGAGGTCGTCCAGGCCGACGACGCGGACGACGACGCCTGCGGCGCTTGCTTCGACGGACCGAGCCCGTAGGTCGGCGTAGTCCCCAGCGCCGGGGACGTCGTTGAGGTAATCGACCGGGCCGGCGTCGGTGTCGAGGGTGAAGCTGGCGCCGTTGGCCAACGTGTCCGGGTCGGTGGGGTCGATGTCGAGTAGGTCGGCGTCTACGCCACGCAGCCGTGCATGCAGTTCAGCGAACGCGGCGGCTAGGCGCTCGAGGTTGTCGTGGTCCTGTCGGGCGACCAGGTCGATGTCCGCGGTGGCGCGCACGTAGCCGTGCGCGATGACCGCGAACGCACCGATCGTGAGGTAGTCGACCCCGTGCCGGTCGAGGGTGGCGAAGACGCGGGCGGGGTCGAGCGTCATCGGCGTGCACCCCCGGCGAGTTGGCTGGCGAAGGACGCCAGGGCGAACCCGTCCTCGAGACGTGCCGTCATCGACTTGGCCTGATCGGCGTGGATGTCGCCGGCAGGCCGTTCCGCGTCGAGTGGGACCGCTCGCAGCTCCAGGCGTTCACCGAGCGCGGTCAGCAACTGCTCAAGACGCTGGACGGTCGGGACTTCGTGGCCGTTCTCGATCCGGCTGATCGTGGCCTGTCTGGTGCCGGCGCGGATCGCGAGCTCGTGCTGTGACAGGCCGTGCGCGCGGCGCCGGTCGCGCAGCAGTGCTCCTGCGTCCACGTACGTCCTCCTGGCGCCGCTGAGGTAGTTCATAGCGTATCGGCTATGTCCGCCCAACGGTGCTGTCGACCCAGCGACCCAACCCGGCGCACCGGTAAGCAACGCCCGTCTTGCGCGCCCTGTTGGGCCTATCCATCAACACCCGCCGCCGAACTCAGCCGGCGCGCAGCTCGGCGAGCTTGCGCGCGAGGTTCGCCGGCATCGCGAACTCGACGTCCTCGTCGACCACGAGCACGGTGTCGACGGTCTCGAGCCCCCGGGCGCGGAACCAGTCGATCACCTCCTCGACCAGCACCTCGGGCGCGGACGCCCCGGAGGTGAGCCCCACCGTGCCGACGCCGTCGAGCCAGGCCTCATCGATCTCCGAGGCGTCGTCGATGAGGTAGGCCGGGACGTCGCGGTCCTCGCTGACCTCGACCAGCCGCTTGGAGTTCGAGGAGGTCTGGGACCCGACCACGAGCACGAGGTCGCACCGGGTCGCGAGCTGCTTGACCGCATCCTGCCGGTTCTGCGTCGCGTAGCAGATGTCGTCGCTCTTGGGCTGCTTCAGCCCGGGGAAGCGCTGGTTGAGCCGGTCGACGACCTCCGCGGTCTCGTCCATCGACAGGGTGGTCTGGGTGATGTAGGTGACCTGCCGACCCTCGTCGAGCTCGAGCGCGTCGACGTCCTCGGGCGTCTCGACGAGCCGGATCCGCTCCGGAGCCTGCCCGGTGGTCCCGACCACCTCCTGGTGCCCGGCGTGGCCGATCATGACGATGTCGAGGTCGTCACGGGCGTAGCGGCGGGCCTCCTGGTGGACCTTGGTCACCAGCGGACAGGTCGCGTCGATGAGGTTGTGGCCGAGCCGGCGGGAGTTGTCGAAGGCCTCCGGCGGCGAGCCGTGGGCGGAGAACACGATGACCGCGCCCTCGGGCACCTCGGTCTCGTCCTCGACGAACACCGCCCCCTTGCGCCGGAGCGACTCGACCACGTGGGTGTTGTGGACGATCTCGTGGCGCACGTAGACGGGCGCGCCGAAGGCCTCGAGGGCCTTCTCGACGATCAGGACGGCGCGGTCCACCCCGGCGCAGAAGCCCCGGGGTGCGGCGAGCAGGAGCGTGTGCGGGAACATGCGGCGAGGGTAGCGGTCCCTGGTGGAGCCGGACCGGCCGGTGCGGCATACTGGCGGCCGGGCCCGGTCGCGAGGTGACCGGGCTCCTCCGTGCCGGGCAGGCTGTCCCGCTCCCCACCGTCCACGACGGGGTCAGGATCGGGAGGAGCCGACGTCGACCGCCCGGACGGCGAGGACGAGGTGCACATCATCATCGGCGGGTGCGGGCAGCTCGGTGCGGAGATCGCCGAGCAGCTGTCCGCAGACCCGGACATCGACGTGGTCGTGATCGACCAGGACCCGCTCGCCTTCGACCGGCTCGGCACCGGGTTCAACGGCGAGACCCAGGTCGGTGACGTCACCGACCGCGACGTGCTCGAGCAGGCCGGCATCGAACGCGCCGAGGGGCTGCTCGCGGTCACGCGCTCCGACAACGCGAACCTCATGGCGGTGGAGATCGCCACCCACCTCTACGACGTGGAGCGCACCATCGCGCGCTTGTTCGACCCCGAGCGCGAGGAGGTCTACCGCAAGCTCGGGGTGCGGTACGTGTCCTCGACCGGGGTCATCGCCAAGCTGTTCCTCAACGAGTTCCGGGAGGACAGCTACCCGCTGCACGTGCACTTCTTCGACAGCGAGGTGGCGATGATCGACCTGGAGATCGACACCGGCGGGCACGCGATGACGGTGGAGGAGTTCGAGCTCGACGGGATGCTGCGCGTGGCAGCCGTGCGGCGCGGACCCCGCACCTTCATCCCGGACGCGACCGACCGGCTCGAGCGCGACGACGTGGTCACCGCGGCGTGGAAGCCGAGCGCGGCACGACGTCTCGTCGAGCTGGTCCGAAACCCCTTCGACCGCGACCGCGTCGGGGAGGCCTGAGCCATGTACGTGGTCATCGTCGGTGGCGGCCGCATCGGTCGCCACGTCGCCCGGGACCTGTACCACAAGGGCCACGAGGTCAGCGTGATCGAGCGCGTCGCCGGGCGGTGCGAGAAGCTCGTGGTCGAGACCGACGTGCTGGTCATCGAGGGCGACGCCTGCGACGTGCGCTACCTCGAGCAGGCGCACGTCGACCGGGCGGACGTCTTCGTGGCCACCACCCACGAGGACGACGACAACCTCGTGGCCTGCCAGCTCGCCAAGATCGAGTTCGGGGTGCGACGCGCCATCTCCCGGGTCACCACCCCCAAGAACGTCGCCATCTTCGAGGTGCTCGGGATCGAGCCGGTCTCCACGACCACCCTGATCTCCGAGCTGCTCGAGAAGGAGTTCTCCGTCGGCGAGCTGATCCACCTCACGAGCCTGAAGGGGGGCCGGGTCCAACTCGTGGAGCTGCGCATCCCCGAGGGCCCGTCGGCGCCCGAGGCGCGCCCGATCGTGGCGCTCGACCTGCCGGCGGAGTGCATCATCGTCACGGTCTTCCGCGGCGACGAGACCATCATCCCCCACGGTGCGACCCAGTTGCTGCCGGGCGACGAGGTGGTCGCGCTGACCGCGCCCGAGACGGAGGAGCGGGTCACCGCGGCGCTGCTCGGACGCAAGCGATGAGACGGCCGGCCACCGACGGGTTCTGGCGGCAACGGGCACGCGGCGTCACGTCCTTGGTGCTGCTCACGGCCCTCATCCTGGCGGCGGGAGCGGCGATCGCGTGGCTCGTGCTGGTGGTGCTCGCGTGAGCGCGATCCTGCGGCCCGACGCCTCGGACGTGCGCCTGATCGGGTACTACCTCGGCAAGGTCATCCTCGGCCTCGGGCTCCTCCAGCTCGTCCCGTTCGCGGTGGCGCTCGGGGCGCAGGAGTGGAACTCCGCGACCTCCTTCGCGATCGGCGTCGCCGTGTGCGTCCTGCTGTGGGCGCTCTCGGACGGCTTCCTCGCCACCCGCCGCGCGCTCAGCTGGGCCCACGGGATGGTCATCGTCGCGCTGGCCTGGCTCGTCGGTCCCATCCTCGCCTCGGTGCCGATGGTCCTGTCGGGGCGGTTCAGCGACCCGCTGCACGCCTTCTTCGAGGCGATGTCCGGGCTGACCACCACCGGCATGTCGGTGATCCACGACCTCGACCACACACCGCTGTCCGAGGATCTCTACCGGCACCTGCTCCAGATCGCCGGTGGCCTCGGGATCATCATCGTGGTGCTGTCGGTGTTCACCGCCGGTGGGGCACGCATCACCACCCTCTACGTCTCCGAGGCGCGCGACGAGCGGGTGCTGCCGAACGTGATCCACACCGCGCGCTTCATCTTCCAGGTGGCCTCGACCCTGTTCGTGGTCTTCACCCTGGCCCTGATCGGCGCGCTGCTGCTCGCCGGGTTCAGCCCCGGCCGGGCCGTCTACCACGCCGTGAACCTGTTCTTCTCCTCCTTCGCCACCGGCGGGTTCTCGGTCATGCAGGCCTCGATGATCTACTACCACTCGGCCACGGTGGAGCTGCTCGTCGCTCTCGTCATGATCGCCGGGACGCTCTCCTTCGGCCTACACCTGGCGATGTGGCGGGGGGACCTCCGGGAGGTCTGGCGGCACCTCGAGACCCGCACGCTCGCGCTGACCACCTCGCTGCTGTTCGTCCTGCTCAGCATCGGGCTCGTGCGGGTCGGCACCTACGACTCGGTCGAGGAGCTGCTCCGCAAGGGCCTGTTCACGCTGATCTCGGCCGCCTCCAGCACCGGCCACCAGGTCAACGTGGGCGACACGTACCTGAACGACTGGGGCCTGCTGGCGCCGGCGGCCCTGGTGGGCGCGATGGCGATCGGCGGCATGGCGTCCTCGACCGCGGGGGGCATCAAGGCGATCCGGCTCGGGCTGGCGACCAAGGGCGTCGTGCACGACATCCGCCGCATCCTCATGCCGGAGGCCGCGCTGGTCGTCTCGACCTACCACGCGGGCCGACGACAGGTGCTCCGCGACCACACCGTGCGGGCGGCCACGGGGGTGCTGCTGCTGTTCATCGTGAGCTACCTGCTCGGCACGGTCGTCGCGCTCGCCTACGGCGAGGCGGACCTCACCCGCGCCGTGTTCGAGTCCGTCTCGGTCGGGTCGAACATCGGCATCTCGATCGGGGTGGTCAACCCGGGCCTGCCCGACGGGCTCGTGCTGGTCTACGCCCTGCAGATGTGGGTGGGCCGGCTGGAGTTCGTGGCGGTCTTCGCCCTGCTCGGCTACGTGTTCTCCCTCGCGCGCGGTCGGGCCCGGACATGAACGGTCCCCGACCGCAGCACCGTCGCGCACCGACCCGGTGGTACCTCATCGGGGGCCTGCTGCTCATGACGCTCATCGTCACCGGGACCTGGTGGCTCGAGCTGGTCCACCCACAGCTCGAGACCACCGGCAACGTCGTCGAGGGGGTCCCACCGCTGGCCCTCGACGAGGCACCGAACTGCCGGCGCTACCCCGCGGGCACCCCCCGCGACGAGAGCAGCGCCCGGGAGTCGTCAGCCGCAACGGTCGAGCGTGTCCGCGCCGAGCTGCCGGTCGGTGGACGGGTCAGCTCCACCCAGGTCTACCGGTGCCCCGACGGGTTCGACGGCCTCGAGGTGAGCTACGTCGGCGAGGTCGTCGGGGAGGTCCTCCGTCGCGATGGGGGCGCCTGGGTGCAGCTCAACGACGACCCCTACGCGCTCGAGACCGGGCCCCTGGTCGGCCACCGGGAGCGTGCCGGGTTCAACACCGGGCTGTCCGTCTGGCTGGAGGGCGACCTCGCGGACCGGATCGAACAGCCAGGCCGCGCCGCGCTCCGCGGCGACGTCGTGCTGGTCCGCGGCACGGTGTACCGCGCGGATCCCGACGACGCGGGCGGGACCACGCTGCGCGCGAGCGAGCTCGAGACGCTCGCCGGACCGCTCCAGCTCGACCCGCCCCTGCACACCCTGCAGCTCGGCGTCGCGGTCGGGCTGAGCCTGCTCGCGCTCCTCGCGACCCTGTGGGCCTTGCGCCGCCGCCGGCTGGCGTGAGCTGCCGATCGACCCTCAGCGCTTGTCGGTGCAGCCGGCCACCTGGGAGGACGGGCACAAGGGCTCGATCACGCACGCGTGGCAGCGCGGGCTGCGCGCCAGGCAGGTGCGTCGACCGTGGTGGATCAACAGGTCGGAGACCTCGAGCCACCGCTCGCGGGGGAACAGCCGGGCGAGGTCCCGCTCGACCCGCACGGCGTCCGTCTGCCGGGTGAAGCGCAGCCGTCGGGACAGGCGCAGCACGTGGGTGTCGACCACCACGCCCTCGTTGCGACCGAAGCCGTTGGACAGGACCACGTTGGCGGTCTTGCGCGCCACCCCCGGCAGTGCCACGAGCTCCGCCATCGTGCCAGGGACCTCCCCGCCGTGCCGTTCCAGCAGCAGCGCCGCGGTGGCCTTGAGGTTGCGGGCCTTCTGGCGGTACAGGCCGAGCGAGGACAGCAGGACCTCGAGCCGCTCCAGCGGTGCCGCGGCGATCGCCGCAGGACCGTCGAGTTCGCGGAACAGCAGCGCGGTCACCTCGTTGACCTTCACGTCGGTGGACTGGGCCGACAGCATCGTCGCGGCGAGCAGCTCCCACCGGGTCGTGAAGTCCAGCGCGATCGAGGCGTCGGGCAGGCTCGCCGCCAGCCGGTCGAGGATCACCGGCGCCCGCAGGGTCTTGCCCCGCTCCCGCGTCAACCCCGGGGGGATCGGGGGCAGCGGCGTGCCGTCCGCGCCCTCCTGCCGGTCCACCACCTCGCTGCCCGTCCTGTCGCGCTCGCTCCCTCGGTGGGGACGCTAGCGGCACCGGCGACCCCCGCGGTCAGCGCGGCGGCTCCACCGGCAGCGTGACGGTGAAGGTGGAGCCCTCCCCGAGCAGGCTGTCCACGCGGATGCTGCCACCGTGGCGATCCACCGCGTGCCGCACGATCGACAGCCCGAGCCCGGTCCCGCCCGAGCCCCGAGACCGTGCCGGGTCCACGCGGTAGAACCGCTCGAAGATGCGCTGCAGCTCCTGGCGCGGGATGCCGATGCCGGTGTCGGCCACGGTCAGGACCTGGTGCCCATCGTGCGGGGCGATCGTGACGTGGACGGCACCCCCGGGGCGGTTGTACTGGATGGCGTTGCCGACGAGGTTGGCGACGATCAGCTCGAGGTCCCCGGGCACGCCGACGATCCGCGCGTGATCGGGCGCGTCGAGCTCGAGGTCGACGTCGCGCTCCTCGGCGCGGGCGAGGTGCTGGGCGAGGACCGTGCGGGCGAGCTCGGCCAGATCGACCGGCACCCGCTCCAGCGGTCCGCGTTCCTCCAGCCGGCGCAGATCCAGCAGGTCGTGCAGCAGCCGCGCCAGCCGCTCGGCCTCGAGCACGAGCTGGTCGACCAGGCCGGGGGTGCGATCAGGGTCGCGCCGCACGGTCACCGCGAGCGCCTCTGCCAGCGTCTGGATCGAGGTGACCGGGGTCTTGAGCTCGTGCGAGGCGTTCACGACGAAGTTCCGGCGCAGCTCCTCGACCCGGCGCTCCCGGGTGCGATCGGTGAGGATGACGAGGGTCTCCTCGCTGATCAGGGTGACCGCGATCCTGAGGTCGCGGCCGAGGTGCTCGACATCGAGTCCGACCGGTCCGCCGTGCTGACGGGCCTGGCGGACCGCGTCGGCGATCGCGGGGCTGCCGACGGCCTGCAGCACGGTCGTGCCGAGGGCGTCGATCGGGATGCGCAGCAGCTCACGCGCCGGCTGGTTGGCGGCACGCAGGCGTGCGTCCCCATCGAACAGCAGCGCCGGCTGGGTGAGCGAGGCGACCAGCGCCACGCGCCACGGCTGCTCGCGCCCGGCTGCCTCGTCGTGGTCTCGGACGTCGCTCGCCAGCGCGGTGATGCTCCGGGCCAGCCCGCGCCACGCGGCCGTCGAAGGGACCTGCAGCGGCTCGGGCTGTTCCTCGCTGAGCAAGCGGCCGACCTGCCTGGCGAGCCGCTCGAGCCGGCGTCGCTCCCACACCTCCAGAGCCGCGGCCGCCGCCGCTGCGGTGACCACGATGACGACGACCGCCAGCGCCGGCGGCGCCAGGCTCACGACCGTGCCCGCCACCACGGCGACCACGAGGAGCGCGAGGAGGGGCTCCCACCTCACCGGTCGGCGAACCGGTAGCCGACGCCCCGCACCGTCTGGATGCGCTCCGGGGCGTGCGGGTCGCGTTCGATGCGGGTCCGAAGCCGCCGGATGTGCACGTCGAGGGTCTTCGTGTCGCCGACGTAGTCGCTGCCCCACACCTCGTCGATCAGCTGCCCACGGGTCAGCACCCGGCCGGCGTGCTCGACCAGGAAGGCCAGCAGATCGAACTCCTTGGGGGGCAGATCCACGACCTGGCCATCCACCTGGACCTCGTGCCGGACGCGGTCGACCCGCACGCCGGACGCCTCGACCGGTCCCTCCTCGGCCATCGGCTCCACCATCGGCGCCCGGCGTAGGATCGCCTTGATGCGCGCGAGCAGCTCCCGGGTGGAGAAGGGCTTGGTCACGTAGTCGTCGGCACCGAGCTCGAGCCCGACCACCCGGTCGACCTCCGCCTCGCGGGCGGTGAGCATGATGATCGGCACGTCGGAACGGCTCCGCAGGACCCGGCAGATCTCCGTCCCGCTCATGCCCGGGAGCATCAGGTCGAGGATGACGAGATCCGGCCGGATCCGCTCCCAGGCCGGGATGGCGTCCAGGCCGTCCTTGACCCAGGCGACCTGGAAGCCCTCGGCCTCCAGGGTGATCGCCAGACCTTCGGCGATGGACTTCTCGTCCTCGACCAGCAGCAGCTTGGGCATCGGTGGAACCTCGTGGACTATGGTGCGCGCGGAGGTGCGCCATGCGGGATGAGCTCGACCACCAGCTCGAGGGACTGCTCGGCCAGGTCGTCGACATGGGACGACGCGCCGACGAGATGCTCGCTCGTGCGCTCCAGGCCCTGCACGCCGGCGACCTGGCGGCCGCCGACGCGGTCACCACCTCCGACCGGGTCCTGGACCGAGCCTACGACCAGGTCCAGCACGGGGTCGTCGCCACGATCGCCCTCCACGCCCCGGTGGGTCGGGATCTCAGGTTGGCCACCGGTGTGCTGCACGTCGCGCTGCACACCGAGCGGATGGCCGACTACGCCGTCGGCGTGGCCCGTACCACCCTGCGGGCTGCGGAGCACGAGCCTGACCGCGACCTGCTCGAGCAGCTCATCGAGATGGGTGAGCTCGCCCGCGGCGTCGGCCGTGATGCGATGACCGCTTTCGTCCAGGCCGACGCCGACCTCGCCCGCGCCGCCGCCCGGCAGGATGACGCCGTCGACCGGCTCAACGTCGGCATCTTCCAGCGTCTGGTGCGGCTCGCCGCCCACAGCGAGGAGCGGCTGCGCTGGGCCACCCGGATGATCCAGCTGACCCGGCAGCTCGAGCGCTACGCGGACCACGGGGTCGACATCTCCGAGCAGGCGATGTTCGTCGCGACCGGGCAGCACACCGAGCTCTCCGCGGACGCGGTCTCCGACCGGGAGTGAGGTCAGCACCGCCCCAGCGGCGAGCACCCGGGCGGCCTCACGGACCGGCACCCGGGCGGCCTCAGGGGCTGACATCGACCCGCTCCCCGGTGACGACGAAGGTCACCTGCTGCGCGAAGGCGACCCCGTGGTCCGCCAGCCGCTCGAAGTAGCGCCCGAGGAGCCCGAGCGCCATCACCTCGCTGGCGGAGTCGCGGAGCTGCCGGGCGTGCGCGATCAGACCCACCCGGAGCGTGTCGACGTCCGTGTCGAGCCGGTCGAGCTCGTGCACCGCGAGGGCATCACGTTGGCGCCACGCGTCCACCCCCCCGCGGTAGACCTCGAGCGAGCGATCCGCCAGCTCCTCGAGCTGCTGCCGCAGCGGCCCGGAGAGCAGCCGCACGTCGAGCCGTTCCACGACGTCGGCGACGTGGCGCAGCAGCCGACCGGAACGCTCCGTATCGTGCACGAGCCGGAGCACCGCGACCAGCCGCCGCAGGTCCCCGGAGACGGGCGCCTCGCGGGCCAGCAGCACGAAACCCTGCTCCTCGACCCGCCGGCAGCGCTCGCGCACGTCCGCGCTCAGCGCGCTGGCCTCGGGCAGCACGGCAGGGTCGGCCGCGAGCACCGCCCGGCAGATGCGGGGCATGGCGTCGGCGACGAGCAGCGCGGCGCCGGTCAGTTCGTCGTCGACCTCGTCGAGCAGCGCGGCGTACTCGGTGCGCAACCGCGGCCCCGTGCGCGAGAACACCGGGGGCAGTTCGGATCCTGCTCCGTCCATCTAGCGGCTCCTCGACGATCCCTGCACGCTACGAGGCTTCGTAACCTAAACGTTGGCCGTGCGATGAACGGTAGGTGAACGACGCACGTCGCGTTCATGACCCGGTCGGCGGGCGGCCCGCTCCTCTAGGCTGTCTCCACCCGCCGCGAGAGGAGGCCGACCGTGACCGGGTCGGACCTGCCCTGGCCGGACCGGGGCGGCCACGAGTGGCCGAAGACCCGCCACGCGGAGAGCGCCGACGGCGCCCGCATCGCCTACGCGGTCCGGGGACCGAGGGACGCGCCGGCGGTACTGCTGTGCGCCGGGTTCCTCTGCCCCGACAACTTCTGGCGCGACCTCGGCCCCGAGCTCGCGCGCGACCACCGGGTCGTGCTGGCCAACTACCGCGGCGTGGGGGCCTCCAGCGAGGCCGGCGGGGCCACGCGGCCGACGAACGCCGACGGCTACCGGCTCGAGCTGCTGGCCGCGGACATGGCGGCGGTCGCCGATGCGGCCGGGGTCCGGGACGCGACCGTGCTCGGACACTCCATGGGGGTCCAGGTCGCGCTCGCGCTGTGGCGCGCCCGACCGGAGGTGGTCGCGCGGCTCGCGCTCGTGGCCGGCCCCTACGCCTCCCCGCTGCTGACCTTCTACGGCTCGGCGCTGGCCGCGGCGGTGTTCCCGCTCCTGTCCATCGCCGTGCCCGCCCTCCCCCGGGCGGTGAGCGGCGTGGCGATGCGGGCACTCGAGCTCCCGATCACGCTGCCGGTCGCCCGTGCCGTCCGGGCGCTCGGCCCGCACACCCCCGACGAGGGCATGCGCGGGTACCGCTGGCACCTCAGCAACGTCGATCCTCGTACGGCGATCTGGACCGCGCGCGGGATGCACGCCTTCGACCCGACCCCCTGGCTCGGCGAGGTGGACGTCCCCACCGCGGTGGTGGTCGGCTCCGAGGACGCCTGGACCCCGGTGGAGGTCGGTTCCCACCTCGTGCGGCTGCTCGGCGACGCCGAGCTGACGGTGCTGCCCGAGGGCAGCCACGGCCTACCGCTGACGTCCTACCCGATAGGGCCGCAGTCGATCGGGGGCGCTCGAGGCCCGGTCCGCTCTGAGCTACCTCGACGCCCGCCCCGAGGCGCCCGGCGAGGCGACCAGGCTGCGCGCCATTCAGTAGAGCACGGACGCGTACTCGTTCAGCCGGTCGAGACGGTGCCGGGCGCGGACCGTGCGCACGGTGCCGGACTTGGCCCGCAGCACCAACGACTCGGTGGTCGCCCCACGCCGGTCGAAGCTGACCCCCTGGAGCAGCTGGCCCGGGGTGATCCCGGTCGCGGCGATGAAGGCGTCGTCGCCGGTGACGAGGTCGTCCTGGGTGAGGATCTGGTCGAGGTCGTACCCCGCCGCCAGCGCCGCGGCGCGCTCGCTGTCGGAGCGGGGCCACAACCGGCCGAGCATGCACCCGTCCAGCGCCTTGACCGCGCAGGCGGTGATGACGCCCTCCGGGGTGCCCCCGACGCCGTACAGCACGTCGATCTGGGGCCGCTCGACCCAGGCCGCCACGAGCCCCGCCGCGACGTCGCCGTCGGTGATCAGCTGCAGCCGGCAGCCGGCGTCGCGGACCCGGCGCTTGGCCTCCTCGTGCCGCTCGCGGTCGAGCATGACGACGGTGAGGTCCCCGAGCGGCCGCCCGGTGGCCGTGGCGATGGCCGCGAGGTTCTCGTCGATGGGGCGCTCGAGGTCGATCGCGTCGGCGGCGTCCGGGCCGACGACGAGCTTCTCCATGTACACGCACGGCCCGGGATCGAACATGCTGCCGGCCGGGGCGGCGGCGATCACCGCGAGGGACCCGGGCCGGCCCTCGGCGAGCAGCCGGGTGCCCTCGACCGGGTCGACCGCGATGTCGACCTTCGGGGGCGAGCCGGTGCCGACCGGTTCCCCGTTGTAGAGCATCGGGGCCTCGTCCTTCTCCCCCTCCCCGATGATGACGGTGCCCTCGATGTCGACGGTGTCGAGGACGATCCGCATCGCATCGACCGCGGCCTGGTCCCCCGACTCCTTGTCCCCCCGGCCCTGCCACCGGGCGGCGGCCATCGCGGCTGCCTCGGTGACCCGCACGAGCTCCATGGCGAGGTTGCGGTCGGGCTTCTCCGGGCTCATGGGCTCCCCT
>JBKHEJ010000065.1:0-12901 GCA_046540855.1 Nitriliruptoraceae bacterium
CGAGGAGGACCCCGTGAGCCGGATCCTGCTGCTGCACGGCCCGAACCTGTCCCAGCTCGGGACGCGCGACCCCGGGCAGTACGGCACCGCCACGTTGGCCGACGTGGTGGCTGCCGCGCGCGCCGAGGCGACGGCTGCCGGGCACGAGCTCGAGCACCTGCAGACCGAGCACGAGGGCGTGCTGCTCGAACGGATCCACGCGGCACGCACCGACGGCACCGACGCGGTGATCGTCAACGCCGGGGCGTGGACCCACACCAGCATCGCCCTGCGCGACGCCCTCGAGCTCCTCGAGGTCCCGAAGATCGAGGTCCACCTGTCGAACATCCACGCCCGAGAGCCCTTCCGAGCTCTGAGCCACCTCGCGGCCGTGTGCGACGGCTCGATCGTCGGACTGGGGATCGACGGCTACCCGCTGGCCGTCCGCGCGGCGCTGGCGCTCCTGGAACGACGCGCCGCGAGCAGCTGATGCGGACACCACCCCAGGTGAGGGACATCGGAGGCTCGCAGTGACGACGGCACGCCTGGCGGATCTGCCGCCCCACGACCACGCCGGCCGGCGTGATCGCCTCCGAGCGGAACTCGCCGACGAGCGTGGCGGTCACGCGCTCGTCACCGACCCGCGCAACGTCCGCTACCTCACCGGCTTCACGGGGAGCAACGGTCAACTCCTGCTCGGGCCGGACGAGGCCACCACCGTGCTGATCACCGACCAACGCTACGACGGCCGGGCGGCCTCGGAGTCCGGTGATCTCGCCCGCGTCCTCGACCGCGACCCGGTCGGTGTCGCC
Organism: Nitriliruptoraceae bacterium; assembly: GCA_046540855.1. Classification (GTDB taxonomy): domain Bacteria; phylum Actinomycetota; class Nitriliruptoria; order Nitriliruptorales; family Nitriliruptoraceae; genus T1Sed10-7. The sequence goes on from JBKHEJ010000065.1 coordinate 792, forward strand.
CTGGCGCGGCTCACGGCCGTCCACACCGACCAACCTCGGCTGATCGTCGAAGCCGACCACCTCACCTGGGCCGCCGCCCGCGATCTCCAAGCCCGTGCCGACGTCGCCGGGGTGGGCGTGGTCGCCGCGACGGAGCTGCTCGCCTCGTTGCGGGTCGTCAAGGACGACGCCGAGGTGGCACGCCTGGAGGCGGCCTGCCGGATCACCACGGAGGGGCTCGCCTGGCTGCTCGAGGAGGTCGTGGCACCGGGGCGCACGGAACGGGAGGTGGCGCTCGCGCTGGAGCAGCGCTTCCGACAGCTCGGCGCGGACGGGGCAGCGTTCCCCTCCATCGTGGCGGCGGGCAGGAACGGGGCCATCCCGCACCATGAGCCCACCGACACCCCGCTCGAGCCCGGCGACCTGCTCACCATCGACTGCGGCGCGCTCGTCGACGGGTACCACGCCGACCACACCCGCACCGTCGCGATCGGCCGGTCACCCGACCCGGAGCTCGTCCACGTCCACGAGGTGGTCCAGGCCGCGCAGGCCGCAGGCCGACGCATGGTCCAGGCCGGGGTGCGCGCAGCAGCCGTCGATGGCGCCACCCGGTCGGTCATCGCCGAGGCGGGCTACGGCGACCGCTTCGTCCACGGCACCGGTCACGGCGTCGGCCTCCAGATCCACGAGGCCCCGGCGGTGGCGAAGGGGTCGGCTGCTACCCTCGCGGTCGGCAACGTGCTGACCGTCGAGCCCGGGATCTACCTCCCCGGACGCGGCGGGGTCCGGATCGAGGACACCGTGGTCGTCACCGCGGAGCCACCGGCACGGGTGCTCACCGACACGCCTCGCGAGCTGCGGATCCTGTGACCCCCCCGTCACCGGCCTGCCGCGCCGCCTGCCCCGCGGAGATGGCCACGTGGTCTCGACCAACAACCTCAAGAACGGCATGACCCTGCTGCTCGACGGCAAGCTCCAGCAGGTCGTGGACTGGAACCACCACAAGCCGGGCAAGGGCGGCGCGGTGGTCCGCACGAAGCTCAAGGAGGTCGAGACCGGCAAGATCGTCGAGCGCACCTTCCGAGCCGGTGAGGACGTCGAGCAGGCCATCGTGACCCGCACGACCCTGCAGTTCCTCTACCGCGAGGGCTCGGACTTCGTCCTCATGGACACGAGCACCTACGAGCAGTCCCACGCACCGGCCGAGGCGATCGGGGACGCGGCGTCCTACCTCCTCGAGGGCGACGAGCTGACCGTGCAGCTGTACGAGGGACGCATCCTCGGGGTCGAGCTCCCGGCGTCCAAGGAGCTCGAGGTCACCGAGACCGACCCCGGGTTCGCCGGCAACACCGCCACCTCGGCGACGAAGCCCGCGACGCTCGAGACAGGGCTCGAGATCCAGGTCCCGCTGTTCATCGAGCCGGGGGAGCGGGTCAAGGTGGACACGCGCAGCGGGTCCTACATCTCCCGCGCCTGATGGCTGGTCGCCACCGCTCCCACACCGCACCGCGCCGGAGCGACACCCACGATCCGGCCTGGTCCCGCGAACGCGCGCTGCGCATCCTGTTCCAGGCCGATCTGCGTGGCGTGGAGCCGTCGGTGACCCTCGCCCGCGTCGAGGCCGACGAGGCCGCCCGGGCGCTGCTCGACGAGCACGACCGACTCGCCGAGGAGGAGCCGATCCTGCCCGCAGCGGACACGAGCGGCGGGACCGCGGGGCCGGGCTCCGGCGGCCGGCCGGTCCGGGACGGCACCTCGGACGCCGGAGGTTCGACGACGGCGACCGGTGCGCAGGCCGGCGGGGGCGCCTCAGCAAGTGGCTGGTCCGAGGTGGCAGGACGCACGGCGGCGCCGATCGACGGCTTCACCCGCAGCCTCGTGCTGGGGGTCGAGCGCGATCGCGATCGGGTCGAGGCGCTCATCAGCCGCTACTCGCGCCGCTGGGCGATCCCGCGGATGCCGGTGGTCGACCGCAACGTGCTGCGGCTCGCCACCTACGAGCTGCTGCGGGAGACGACCCCGCCGGCGGTCGTGCTGAACGAGGCCGTCGCGCTGGCCAAGCGCCTCTCGACCGAGGACTCCGGACGGTTCATCAACGGCGTGCTGGAGTCCATCCGGCAGGAGATCGCCCGCGTCCCAGCAGACCCGGCGAGCGACGACCGCGACGCTGGCTGAGCGCCGGACCGCCGGTGCGAAGCCGCGATGCTCGCGTGCTAGCGTCGTCGGCGCGCGGATCGGGCACCCCGGAACGACGGTCGCACGGCCCGCCCAGCCACCTCCTTTAACGACCGGTCCCGTGAGGCCGGGAAGGGGACCGACGGTGCCACCGCACGCTCGCATCCTGGACGCCGCCGACCTCGCGCGGATGCTGCGCCGCCTCGCCCACGAGCTGCTCGAGGCGAACCACGGCGCCGAGGGCCTCGTGCTGCTCGGCATCCAGACCCGGGGGCTGCCGCTCGCCCACCGGCTGGCGCAGCTCGTCGCGGAGATCGAGGGCACCGAGGTCCCGGTCGGGGCGCTCGACGTCACCCTCTACCGCGACGACCTCGGCCGGCGCGCGCCGAAGTCCCTGCACCCCACCGACGTGCCGGTCGACGTCACCGGACGCACGGTCGTGCTGGTCGACGACGTGCTCTACACCGGTCGGACCATCCGCGCCGCGCTCGACGCGGTCAGCGAGCTCGGTCGCCCGGCCCGGATCCGGCTCGTCGCGCTCGTCGATCGGGGCCACCGTGAGCTGCCGATCCGGGCCGATCACGTCGGCAAGAACCTCCCCACCGCCTACGGCGACCGGATCCGGGTGCTCGTGGAGGAGCTCGATGGCGAGGACGCCGTGGTCGCCGAGGAGGAGGAGGCATGACCGCACCGCTCGAGCACCTGCTGGGGATCGACGACCTCGACGCCGACCAGGTCGTCCAGATCCTCGACACCGCCGAGCAGCTGCTGCCGATCGCGACCCGCGAGCGCGGCACGGTCCCGACGCTGCGCGGCAAGGTGGTGTGCAACCTCTTCCTCGAGGACTCGACGAGGACGCGGATCAGCTTCGACCTGGCCGCCAAGCGGCTCTCCGCCGAGGTGCTGAACTTCTCCGCGAAGGGATCCTCGGTGTCGAAGGGGGAGTCCTTCAAGGACACCGCCCTGACCCTGGACGCCATGGGCGTCGACTGCGTCGTGGTGCGCAGCCACAGCTCCGGGGCGCCCCGCCAGCTCGCCCGCTACCTCGACGTGCCCATCATGAACGCCGGGGACGGCTGGCACCAGCACCCGACCCAGGCGCTGCTGGACGCCTTCACGATGCGCCGGCACCTGGGGGAGCTGGCCGGTCGCCACGTGGTGATCGTGGGTGACCTGCTCCACTCCCGCGTGGCCCGCAGCGAGGTCCAGGCCCTGCGGTTGCTCGGGGCGGAGGTCAGCGTCGTGGCCCCGCCGACCCTCTTGCCGCCCTCCCTCGAGGGGTGGGGGGTGACGATCGAGCCCGAGCTGGACCGGGTCCTGCCCGAGGCGGACGTCGTCTACCTGCTGCGCGTCCAGCGCGAGCGCATGCACCGGGCGTTCTTCCCCTCCTCGCGGGAGTACGCGCGCCTGTGGGGCATGAACGGCCGCCGGCTCGCGCTGCTGCCCTCCCACGCCCTCGTCATGCACCCCGGGCCCATGAACCGCGGTGTGGAGATCACCGGCGAGGTCGCCGACTCCGACCGGGCGGTGATCACCGAGCAGGTCACCAACGGCATCGCGGTGCGGATGGCCTGCCTGTACCTGCTGCTGGCCACCCCGGCCACCCCGGGGACCGCCGGCGCGAGCGACGCGGAGGCCGCGCGATGACGAGCTACCCACCGGCACGCACCGGCACCGGCAGGCTCCTGCTCACCGGCGGGCGGGTCCTCGACCCCGCCACCGGCGTCGACGACCACCTCGACGTCGCCATCGAGGACGGGCGCATCCTCGCGGTCGGTGCCGACGCGGCCGGTGCTCTCGCCGGCGCTGACGGGGACGGTCCCGGCCCGGACGTCGAGGTGGTGGAGTGCACGGACCGGTGGGTGGCGCCCGGCTTCGTCGACGTCCACACCCACCTGCGCGAGCCGGGAGGTGAGGCCGCCGAGGACATCGCGACCGGCTCGGCTGCCGCGGCCGCCGGGGGGTACACCGCGGTGTGCGCGATGGCGAACACCTCGCCGGTGTGCGACTCGGCGGCGATCGCGGAGCTGGTGTGGCGGCGCGGCCGGGAGGTGGCGCTGGTCGACGTCCTGCCGGTCGGCTCGATCACCAAGGGGCTCGAGGGCAAGCAGCTGACCGAGTTCGGCGAGCTGCGCGCCTGTGCCGCGGAGGTGGACTTCTTCTCCGACGACGGCATCCCGCTCGCCGACGCCCTCGTGATGCGCCGAGCGCTGCAGTACGCCACCGCCTTCGACGCGGTCATCTGCAACCACGCCGAGGACCCCGACCTGACCGCCGGGGCGCAGATGAACGAGGGCGCGGTGTCCTCGGTGCTCGGGCTCGCCGGTTGGCCGCACGAGGCCGAGGAGATCATGATCGCCCGCGACCTCATCCTCGCCGAGGGGGCCGGGGCGCGGCTGCACGTCCCGCACGTCACCACCGCCGGTGCGGTCGAGCTCATCCGCGCGGCCAAGGCCCGGGGGGTGCGCGTCACCGCCGAGGCGACGCCCCACCACCTGCTGCTCACCGACGACCTCGTCGCCGACTACGACGCGGTCATGAAGGTCAACCCCCCGGTCCGCACCGACCGCGACACCGAGGCGGTCCGCGAGGCCCTGATCGACGGGACCCTGGACGTGGTCGGCACCGACCACGCGCCGCACGCACCGGAGCTGAAGGACCAGGAGTGGGAGCACGCCCCCTGCGGCATGCTCGGGCTCGAGACGGCCTTCGCGATCGTCAACACCCTGCTCGTCACCACCGGCCGGCTGGACCCGCTCACGGCGATCGCGCGGTTCACGACCGGCCCAGCGGCGGTCCGCGACGTCCACGGGCACGGCGGTGCCCTCGTGGCTGGCGCACCGGCGAACCTCGTCGTCCTCGACCCCGCGGCCCGCTGGCGGGTCGATGCCGCCGCGCTGCACAGCCGTGCCCGCAACAGCCCCTACCACGGGCGCGAGCTGACCGGACGGGCGGTCCACACCCTGCTGCGCGGCCGCTTCACCCTGCGCGACGGCGTCGTCACCACCCCGGAGGTGCTCGCATGACCGCCCCCACGCGTGTCGTCAGCGCCCCCGACGAGGTGCCGGCGCTGCTGGTCCTCGAGGACGGCACGGCCTTCCGCGGCACCTCCATCGGTACCCCCGGCACCGTGACCGGCGAGGCGGTGTTCAACACCGGCATGGCTGGCTACCAGGAGGTCCTCACCGACCCGTCCTACCGCCGGCAGCTGGTGGCGATGACCGCGCCGCACGTCGGCAACTACGGCCTCAACGCCGCCGACATGGAGTCCGACCGCATCCAGGTCGCCGGCTACATCGTCAAGGAGGCCGCCCGCCGCCCGTCCTCCTGGCGGGCCGAGCAGGACCTGCGCACCGCGCTGCGCGACGCCGGGGTGGTCGGCCTGGAAGGGATCGACACCCGCCGCCTGACCCGGCACCTGCGCGAGCGGGGTGCGATGCGCGCGGCCATCTCCACCGAGGTGCTGGACGTCGACGCGCTGCTCACCTACGCCCAGGCGGCACCCTCGATGGAGGGCCTCGAGCTGGCCTCGGAGGTCACCACGCCTGAGCCGTACGTCGTCGAGGCGGTGGGCGAGCGCCGCTTCCGGGTCGCGGCGATCGACTTCGGGATGAAGCGCTCGATCGCCCGCTACCTCGCCGCGGAGGGCGTGGAGGTCCACGTCCTGCCCTCCTCGACCACCCCGGACGAGATCCGCGCGCTCGAGCCGGACGGGCTGTTCCTGTCGAACGGTCCCGGTGACCCCGCCACCGTGGCGGGTGGCATCGCCACCACCGAGGCGCTGCTCGGTGAGCTGCCGACCTTCGGCATCTGCCTCGGGTCGCAGCTGCTCGGGCACGCCCTGGGCGCCGACACCTACAAGCTGACCTTCGGGCACCGGGGGGTGAACCAGCCGGTGCTGCGCCGCGCCGACGGCGTCGTGGAGATCACCAGCCACAACCACGGGTTCGCGGTCCGGGCCTCCTCGCTCGGCGAGCAGGTCGGCGAGCACGCCTTCCGGACCGCCGCGCACGGCGTCGTGGAGGTCTCCCACCTCAACCTCAACGACGACGTCGTCGAGGGCCTCACCGCCCGGGACATCCCCGCCTTCAGCGTCCAGTACCACCCGGAGTCCGCCCCGGGGCCCTCCGACGCCCGCTACCTGTTCGCCCGGTTCGTGGACCTGCTGGCCCGCACCCACCGCGCCGGAGGAGCCGCCTGATGCCCCGCCGCGACGACCTCACCAGCATCCTCGTCCTCGGGTCCGGCCCGATCGTGATCGGGCAGGCGTGCGAGTTCGACTACTCCGGGACGCAGGCCTGCAAGGTGCTCCGGGAGGAGGGGCTCAGGGTCATCCTGGTCAACTCCAACCCCGCGACGATCATGACCGACCCGGACTTCGCGGACGCGACCTACGTCGAGCCCCTGACCGTCGAGGCGGTGCGGGCCATCATCGAGCGGGAGCGACCCGACGCGCTGCTGCCCACCCTCGGTGGCCAGACGGCCCTCAACCTCGCCGTCGAGCTGTACGACTCGGGGATCCTCGCCGACCTCGGGGTCGAGGTGCTCGGGGCGGACCTCGAGGCGATCCAGACCGCCGAGGACCGGCTGCGCTTCAAGGAGGCCATGACCGAGATCGGGCTCGCCTCGCCCCGCTCCACCTACGTCTCCGCCCCCGAGCAGGCCTTCGAGGCCGCCGAGGAGTACGGCTACCCGGTCGTGCTCAGGCCGAGCTTCACCCTCGGCGGCAAGGGCGGCGGGATCGCCTACGACCGCGAGCAGCTCGACGTGATGATCAAGCAGGGGCTGTACGACTCGCCCGTGCACGAGGTGCTCGTCGAGGAGTCGGTGCTCGGCTGGAAGGAGTACGAGCTCGAGGTCATGCGCGACGCCCACGACAACTGCGTCATCATCTGCTCGATCGAGAACGTCGACGCGATGGGCGTGCACACCGGCGACTCGATGACCGTGGCCCCGGCCATGACGCTGTCCGATCCGGAGTACCAGCGCATGCGGGACGCCGCCTTCAAGGTGCTGCGCCGCATCGGGGTGGAGACCGGGGGCTCCAACGTCCAGTTCGCGGTGGACCCGAGCGACGGCCGCATGGTCGTGATCGAGATGAACCCGCGGGTGTCGCGCTCCAGCGCCCTGGCCTCCAAGGCCACCGGCTTCCCGATCGCGAAGATCGCCGCGCGGCTGGCCATCGGCTACACCCTGGACGAGATCGCCAACGACATCACCCGCGAGACCAAGGCCGCCTTCGAGCCGACCATCGACTACGTGGTGGTCAAGGTGCCGCGCTTCACCTTCGAGAAGTTCGCGGGCACCGACGACACCCTCACGACCCGCATGAAGTCGGTGGGGGAGGTCATGGCGATGGGCCGCACCTTCAAGGAGGCGGTCAACAAGGCCCTGCGCAGCCTCGAGGACGGCCGCACCGGCTTCGGTGCCGGCGCACCCCTCGAGGTGGACGACGAGGTGCTCGAGGGGCTCCTGCGCCGGCCGACCGCGCGCCGGCTCGAGGCGCTCGACGAGGCGCTCACGCGGGGCTGGTCGGTGGAGCGGATCAGCGAGCTGTCGGGGTTCGACCCGTGGTTCGTGGACCAGTTCCTGCAGCTCGTGGAGCGCCGGCGGCAGCTGCGCAGCTTCGAGCACCTGGCCGCGCTGCCCGACGAGGTCCTCCACGACGCCAAACGCGAGGGGTTCGCCGACGCGCACATCGCGGCGCTCCTGCAGACCTCCGAGCAGGCGGTACGCGCCCGGCGGCGCGCGGCGGGCATCGGCCCGGTGTTCAAGACCGTGGACACCTGCGCGGCGGAGTTCGAGGCCTTCACGCCCTACCACTACTCGACCTACGAGGAGGAGGACGAGGTCGCTGACGCGAGCCGTGACCGGGTGATCGTGCTCGGCTCCGGCCCGAACCGCATCGGGCAGGGCGTGGAGTTCGACTACTGCTGCGTCCACGCGGTGCTCGCCCTCAAGGACGCCGGGTACGAGACCGTGATGGTCAACTGCAACCCGGAGACGGTCTCCACCGACTACGACACCGCGGACCGGCTGTACTTCGAGCCGCTCACCGCCGAGGACGTGCTCGAGGTCTGCGCGCGTGAGCGACCCTCGGGGGTGCTCGTGCAGTTCGGTGGGCAGACCCCGCTCAAGCTCGCCCGGGAGCTCGAGGCGAACGGCGTCCCGATCTGGGGGACGTCCCCGGACGCGATCGACGCGGCCGAGGACCGTGGCCGCTTCGGGGCGCTCATGGCCGAGCTCGGCGTGCCGATGCCGCCCGGAGGGATCGCCCGCTCCTTCGACGAGGCCCGCGAGGTGGCGGAGCGGATCGGCTACCCCGTCCTCGTGCGGCCCTCCTACGTGCTCGGGGGTCGGGCGATGCAGATCGTCGACGACGACGCGGCCCTGCAGCGCTACCTCACCGACGCGGTGGCGGCGGCTCCGGACCAGCCGATCCTCGTCGACCGCTTCCTCGAGGGTGCCATCGAGGTGGACGTCGACGCGGTGTACGACGGGACCGAGCTGTTCGTGGGCGGGGTCCTCGAGCACATCGAGGAGGCCGGGGTCCACTCCGGGGACTCCGCCTGCACCCTGCCGCCCCTGACCCTGGGGCCGGCCCAGGAGGAGCACATCCGACGGGTGACCGAGGGCATCGCCCAGGGGCTCGGGGTCCGGGGGCTGCTCAACGTCCAGTTCGCCTACAAGGACGACGTGCTGTACTGCATCGAGGCGAACCCGCGCGCGTCGCGGACGGTGCCCTTCACCTCCAAGGCCACGGGCGTGCCGCTCGCGAAGGTCGCGGCGCTGGTGATGGCCGGCCGCACCCTCGCGCAGCTGCGGGCCGAGGGGCTCGTGCCTGCCCGCGACGCGGTCCAGGGTCCCCGGCCGCAGCACGTCGCGGTGAAGGAGGCGGTCCTGCCCTTCGACCGGTTCCCCGAGGTCGACGCGATCCTCGGGCCGGAGATGCGCTCCACCGGCGAGGTCATGGGCATCGACCGGGACTTCGGGGCCGCGTTCGCGAAGTCCCAGTCGGGGACCGGCTCGATGGTGCTGCCCGTGGACGGACGGGTGTTCGTGTCGGTCTCCAACCGCGACAAGCGCTCGGTCGTCTTCCCCGTGCTGCGGCTGGTCGACCTCGGCTTCCGGATCGTGGCGACCGCCGGCACCGCGGCGGTGCTCAGCCGCGCGGGCGTCGAGGTGGAGGTCGTCGGCAAGGTCTCCCAGGGCCACCAGGAGATCCTGCGCAGCATCGAGGACGGCACGATCCAGCTCGTGCTCAACACGCCCTTCGGATCGGGCACCCGCGGCGACGGCTACGAGATCCGCCAGGCCGCGGTGACCAACGGGGTGCCGGTCATCACCACCCTCGCCGGCATCCTCGCCGCCGTGCACGGCATCGAGGCGCTGAAGCGCGGTCCGCTGGGGGTGCGCTGCCTGCAGGAGTACCAGGCGGAGCTGCTCGCCCAGGCCGAGGCGGCCGATGCCGCAGGCGGCGCGGCGTGAGCCGCCTGAAGGGCGGGGTGGTGGAGGGCCGCGACGAGGGTCCGGTCCGCGCCACCTGCGAGGTCATCGTCCGCCGTCGCGAGGGCGCGTACTGGCTGCTGTCGCTCGCGGCGCGGGACATCGCCGAGCGGGCCGCCCCGGGCCAGTTCGTCGAGCTGGCCGTCGGTGGGCCCCACACCCTGCTGCGCCGGCCCTTCTCGATCGCCCGGGTGAGCCGCCAGGGCGCCTCGGCCGGCACCGTGGACGTCGTCTTCGACGCGCACGGCCCGGGGACGCAGTGGCTGACGACGTTGCAGGTCCACGACGTGGTCGACGTCATCGGCCCGCTCGGGACCGCCTTCCCGCTGCCGCAGCGCAAGGCGAACTGCGTGCTCGTGGGCGGCGGGTACGGCATCGCGCCGCTGCTGTTCCTCGCCGAGGCGCTGCTGCGCAAGGGCCTGCGGGTCGACATGATCAACGGGGCGGCCACCGCCGACCGGATCCTCGGCACGATCGAGGCCAAGCGCCTGTCCGCGAGCGTGGTCTTCACCACCGACGACGGCTCCTACGGGACCGCGGGGCAGGTCACCGACGTCCTGGACGAGGTGATCGGGACCGCCGCAGCCGGGGTGGTGTACGCCTGCGGCCCGAACCCGATGCTGCGGGCGGTCTCCGAGCGGTGCCGCGAGCTCGGGGTACCGGTGCAGGTCGCCGTCGAGGAGCGCATGGGGTGCGGGCTCGGCGTGTGCTTCACCTGCGTGGTCCCGGTGCGGGGGCGGGACGGGCAGGTCCGCAACCGTCGGGCGTGCCTGGATGGCCCCGTCTTCAACGGCGCCCGCATCGACTGGGACGCCTGGGGGATCCCGGGTGGGGCCGACGCCCCGCTCGATGCGGCCGACGATGATCCGCCCAGCAGCCCCGTCGATGACGCCGTGCCGGGCGGTGCGGCCGACGACGAGCGGTCAGGGCCGGCATGAGCACCCCCGTCCGCCTCGCCACCGACCTCGCCGGTATCGCGCTGCCGAACCCGATCACCTCGGCCTCGGGCTGCTTCGGCTCCGGTGCGGAGATCGACCGGTTCCACGACGTCGCCGACCTCGGCGCGGTCGTGGTCAAGTCCATCACCGCACAGCCCCGCCAGGGGCTGCCCACCCCCCGGATGGCCGAGACCCCCTCGGGCATGCTGAACGCGATCGGCCTGCAGAACCCCGGGGTGGAGGCCTGGATCGCGTCCGACCTGCCCTGGCTCACCGCGCGCGGCGCCCGCGTCATCGCCTCGGTGGCGGGCAGCACGGTCGAGGAGTTCCGGCACGTCGCCCGGGAGCTCGCGCTCGCGGGCGGGGACACCATCGTCGGCCTCGAGGTCAACCTGTCCTGCCCCAACGTCGAGGACCGCGGGCTCGTGTTCGCCTGCTCGCCACCCGACAGCGCCGAGGTGGTGCGCGCCGTCAGGCGTGAGGTCCGGCTGCCGGTGCTCGCCAAGCTCACCTCCGACGTCACCGACATCGTGGCGGTCGCCCGCGCCGTGGTCGCCGCCGGAGCGGACGGTCTCACGCTCATCAACACCCTGCTCGGGATGGCGATCGACCCCGACACCGGGCACCCGGAGCTCGCCAACACCTACGGCGGGCTGTCCGGGCCGGCGATCCGGCCCGTGGCGGTGCGCAACGTCCACCAGGTCCACGCGGCCCTGCCTGAGGTGCCGATCCTCGGCTGCGGCGGCGTCCGCACCGTCACCGACGTCGTGCAGTTCCTGCGGGCCGGCGCCAGCGCGGTCGCGGTGGGGACCTCGACCTTCGTCGACCCCTTCATCGCCCCGCGGCTGGTGGCCGAGCTCGAGCGCTGGTGCGCCGAGCGCGGCATCACCGACGTGCGCACGCTCATCGGTGCCACCCTGCCGCGCTGATCCCACACCGGCCGACCACGGAGGCACCGTGTCCACGCCCGCGTCCACGCCCCCGCCGTCCGCTCCCCGCCCCCACGAGCGCGTGATCGTGGCGCTCGACGTCCCGGAGCTCGGCGAGGCGGAGCAGCTCGCCGCCGCGCTCGTCGGTGAGGTCGGCTGGTTCAAGGTGGGGCTCGAGCTGTTCGCCGCGCACGGACCGCGGGCGGTCACCGCGCTCGCGCCCTACGGCCCGCTCTTCCTCGACGTCAAGCTGCACGACATCCCCACCACCGTGGAGCGGTCGGCAGCACGTCTCGCCGACCTCGGCGCCCGGCTCGTGACGGTGCACGCCGGCGGGGGCCCCGCCATGATCGCTGCGGCCGTGCGCGGGCTCGGTGCTGCGGCCGAGGTGCTGGCCGTGACGGTGCTGACCTCGACCTCGGATGCCGAGCTCGCCGCGCTCGGGCAGGAGCCGGCGGCCGCGCAGGTCCCACGGCTGGCACGGCTCGCGGTCGATGCCGGCGCCCCCGGCCTGGTGTGCGCCCCGCGCGACCTGACCGCGGTCCGGGCTGCCGTGGGTCCGGGTCCGCGCCTGGTCACCCCG
>JBKHEJ010000066.1:0-12515 GCA_046540855.1 Nitriliruptoraceae bacterium
CGGGGTACTTCCTCGGTGCAGGCATGATGGTCCTCCTTGACAACCATCGTGCCCTCTACCAAACCCGCCGCGGTTCACTTCGAGCGGTTGGAGTTGCCTTGGAAGCACTCGCAACGGGGACTATCGAGCGGGGTCGGGCATGCGGTCCTCGGCCCGAAGGAACGCCCTCACGCACTGACCTGGGCCTGCAGCTTGCGTTCCCGGAAACGGTCGCCGGCGACGACGCCGTTGTGCGGGTCTGGCCGCTGACGGCAGCGACCGTCATACATCGGCGAGCAAACTGACTGGGGCGAGCCCGTGACGACCAAACGGTGAGAGAACCCGCTTCGCCAGCGGACCGCCCCCACCAACCGCCACGGCGCCGTATCGTCCTCACAACGCAAGACTCGGACGAAGCGCCCCTATAGAGACGGTTTCCCACATGGACCGTCGATCGGGACGAGCCCGACGCCCACTCGGGAGTGTGAGAACCGGAGCTTGCCGGCGTGAACGGCCGTTTCGCGGCTCTACCCGCAGAAGGCTGTCCAGGGTGGCCAACTCGCCCGGACTGGAGTTATGGCCGGACCTGTCCGCCCATCCATTCCATTCCATCGATCCCGTCCGTCCGCTTCCACTCCGTATCCGCCCACTCCGCTCCGTCCCCGCGGGACATCGCGAACGCTCCGGGCGACCTGTGGTCAGCACTGCTCACGCCATGTGGCGTCACCCTCCCCGTATCGTCGTTCCTCGACGGAGTCGTGGTCGGCTCCATCACCCTGCTACGACGGGGCTCGCAGAGCCGATGCGGGTCCGACACCGCGTCGGCTGGGAGGGCGTGATGGTCGGATCACCTCAGGAGGCGCTCCAGTGACGTGGGCAACGGTACTGACCACGCTCGCAGGCCGTGAACTAGCGGTACACCGCAGCCGCGGAGAACCCGAGCAGGTCGTCGTCGTAGCTCGTCACGGCGGAACGACGGCCGTCGTGCGCGTCGAGGACGCAACCGCGGACGAGGTGCAGAACCTACTGATGCGCCTGGCGGGTCTCGCCGCAGGCGACGCGGTCCCCGCTGAAGATGATGCCTGGGTGACCATCCCTACCGTCGAAGCGGTGGACGTGGTCTTCCATCCAGCCTGCGATCGCGAAGCCCTCGTCGTCGTCATCAGAGCGAGCGATCCACACGGGAGCGGACGCTGGGAGTTCGCCCCAGAAGCCGATGCCGCTCAACACCTGCGCGATCTACTCGGCGTGCTCCACGGCATCACAGGCACCCGAGCTTGAGCGGCGCGACGCCGTCGGCCGTCCCGGCGCTGCCGCGCGAGGGCTTGCAGATGAGCGGCTCGCGGAGCCGCGCACGGAACCTCTCCTGAGAGTCGTTCCGTGCAACCGGCCCACGGGTCGGCGGCGGCCACGTGCACGGAACCTCTCCTGAGAGAGGTTCCGTGTAGGCCACCGGTGGATCGACCTGCTGTAGCCCGCACGCGGGTGCTGGCGGAGAAGACCGCGGTCATGGTCGCCTGCGTGGCGATCGTGGGGGGGGCGACCTTCGCCGGGATCGCCGGGGGCTCCCTGCTCGGTGGCCTCGGGATGAGCATCCCGAACATCGCCGCCACCGCCGTGATGCTGGTCCTGCTCGGGCTCGTCTTCAGCGGGCTGGCGCTGCTGCTGGGTGCTGCCACGGGCCGGGTCCGGATCGCGGTCGCCGGCACCGCTGCCGCGGCCGGGACCACCTCCGTGCTCGAAGCCTTCGCGAACATCGACGCCGAACTCGCCGACCTCGGGCGGCTCTCCCCCTACTACTACTACCGCTCCAGCGAGCCGCTGCTCAACGGCCTGCCCTGAGGGCACGCGGCGGTGCTGCTGGCGCTGGCGGTGGTGCTGATCGGTGCGGCGTTCCCCCTGCTGGCACGCCGCGACCTCCGACAGAGCTAGCCGGGGGGCGTGCGCGGCTCCCCGATCGTCCGCAGGACGCGCGCCGGGTTGCCCACCGCGACGACGTCGGCCGGCAGGTCGCGCGTCACGACCGCACCGGCGCCGACGACGGTGTTCCGACCGATCGTCACCCCGGCGAGCACGATCGCGCCGCCACCGATCCACACGTTGTCCGCGATCCGGATCGGCGCGCCCGCCTCCCACTTCTCGCGCCGCAGCTCGGGGTCGATCGGGTGGGTCGGTGTGAGCAACTGGACGTTCGGCCCGAACTGGACGTCGTCGCCGATGGTGATCGGTGCGACGTCCAGCGCGACCAGCCCGTAGTTCGCGAAGCAGCGTGCGCCGATCCGCAGCTGGGTCCCGTAGTCGACGAACAGCGGCGGGCGCAGGACGGTGTCCTCCCCGATGGCCCCCAGGAGCTCCTCGAGCAGGGCCCGGCGCCGCGCGTCCTCCTCGGCCCCGGCGCCGGTGGCGTTGTAGGCGGTCATGAGCGCCACCGCCGCCGCGCTCGCCGCCTGGATCTCCGGGTCGTCGGCGAGGTAGAGCTCGCCCGCCAGCATGCGCTCGCGCATCGACCGACCACCCCGGACGGCCTCGTGCGGGGAGGGTGGCGGCGGGGGTGGCTGGTGGTCGTCGGTGTCCATGCCGGCACCGTAGCCGCGCTGCTCACCCGGCCGGCCCGCAAGCAGCGTCACCCGCGGTCCGGCGCGTGGAGCACGCGCAGGTACTCCACGCTGCCGAGCAGCTCCAGACGGCGGTACGGCACCGGGTTCTGCTGGCTGGCGTGGCAGGCCATGGCCGCCCGCTGCCGGGAGCGGTCGACCTGGATGCGGTGGTGGACCTGGTCAGGACCCCGGCCGACGAAGGGCGCGGCGAAGTCCTCGCGCAGCTGGTCGGCCACGGGGGTCGGCACCGTCCACCCGAGCACCGGAACGCCGAGGCGCACACCGGCCAGGAGGCACACGTCGGTCGCGCGCTGATGGTCCGGGTGCCCGCTCACCCCGCCGTGGTCGAAGGTCAGCAGCACCTCGACCTCGCCGAGGAGGTCGACCACCTCCCCGACCAGGTCCTCGAGGGCCTCCTCGGCGAGGTGCCCGTCCGGGTGCGAGGCGAGACGGACCTCGGCGATGCCCAGCTCGGCGGCTGCGGCACGCAGCTCCGCCGCCCGCCGCTCCGCCAGGTCCGTCCCGGCTCCCAGGGTGGAGGCCTCTCCGCGGGTGAGGCTGACGAGCACCACGCGGGCGCCGCGATCCACCAGGGCCGCGATCACCGCACCGAGCCCGAAGGACTCGTCGTCCGGGTGGGCGCACACCACGCCCACGCTGGCGTAGTCCGGGAGCGGGGTCACGGCCTCGTGCCCTGCGGCGGTGTTCATCGTGGTGCCGGTCAGCTCGGCCGATCCCCGCCGGCCGGCGTGGACCCGAGCTCATCGGTCACGATCGCCAGATCGTCACCGACCACCCGCTCCACCACCTCACGGACCGCGGCGGGGGTGGGTGCCGCGTCGAGGAGCCCGGCCTCGATGGCCTGCCGGATAGCGGCAGCGCGCTCGGCGTGGACGCCAGCGACGATCCGTCCGCCGGCGACCCGCACGGCACGCAGCCCGTCGATGGGTGGCTGCGCGATGCCGTCCAGCAGCAGCACCGTCGTGGGGACGACCCCCGCCGCGGAGCGCAGGAGCCGATCGGCGGCGACCCGGAGCTTCGGCTCGCCGGGGGCCTCCTGGGCGACGAGCGCACCGGCCTGGACGTCCAGGGCCACCGCCTGCCCCAGCGGCGGGGCGAGGTAGACGACCCCCGGGTGCAGCTCGGTCCGACCCCGCAGTTCCTCGACGGGCAGCACGGAGCTGCGTCGCAGCACCGACAGGGTCAGCGACCGTGCCCAGGCCGCGTGGGCGTAGGAGACCACGACCGCGCACCGCAGCAGGCCCGGCAGCTCGCCGAGGACCTGCCGCAGGGTCGCGCTGGAGCCGACGTCGCCGTGGAGGACGAGGACCGGCGGGACGCCGGCCGAGACCCCCTCGACGGCGGGCACCAGGACCGACAGCTCGCCGGTCAGACGGTCGTCGAGCAGCACCGTCCGGGTCCCGGCGCTCGCTACGAAGCGGTCGAGGACCGCCGCCTCCTCGCTCGTGGAGGTGATGATGCTGACGTCACCGACCGGTTCGGCGCTGCGGATGACGACGAGCAGCTCCCCCAGGTCCAGCGAACCCAGCGCGACACGGTGCGTGGACACGGTGGCTCCTCCCCTGGGCGGCCGACGGTCATCCGGTGCGACCGGTGTGCACGGATGGCCCGGCCCCTACCGTACCGACCCTGCGCGGTCGTCCGCCGCTCAGGGTGATGGCCGACCGGCCCTCCCGTCGAGGCGCTGAGGTACCGAGGCCGCACGGCGCAGTAGCATCCGCGGCCGAAGCCGCCGTGTTCGTGGAGGGCGTATGCGCGCGGAGCGGCCCACACAGCTCCGTGCTCGCGCCACGGTCCTGGTCGGCGTGGCCCTCCTCGGGCTCGCGCTCCTCCCGCTGCTGGAGCCGGCCGGGACGCCCCCGACGCTGGTGCCCTGGCTCGCCACGGCGTTCCTCCTCGCCGCGGTCGGGCTGCTGCTGCTCGCTCGGCGCGTGCGGACCCTGAGGGTGGTCGCGGGGACGCTCCTGCTCGGCTGCGCGCTGCTGACCGTGCTGTGGCCCGAGCCGAGCACCGCGGTGATCGCCGGCCTGCTCGGCACCGCGCTGCTCGGGACCGGCGTGCTCGAGCTGGCCGTCGCCGTCCGCCTGCCGCGCACCGCGGACGTGCGGTTCGCGGCGGCCTCGAGCGGGGTCTCCCAGGTCGCCATCGGCTCCGGCGTGCTGCTGTGGCCGCGGATCTCCCCGTTCACGCTGGGCATCGCCATCTCCCTGTGGCTCGTGCTGCTCGGCACGCAGGCCATCGTCGACGGGGTGCACCGGCTGCGCTCGAGCGGCGAGGTGGAGGACCACCTCACCCGGCGCTGGTCGCCGCGGCTCAGGGTGGTCGGCAGCGTCGCGATGCTGCTCGTGAGCGTGCTGACCGCGGTCAGTGCCGTCCTGCTCGGCCGGACCGCGGGCACCGACCCGGGCGGGTTCTACGCTGCCCCGGTGGACCTCGCGACCACGACCTCGCTGCTGCTGCGGGCGGAGGTCGTCGAGCCCTTCGTCGCCGGCGCCACCACCTACCGGGTCCTCTACCGCAGCGAGGCCCTCCAGGGGGCCCCGGCCGTGGCGAGCGGCCTCGTGGTCATCCCGGACGATCCGGACGTCCCGCCGGAGGGGCGACCGATCCTCGCCCACACCCACGGCACGATGGGGATCGCGCGGTCCTGCGCGCCGTCGCTGCTCGGGAGCGCCTACGCCAGCACGATGTGGGGTGTCGAGGAACTGGTCGCTTCCGGCTGGATCGTGGCCGCTCCCGACTACCTGGGGCTCGGGGCCGAGGGCGACCACCCCTACCTCGTCGGCGAGGTCACCGCGCGCACCACGCTGGATGTCGTGCGGGCCGCCATCGAGCTCGCGGACGGTCAGGCCTCCACCCGTTTCGCGGTCGCCGGCCACTCCCAGGGTGGGCACGCCGCGTTGTTCACCGGCCAGCGTGCCGCCCGGGACGCCCCGGATCTCGAGCTGCTCGGGGTCGCAGCGCTCGCGCCGGCCTCCGAGCTCGCCGCCTTCATCGAGGCGAACGACGGGACCGTCCTGGGCAACCTGCTGGCGGCCTACGCCGTGACCGCCTGGGACCGCGTCTTCGACGACATCGACGCGGACACCATCGTCGATCCCGCGGTCGAGGTGCTGATGGACCGCATCGCCTCCAGCTGTCTGGTCTCGGTCCCGGAGATCATGGGCCTGCTGGTCCAGGCGGAGCTGCTCAAGCTCGGCTTCCTCCTCGGTCCGATCTGGAGCACCGAGCCGTGGGCGACGCGGATCGCCGAGAACACCCCCGGCGGGGAGCGCTTCGGGGCGCCGCTGCTGCTGGTCCAGGGCGAGCGCGACTCCCTCATCCGCCCCGACATCCAGCGAGGCTTCGCCGCCCGCCTGTGCAGCTCCCGGCAGCACCTTCAGTTCGTCGAGGTCCCCGGCGCCGGCCACCTCGACGTCGACGAGCTGGCGGCCGGCCAGGTCGTCGCGTGGCTGAACGACCGGGCCGCCGGCCGGGACGCCCCCGACACCTGCCCCGAGGAGCCCTCACCGCGCTGGGACGTCGAGCCACCGAGGGAGCGTGCCGTGCCCGTGGTGGGCCGACCGGAGCCGCTCCCCGGGCCGCGCCAGCAGCGGGATCGGACCGGTACATGACCTCCTCCTCCGACGAGCTGGCCCGCCGCCTGACCACCACCGACGCGGTGGTGATCGGCCTCGGCGCGATGATCGGTGCCGGGGTGTTCGCGGCTCCGGGCCCGGCCGCCGAGGCAGCGGGCAGCTGGCTGCTGGTGAGCCTGGCCATCGCGGCGCTGGTGGCCTACGCGAACGCGACCTCCTCCGCGCAGCTCGCGGCGCTCTACCCCGAGTCCGGGGGGACCTACGTCTACGCCCGGCGGCGGCTCGGGGCGTACTGGGGCTTCCTGGCCGGCTGGAGCTTCGTGGTCGGCAAGACCGCGAGCCTGGCGGCGATGGCGCTGACCTTCGGCGCCTACCTCAGCGAGGACCTCGCGCGGCCGATCGCGATCGGGGCGGTCGTGGCCATGGCCGCCGTGAACTACCGCGGGGTCACCCGCACCGTCCGGCTGACCCGGGTGCTCCTCGCCCTGGTGCTCGCCACCCTCAGCGTGGTCGTGGCCGCCTCGTTGCTCGGCGACTCGGCGCGCCTCGCGAACCTCGATCTGGCCCTGCCGGCGGGGCCCTACGGCGTGGTCCAGGCGGCCGCGCTGCTGTTCTTCGCCTTCGCCGGGTACGCCCGGCTGGCCACCCTCGGGGAGGAGGTCGTGGACCCAGAGACCACGATCCCGCGGGCGATCCCCATCGCGCTCGGGATCGTCGTCGCCGTGTACGCGCTCGTGCTCACCGCGCTGCTTCTCGCCCTCGGGCCGGAGACGCTCGCCGCCTCGACCGCGCCGCTCGCCGACGCCGTCGTCGCGGGCGGCTGGGCCGGGCTCGCCCCGGTGGTCCGCATCGGCGCCGCCATCGCCGCCGGTGGGGTGCTGCTGTCGCTGCTCGCCGGCATCAGCCGGACCTCGCTCGCCATGGCACGCCGGCGCGAGCTGCCGGGGGTGCTCGACGCGGTGCACCCCCGCTACCGCAGCCCCTACCGCGCCGAGGTGGCGGTCGCGGTCGTGGTCAGCGGCATCCTGCTCGTCGCCGATCTGCGTGGCGCGATCGGGTTCTCCTCCTTCGCGGTGCTGACCTACTACGCGCTCGCCAACGCCTCGGCCTGGCGGCTGGACGCGGACGAGCGGCGCTGGCCGCGCGGGCTCGCCGGGCTCGGAGTGGTGCTGTGCGTCGCGCTCGCGTTCACCCTGCCGCTGGTGGCGGTCGTGGGCGGGCTCGCGCTGCTGGTGGTCGGCTCGCTCCTCTGGCTGGCCACCCGCGGCCGGCGCGAGCCGCCTGGACCGACCGCACCCCGACCGATGGGGCCTTGACAGGGACCAGGCCGGTTCGCACGGTCGACATCCAGGCGCCGACGAACGCAGGAGCCACCATGCCTTTCACCGAGACGATGACCGTCACCAGCCAGGACCCCGACCGGCTCCGCACGCTGCTGGCCGACTGGCACACCGAGCAGCTCGAGGTCGCGCCCGGGTACCAGGGGGTCCGCCTCCTCGAGGACCAGGGCCACCCCGGACGGTGGATCATCGAGGTGGACTTCACCTCCTACGAGGATGCTGAGCGCACCAGCGGTCCTCCCCGGTCCCGCGCCTGGGCCGAGGAGCTGCGCGGCCTGCTCGACGTGGAGCCGGAGTACCAGGACGACGACCTCACCGAACGCACCGAGCGAGGATGACGCACCGCTCCTCGCGCCGCCCGGGCTGCCGGGCGGCGCGGGTGGTGTGCCCGATGGTGTGCCGAAGGTGCACGCGACCCGCCCGGGCTGGCAGCATGGCGACCGAGCCGACGCTATAGATGTAGCGCTTTTCCTGTATCGTGTTGCCTTTCTTCTGCGCCCGTCCCGAGGAGCTCCCGTGACCACCGACCGCACCACCATCAGCGTCGCCCGCGGCGACGGCATCGGACCGGAGATCATGGACGCCACCCTGCGCGTCCTTCAGGCCGGCGGCGCGGCGCTCGAGCTCGAGGAGATCGAGCTCGGCGAGTCGGTCTACCTGCAGGGCCACACCTCCGGCATCGCCCCCGCCACCTGGGACACCATCCGGCGCAACCGGGTGCTCCTGAAGGGCCCGATCACGACCCCTCAGGGCGGGGGCTACAAGAGCCTGAACGTCACCATCCGCAAGACCCTGGGACTGTTCGCCAACGTCCGGCCGACGAAGGCCTACGCACCCTTCGTCTCCTCGCCGCACCCGGGCATGGACGTCGTCATCATCCGGGAGAACGAGGAGGACCTCTACGCGGGTATCGAGCACCAGCAGACCCCCGAGGTCACCCAGGTGCTGAAGCTCGTGACCCGGCCCGGATCCGAGCGCATCATCCGCTACGCCTTCGAGTACGCGCGCGCCTACGGCAGACGGCGCGTGACGTGCATGTCGAAGGACAACATCATGAAGCACACCGATGGCCTGTTCCACCGGGTCTTCGACGAGGTCGCGGCCGAGTACCCCGACATCGAGGCCGAGCACCAGATCATCGACATCGGGGCGGCCCGGATCGCGGCCCAGCCGGAGCGCTTCGACGTCATCGTGACCCTCAACCTCTACGGCGACATCATCTCCGACATCGCCGGCCAGATCGCGGGATCGGTCGGGTTCGCCGGCTCGGCGAACATCGGCAGCGACATCGCGATGTTCGAGGCGGTGCACGGCTCAGCCCCCGACATCGCCGGGCGTGGCATCGCCAACCCCTCCGGGCTGCTCGTCGCTGCGACCCAGCTGCTCGTGCACGTCGGCCAGGCCGAGGCCGCCCAGCGCATCAAGAACGCCTGGCTCGCCACGCTCGAGAGCGGCGTCCACACCGCCGACCTGTACCGCGAGGGGCTCAGCCAGACCGAGGTCGGCACCCAGGCCTTCGCCGAGGCCGTCATCGCCCGCCTCGGCGAGGAGCCCCGGCAGCTCAAGGCGGTCCGGTACGGGGACGCCCCTCACATCGAGGTGGCGCACCGCGAGGTCGCGCGTGCCGCCAAGCGGCTCGACGGCGTGGACGTCTTCCTGGACTGGGACGACGGCGCGGACCGCTCCGCCGACGACCTCGGCGCCCGGCTCGAAGCGGCCAGCGAGCCCACCTCGCTCGCGCTGAAGATGATCACCAACCGGGGCGTGAAGGTCTACCCCGGCGGGCTCCCGGAGACCTTCCGGACCGACCACTGGCGCTGCCGCTTCGTGGCGCGCGACGGGGCCGGGCTCAGCTTCCGCGACGTGCTGGCGCTGCTGGGCGCCGTCGACGACGCCGGTCTCGAGGTCATCAAGACCGAGCACCTCTACACGATCGACGGCGAGCGGGCCTACTCGCTCGGGCAGGGGGAGTGAGCCGGACCCGGTCGGTGCCCGTCAGCTCCAGCGCCCGGTGCGGGGCGCTGCCCGGCGGCGCTCCTGCAGCGTCGCCCCCACGGATGGGGTGAGCTCGACCGCCGCCACCGGCGCGCGCGGGACCCACAGCTCCTCGGCCGGGACCGGACGACCGAGGTGGAAGCCCTGGGCCAGGTCGCAGCCGAGCTGCTGGGCGGTCGTGAGCTCGTCGACGGACGCGACGTGCTCGGCCAGCACCTCGACGCCGAGCTCGTGCGCCACCGAGCACATGGCGCGGACGATGCCTGCGTCCTCAGCCCGGTCCACCGCGCCGAGGATGAGCGACCCGTCCAGCTTCAGGACGTCGAGCGGCCACCCCCTCAGGTGCGAGATCGAGGAGTAGCCGGTCCCGAAGTCGTCCCAGGCCAGGCGGGTCCCGAGCGCCGACAGCCCGGCGGCGGTCGCCATGACGCGGTCGTCGACGACCGCCCGCTCGGAGATCTCGAAGCCGAGCCGGTCCGGGCGCAGACCGTGCTCCTCGAGCAGTTCGGCGACCCGGTCGACCAGGTTCGGGGCGAGCAGCTGCCGGCTGGCGAGGTTGACGTACAGGGTCCAGTGCTGGTGCGGCGGCAGCTCCCGCTGCCAGATCGCGAGCTGGGTGCAGGCCTGGACGAGGATGCGGTCGCCCAGCGGCAGCATCAGCTCGCTCTGCTCGGCGACGGGGAGGAAGGTGTCGGGGCCGAGCCGCCCGCGCACCGGGTGGTCCCAGCGCACCAGCGCCTCGGCGCCGATGGCCCCGTGGTCCTCCAGGCGCCACAGCGGCTGGTAGACGAGCGTGAACTCGTCCTCAGCGATGGCCCGCTCGAGCTCGGCTTCGACCTCGCGACGCTGGTGGTGCCGCGCCGCGAGCGCCTCGTCGTACCGGGCGACGGCGGGACCGAGCTCGCTCTTGGCGACGTACATCGCCGTGTCCGCCTCCATGAGCACCTGCTCGGGATCGCGGCGGTCGCGGTCGGGAAGCGTGAACCCGATGCTCACCCCGACCCGGACCGGCCGATCCTCCACCAGGTACGGCTGGGCCAGCGCCGTGCTGACCCGCTGCGCGAGCTGCTGCGCCCCCTCGGCATCCCGCACCTCGCAGACGAGGACGAACTCGTCGCTGGCGAGCCGCGCGACGGTGTCGGTCTGGCGGACGATGGCGCGCAGCCGGTCAGCGACGCCCATGAGGACCCGGTCACCGACCTGGTGTCCCCGGTCGTCGTTCACGCGCTTGAACCCGTCGAGATCGACGAACAGCACGCACACCGGATCGCCCTGCCGGGACCGACGCAGGAGCGCCTGGGCGATCCGGTCGAGCAGCAGCCGCCGGTTCGGGAGCCCCGTGAGCACGTCGTGGGTGGCCGCGAGCTCGAGGCGCTCCTCGACGACCTGCCGTTCGACCGCGAGCGTGAGCAGGTGCGCCACCGCATCGATGAAGGAGCGTTCGACCTCGGTGATCCCCCGAGCACCGGAGACGACCAGCGCCCGACCGTCGGCGGCGACCGGGACGACCGCGACGGCATCGTCAGCCGGTGGCGGGTCGGTGGTGACCTCGCACCGGCTAGCACCGAGGTGGCGCTCCACCAGCGTGGCGGTCGCAGCCGTGAGCGAGTCGATCGACGCGCCGTCCATGGCCTGACGGCCGAGCGCGGCGAGGACCTCCTGGAGCTCGGCACGTCGCTGGAGCAGGCCACGCGCACGCTCGCGTTCCCACACCAGCCGGCTGATGCGCCACAGCACCAGCAGGCTCACGAGCACCGAGCCGATGAGCGTCGGCACGAAGGGCGTCGCCACGCCTCGGGCGAGCACGGTCACGGGTGCTGCCAGCAGGGCGATACCGAGCACGAGCACGCGGGCGGTCGTGAACCGGCGCAACCGGTTGGGGGTCGGCGTGGTCAACTCCACGGCGCTTGGGTGGGCGGCCGCGAGGCCGATGAGCAGGTAGGAGGCCAGGATGAGCACGTCGCTCGGGGTGCCACGCTCGTAGAGACCAGCGGAGACGAGCAGCGCCCGGGCGATGTTGCCGAGCAGGGACGTGAGCGCGGCACCGACGACCATCCAGGCGGCCGGCAGCCGGATGCCGCCGATGAACAGCAGTCGTAAGGTCGCCGCCGTGACCCCGGACATCACCAGCGGCGCCACGGTGGTGTGCAGGAGCCGCTGCGCGATCAGGGTCCCCTCGGCGAGCGACTCCGGGTGGTAGGCCGTGCCACTGAGCACCGACGCCATCGCGAACATCACGATCGCGCCGTCGATGGCGCTCTCGCGATCGCCTCCGGGCACCTTCGCGCGGCTCAGCGCGAGAGCACCGGCCCCGACCAGCGGGAAGGCGACGATGCTGATCGGATCGGACCACGCCGACAGCGCCGGGGTCGCCCACAGGACGTAGTCGAGGGCGTTGGCCACCAGGAACAGCCCGAGCGAGGCCGCGAGCAGCCACCAGGGGTGTCGGCGTCCCGGCGGGCCCGCGCGCGCGGCCCGCACGACGAGGAGGAGCGAGCCGAGGAGCACGAGGCGCCAGAGGGTCTCACGGACGAGGTCGCTCTCCGACAGCAGGAAACCGAACCCGGCCGCGATCCCGGCCAGGGCCGTCAGCGTCCAGGTCCGAGGCTCCATGTGCTCCTAGCGTCGGCCACGGACCGGCAACCTTGAGGCCTCAGGCGGGGGTGGCCCCGGCGCTCAGCTGGAGAACAACCCCCCGATCCGCTCGCCGATGCCCCGGATCCAGTCACCGATCTGCCGGAGCAGGTCACGGATCTGCTCGAGGAGGTCCTCGAGCCAGCCGGTGTCCGGTCCAGGCTCGGGCTCCGGCTCCGGTTCGGGCTCCGGGTCGGGTTCCGGCTCCGGCTCCGGGTCGGGTTCCGGCTCGGGCTCGGGTTCGGGCTCCGGGTCGGGTTCCGGCTCCGGCTCTGGCTCCGGCTCCGGTTCCGGCTCCGGCTCTGGCTCCGGCTCGGGCTCGGGCTCCGGGCCGCGGCTGACCTCCAGCACGATCGTCGACCCCGGTGGGA
>JBKHEJ010000067.1:0-12448 GCA_046540855.1 Nitriliruptoraceae bacterium
TGCTCCGCAAGGCCACGGGCCGCTGAGCGAGGCCGCCGGACCACGACCCCAGCGCTGGAACGGTTCGAGCTTTGCCGTTCCATAACCGAGGTGGCACGCTTGCCCTCCCGGTGGGAGGCGCCGGCATCCGGCAACGAGGCGACCAGGGACGAGGGAGCGGGCCGTGGACTTCCGTCTGAGCGAGGAGCAGGAGGCCTTCCTGGCCTCGGTGAAGGCCTTCGCACGCGAGCACGTCGAGCCCGGCGTCCTCGAGCGCGATCGCGCCGGCACGTGGGACTGGGACGTGTGGAAGCAGGTCGCCGCCTTCGGGCTCGCCGGCCTGCCCGTCCCGGTCGAGTACGGCGGCTCCGGCGCGGACGTGCTGACCACCGGGCTCGCGCTGGAGGGTCTGGCCTACGGGGGCCGGGACGCGGGGCTGAACCTCTCCCTCGGTGCCCACCTGACCATCGGCGCGATGCCGATCGCCCTCCACGGCACCGAGGAGCAGAAGCAGCGCTGGCTCCCGAAGCTCGCCGCCGGCGAGACCCTCGGGGCCTTCGCGATCACCGAGCCCGAGGCCGGCTCCGACACCGCCGGGATGAGGACCCGGGCCGAGCGGCACGGGGACACCTACGTGCTCAACGGCACGAAGACCTTCATCACCAACGGCTCGCTCGCCGAGGTGGTGACCGTCGTCGCCCGCACCGACCCCGACGCGCCCGCGGGCCAGGCCTTCACGGCGTTCCTCGTCGAGCGGGGCACGCCCGGCTTCGAGGTGTCCAAGGAGCTCAAGAAGCTCGGCAACCGCACCTCGCCGACGGTGGAGCTGTCCCTCCAGGACGTCGAGGTGCACGAGTCCCAGATCCTCGGCGACGTCGGCACCGCGCTGTGGAAGGTCGGGTTCGAGTGCTTCGACTGGGAGCGCACCGTGATGGTCGCCTCGGCCATCGGCTCGATGGAGCGCGACCTCGAGGAGTCGGTGCGCTACGCCAAGGAGCGTGAGGCCTTCGGCAAGCCCATCGGGCGCTTCGGGGCGATCCAGCACAAGGTCGCGCAGATGCGTATCCGGCTGGAGATCGCCCGTCTGCTCCAGCGCCAGGCGGCCTGGATGAAGGACGAGGGTCTCGAGCACGCCACCGAGGCCGCGATCGCCAAGGCCTACATCGGCGAGGCAGGGGTCGAGTCGGCGCTGGACGCGATCCAGCTCCACGGCGGCTGGGGGTACGTCGACGAGTTCCACGTCGAGCGCTCGCTGCGCGACGCCAAGCTCGCGGGCATCGGCGGCGGCACCACGGAGATCCAGGAGTTGATCATCTCCCGGACCCTGCTCGGCTGAGCACGGCGACGTCCCGGTGCGGGGCTAGGCCGAGGGCGTCAGATCCGTCGAGGTCGTGGTCACGGCGGGGTCCTCGCGCTCGGGCGAGGCCGGGCCGGTGGAGCCGCGGACGACGAGCTCGGGTCGGAAGGTCAGCTCCGGCGTCCCGGCCTCGGCATCGGCGATCTGCGCGGTCAACAGCTGCACGACCGCGTCCGCCATGCGCTCGAAGGGCTGCTGCACGCTGGTGAGAGGCGGGTCGAAGTACGCGTTCGGTCCGGCGTCGTCGAAGCCGACGACCGAGATCTCCGATGGCACGTCCAGGCCGATCTCCCGGACCGCGCGGATCACCCCCAGCGCCATCCGGTCGCTCGCGCACACCAAGGCGGTCGCGCCCCGTGGGAGCAGGGTCAGGCCCGCGGCGTGCCCGCCCTCGATGCCGTAGATCGTGTCGGTCATCAGGGCGGGGTCGACCGGCAGTCGTGCCCGCTCCAGGCCGTCGACGTAGCCGAGCTGCAGCCGCCCGGCGGTGACGTAGCGCGTCGGCCCCAGGGCCAGCCCGATCCTGCGGTGCCCGAGCGAGGCGAGGTGCGCCACGGCCAGGCGGGTCACCTCGGCGTGATCGACGGTGACCGCGGCGATGTCGCGTAGGTCGTCATCGCGGCCGTTGACGAGCACGAGCGGGAGCCCCTCGGCGCGCAGGTCGTGGTAGCGGCTGTGGTCGGCGCTGGTGTCGGCGTGCTCGCCGGAGACGAGCACGATCCCGGTCACCGCCTGGTCCTTGAGGACGTCGAGGTAGTCGGTCTCCCCCATCCCCGAGGGGGTCGACGTGCACAGGACCGTGGTGAGCCCCTCGCGTGCGAGCCGGGACTCGATGGCCTGGGCGAAGCGCGGGAAGACCGGGTTGTCGAGCTCGGGGACGATCAGGCCCACCAGCCCCGACCGTCGCGACGGCCGCAGGCGGCCGTGCTCGTAGCCGAGCTGCGCCATGGCCTGCAGGACGGCCCGACGGGTCGTCTCGGCGACGCCGGGCTTGTCGTTGAGGACACGGCTGACCGTCGCGGTGCTCACACCGGCGTGGTCGGCGACGTGCTTCAGACGGGGTTTCACGCCGCGGAACCTAGACCGTGAGCCCCGGCACTGCAAGAAGTTCTGGAACATCTTGACATGAACCTGAAACTTGTTGCATCATGTTGGATGACCTTGCAACACCCGTGCCGTGGGGCGAGGGACCCCGCGGCTGGCTACCGACCCAGGAGCAACGATGAAGCGGTACCGAAAGTGGTTCGCCATCGTCCCGATCGCTGCCCTCGTCCTCGCCGCCTGCGGTGGGGACGCGGAGGAGCCCGCGGACGAGCCCACCGAGGAGGAGACCGAGGAGGAGGCTGAGGAGCCCGCCGAGGACGAGACCGAGGAGGAGGCCGAGGAAGAGACCGAGGAGGAGGCCGAGGAGGAGGCTGAGGAGCCCGCCGAGGAGGGCGAGGAGGAGGAGGCCGCGCCGCCGGTCCGTGCCGACGCCGACCTCGTCATCTGGGCTGACGACACCCGCCGACCCGTGATCGAGCCCTTCGCCGAGGAGTTCGGTGAGGAGCAGGGCATCAGCGTGGCCGTGCAGGAGGTCCCCTTCGACCAGATCCGTGACAACGTGTCCGTCCAGGGCCCGGCGGGTCAGGGGCCGGACGTGTTCATCGGCGCCCACGACTGGCTCGGTGAGCTGGTGGAGAACGGTGTCGTCGCCCCGCTGGACCTCGGCGACTCCGCCGACGAGTACCTCGACGTGGCGACGCAGGCCTTCGCCTACGACGGGACCAACTACGGCCTGCCGTACTCGATCGAGAACATCGCACTGATCCGCAACACCGAGCTCGTCCCGGAGCCCGTCGAGACCCTCGAGGAGATGGTCGAGGTCGGGCTGGACGCGGTCGAGGCTGGGGACGCGGACCTGCCCATCGCCTGGCAGCAGAACGGCAACGGTGACCCCTTCCACAACTACTGGCTCGTGACCGGCGCCGGTGGTTACGTGTTCGGCCAGGCCGAGGACGGCTCCTACCAGGCCGACGACCTCGGGATCGACTCCGAGGGTGGTCTGGAGGCCGCCGAGATCTTCGGTGAGCTGTACGAGCAGGACTTCCTGAACGTGGACGTGACCTACGACGTCATGATCGACACCTTCTCGAACGGTCGCGCGCCCTTCGCCGTGACCGGCCCGTGGGCCCTCGGCGACTTCGCGGACGTGGACTACGCCGTCGAGCCCTTCCCGACCGTCGAGGGCGGCACCCCGGCGCCCTTCGTCGGCGTCCAGGGCTTCATGGTCTCCGCCTTCGCGGAGAACGACCTCGCCGCCCGTACCTTCGTGCTCGACTTCATGGGCTCCGACGAGGTGCAGCTCGCGCTGTACGAGGCGGGCAGCCGTCCGCCGGCGAAGGTCGCCGCGTTCGAGCAGGTCTCCGACGACCCGGACGTCGCGGGCTTCGGCGCCGCCGGTGAGGCCGGCCGCCCGATGCCGGCCATCCCCGAGATGGGTTCGGTGTGGTCCGCGTGGACCGACGCCTACGAGAACATCGCCGCGGGTCAGGACCCGCAGGAGGCGTTCGAGCAGGCTGCCAGCCAGATCCGTGAGCTGATCGGGCTGTAGGTTCGACCCGCGTGGGGGCGGCGCTGAGGCGCCGCCCCCACCGGCATGACCAGCGAGGATGCGGACCCGCCGCGAGCAGCGGCGACGGCGACCCGGATGGGCGCCGACCGGGGAGGGAGCGGGAGATGGCGACATCGACCGGAGGCCGGACGGCCTTCGCGGACCGGCTGGCCGAGCGGGTGGGCGCGGGCAGCATCACCGGGCTGATGGTGAAGCTGCTCTTCCTCGGCGTCGTGAACGCGCTGGCGTTCTACGCGGTGCTCACGCTCTTCCCGCTCAGGGAGTGGACCCCGCTCATCGTCGTGGTGGTCGCGACCGCGCTGATCGACGTCATCTACCTCTCCAAGCGCACGTTGCCGCTGAAGTTCCTCATCCCGGGCACGCTCGCGCTCCTCGTCTTCCAGGTGTACCCCGTCCTGTACACCGCCTACATCGGCTTCACCAACTACGGCACCGGGAACGTGCTGGCCGAGGACCAGGCGATCGACCAGATCATCGCCAACTCCGTGACCGTCCCCGACGACGCCGTGCGCTACGCCTCGACCCCGCTCTCCAACGACGCGGGCGACCTCGCCCTCCTGCTCGAGGACCCCGACGGGGAGCGCTTCCTCGGCACCGCCGACGGCCTCGAGCCGCTCACCGATGACGACATCGTCGGTGAGGGCGCGGACCGGGTCGTGGTCGGCGAGTACCGGCCGCTCAGGCTCGGTGACCTCGGTGACCGTGAGGAGGAGATCCTCGCCTTCACGGTCCCGCTCGACGCGGGTGACGCCGACGAGCTCGACGCCGGGGAGGGTGCCGGCGCGATCAGCGTCCAGACCTTCAACACCGCGGCCGTGGCCGTCCAGAGCCTCGAGCACGACGCCGAGGAAGGGGTCATCCGCGACCTCGAGGACGGCACGGTGTACCGGCCGGTCAACGGCACCTTCACCGCCGACGACGGCTCGACGCTGCGGCCGGGCTTCCGCGAGCTGATCGGGTTCGCGAACTACGAACGGGTCCTGACCTCGCCCGCCATCCGAGGACCGTTCCTGCGGGTCTTCCTGTGGACCTTCGCCTTCGCGATCCTGTCGGTGCTCACGACCTTCGTGCTCGGGCTCGCGCTGGCGCTCGCGCTCAACGACCCGCGCATGAGGCTGCGTCGCACGACGCGCTCGCTGCTGATCGTGCCCTACGCGCTGCCGTCCTTCATGACCGCGTTGATCTGGCAGGGGTTGCTGAACACCTCCTTCGGTCCGATCAACCGCATCCTCGGGGTCGACATCCCGTGGCTGTCGAGCCAGGCCTTCGCGGGGGCGCTGCCGAAGTTCTCCGTGATCCTCGTCAACCTCTGGCTCGGGTTCGGCTACATGTTCCTGATCACCACCGGCGCGCTGCAGGCCATGCCGGAGGAGGTCAAGGAGGCCGCCCGGGTGGACGGCGCCAGCGGCTGGCAGATCCTGCGCCAGATCACGCTGCCGCTGCTGCTGGTCGCGGTCGGGCCGCTGCTCATCGCCTCCTTCGCCTTCAACTTCAACAACTTCAACACCGTCTTCCTGCTCACCGGTGGTGGCCCCCCGATCCAGGGCACGCTCACCCCGGCTGGCCACACCGACATCCTGATCAGCTTCAGCTACCGGCTGGCCTTCGCCGGCGGACGCGGGCAGGACTTCGGGCTGGCGGCTGCGATCTCCACCATCATCTTCTTCCTGGTGGCGGTGTTCAGCTATCTCGGCTTCAAGCGCACCGCGGTGCTGGAGGACATCAACTGATGGCTGCCATCGAACCCCTCGCCACCGGTGCCGACGCCGAGGCCTTCGACGCCTCCCGCGGCGCCCGCAACAACACCGGCCCCAAGGGCGCCCGCTGGTGGCGCGAGATCGGGTGGCGCTACCTCGTCGGCCTGCTCGGCGTCGCCTTCGCGCTCATGCCGGCCTACTTCGTGGTCCTCGCGTCGGTCTCGCCCACCGCGACGCTCCAGGGCGCCCAGCTCGTCCCGCGCGAGGTCACCCTGGAGAACTACCGGTCGCTGTTCGACCAGACCCTGTTCTGGACGTGGCTGTGGAACTCGCTCAAGATCGCCGGTGGGGCCGCGATCGCGAACATGTTCCTGTCGGCCATGGCGGCCTACGCCTTCAGCCGGCTGCGCTTCGCGGGCCGGCGGCCGGGGCTGCTCACGATCCTGCTGGTGCAGATGTTCCCGCAGCTGCTCGCCAACGTCGCCATCTTCCTGTTCCTGGTCAACGTCGCGGACTACTTCCCCTTCATGGGGTACGGCACCCAGCTCGGGCTGTTCCTCGTCTACCTCGGCGGCGCGCTCGGGGCGAACACCTGGCTCATGAAGGGGTTCTTCGACACCGTGCCGAAGGAGCTGGACGAGTCGGCGCTCGTGGACGGTGCGACCCACGGCCAGATCTTCGTCCGGATCATCCTGCCGCTGTCGCTGCCGATCCTGGTCGTGGCCGGGCTGCTCTCCTTCATCTTCCTGTTCAACGAGTTCATCCTCGCCAGCATCCTGCTCGGTCAGGCCGACGCGAACCAGACGCTGGCGACCGGGCTGTACCGCTTCATCGACCAGAACTACGGCCAGCAGTGGGGGCCCTTCGCGGGCGGCGCGCTGCTCGGGTCCATCCCGACCCTGGCGCTGTTCCTGTTCCTGCAGCGCTACATCGTCTCCGGCCTGACCGCCGGCGGCGTGAAGGGCTGACCGGGTGGGCATCGACGGCGCCGAGCACGGGCCCGCGGCGGCGTTCCACTCCGGCTCGCCGGCCCACGTGGCGACACCGGTCGAGCGAGCGGTGGCCTCACCGCCGCTCGGAGCGAGCACGCGCGTGCGCGTGGAGGTGCCCCACACCAGCGGGTACCGGTCCGTGCACCTGCGGCTCGTCGCCGACGGCGAGCCGCTCTACCGCGCCGCCGAGCGGGTCCACCGCGGCGCGGCCGTCGACGTCTACGAGGCCGAGCTGCCCCAGGTCAACCCCACCCAGCGCTACCGGTTCCAGCTCGACGGACCTCAGGGCTCGGCGTGGCTGACCGCCGCCGGCGTGGTGCCGCACGACGTGCCGGACACCTGGGACTTCCAGCTCCTCGCCTCCGCGCCGCCCCCGGCGTGGGTGGCCGACGCCGCGCTCTACCAGATCTTCCCCGACCGCTTCGCCCGCGGCGGGGCCAGCGAGCGCTGGCCGGAGTGGGCGGAGCCGGCGGCCTGGGACGACCCGGTGGCCACCGACCGGCCCTCGTCCATGCACCAGCTCTACGGCGGTGATCTGCCCGGCATCGTCGATCGGCTCGACCACCTCACCGACCTCGGCGTCGATGGCGTCTACCTCACGCCGGTGTTCCCCTCGATCCAGAACCACCGCTACGCCGCCTCCTCCTTCGCCGAGGTGGACCCGTTCCTCGGGGGGGACGAGGGCCTCGCGGCGCTCGCGGCCGCCCTGCACGAGCGCGGCATGCACCTGCTCGGTGACCTCACCCTGCACCACTCCGGCTCGAGCCACGAGTGGTTCCGGTCGGCACAGGCGGACGCGGGCTCGGTCGAGGCCGGCTTCTACCTCTTCGACCGGCACCCGGACCGGTACCGGGCCTGGCAGGGCGTGCCGACCCTGCCGAAGTTCGACCACCGGGACGCGGAGCTGCGCCGGCGCCTGTACGAGGGACCCGGCTCGGTCGCTGCCCGCTACCTCGGCGCCCCCTTCCACCTCGACGGCTGGCGGATCGACGCGGCGAACATGGCCGGTCGGCAGGGCGCGGACGACCTGAACGCGCTGGTGCGGACCACGCTCGCCGCGACCGCCCGCGAGGTGGCCGGGGAGGCGTACCTGCTCGCCGAGCACTGCCACGACGCCACCGCGGACCTCGGCGCCGACGGGTGGCACGGCACGATGGACTACACCGGCTTCACCCGGCCGGTGTGGAGCTGGCTCATCGACCCGGCCCGCGAGGTGCGTCTGCTCGGACCGCCGGCGCCGGTGCGTCCCACCTCCGGCAGGGTCGTGGCGCAGGTCATGGACCTGGTCCGCGCGCAGCTGCCCTGGCGGAGCGTCCTGCACTCGCTCACGATGCTCGGCTCGCACGACACGGCCCGGTGGGCCTACGTCGCCGGGGATCGCGCCCGGCGCCACGTCGGGCTGGTGTGGCTGCTGACCTTCGCGGGCGTGCCGTCGCTGTTCTACGGCGACGAGATCGGGCTCGGTGCCTCGGGCACCACCGACGCGAGCGGCGGCGCCGGCGCCCCGGACGTGGTCACCCGGGCGCCCATGCCCTGGCACCGTCCCGACCGGTGGGAGAAGGACACCCTCGCGCTGACCCGACGGCTGCTCGCCGTGCGTCGTGCCTCACCCGCGCTGCGGCGGGGCGGGCTGCGGTGGGTGCACGTCGCCGACGACGTGCTCGTCTACCTGCGGGACCACCCCGACGAGCGGGTGCTCGTCGCCCTGACCCGGGACGCGGCGGAGGAGGTGCTGCTGGACGCGCCGCCGCTGGGGCTGCCTGCCGACGCGGTGGCCGCACCCCTGCTCGAGCACGACGGGCTCGAGATCGCGGGCGGGCGCGTGCGTCTCGGCCCCGTCGCCGGCCCGAGCGGCCGGGTCTGGCGGTTGCCGCCCTCGGGCTGGGCGCCCGAGCCGTCCGGCCCCTGACCGTCGCGATCCTCGGGGCGCGCGCGTGTGGCAGGGGCGCCTCCTAAGGTGGCGGCGCCCGCCTGCGAACGTCCCGGAGCGAACCGGTGCCACCGATCACCCGCACCTTCCCCCACGGGGTCGTGGTCAGCCCCCACCACCTCGCCAGCGCCGCGGGACACCGCGTGCTCGCCGACGGGGGCAACGCGGTCGATGCGGCCGTGGCGGCCAACCTCGTGCTCGCGGTGGTCACCCCGTACTACTGCGGGGTCGGCGGGGACCTGCTCGCGATCGTCCACGACGGGCACGCCCACGGGGTCGGCAGCATCGGGCGGGCACCTGCCGGCGCGACCGTCGAGGCGGTCCGGTCCGCGATCGACGCCGGCCACGGGGACCCCACGCTCGCCCACGCCGGGACCGCGGGCATGCCGATGTTCGGCGCGCTGCCGGTGACCGTGCCGGGGGCGGTCGCGGGCTGGTTCCACCTGCTCGAGCGGTGGGGCACCCGGAGCTTCGGCACGCTCGCCGCCGCTGCCCGGCAGCTCGCCGCCGAGGGCTTCGAGGTGGACGCCGCCGCCGGGGCCCGCGTCGCCCGGGCGCGCGAGCGCTACCTCGGCGACCCCGACTGGGCGGCCACCTACGGCGGGCTCGTCACCGGCCGGTGGTTCCTCCAGCCGGAGCTGGCCGCGACCCTTGATCTGCTCGCCGAGGAGGGACCCGACGCCCTCTACCGTGGACAGCTCGCGGACGCGATCGCGGCGACGCTCCAGGCGCGCGGCTCCACCATGACCGTCGAGGACCTCGCGGCCCACCGCGTCGACCGGATGGTGCCGCTCACCGGTCGTTTCCGCGACGTCGAGGTGCTCGAGCTCCCGCCCCCGACCCAGGGGCTCACCGCGCTGACCGCGCTGCAGGTCCTGGACGCCTGCGGGCCGCTCGCCGACGACGCCGGCCTCGCCCTCCACCACGAGGTCGAGGCGGTCCGGATCGCCATGGCCGACCGTCAGGAGCACCTCGCCGACCCCGAGGCGATGCGCGTGGCGCCGGCGGCGCTGCTCGACCCCGCCCGCGCCAGGACGCTGGCACGGTCGATCGACCCACACCGCGCCGCCGCCTGGCCACCCGTCCGCCCCGCCCCGGGCGGCACCGCCTACCTCGCCGCTGCCGACCGCGACGGGCTGCTCGTGAGCCTGATCCAGTCCAACTTCGTCGGCTTCGGATCCGGGGTGGTCGTGCCCGGCACCGGCATCGGGCTGCACGACCGGGGCGCGCACTTCAGCCTCGACCCGGACGACCCGGCAGCGATCGGCCCGCGCCGACGGCCACTGCACACGCTGATCCCGTCGTTGGTGCTGCGGGACGGGCGACCGTGGCTCGTGCTCGGCACCATGGGCGGCGACGCGCAGCCGCAGATCCACCTCCAGCTGCTGCGCCACCTGGTGGACCGCGGTTGCGAGATCGGGGAGGCCGTCGCGGCGCCCCGGTTCGTGGTGGACGTCGCGGACGGGTCGGTCGCGCTGGAGGGCCGCTCGGCGACGGGGCTGGTGCAGGCGCTCAGCGACCGCGGGCACGCGGTGCGGCAGCTGGGTGCCTGGGACGACCGGGCCGGGCACGCGCACCTGATCGAGGTGACCGAGCACGGCTACCGGGCGACGTCCGACCCGCGCTGCGACGGTGCCGCGGTGGGCTGGTGAGCGGGATCCGGACGGTCGAGCTCGGCCAGTTCGAGGACGAGCGGGCCGGAGCCATCGCGGCCCGGCTCGAGGCGGCGGGCATCGTGCACTGGGCCAAGCGCAGCGGCGGGCTGACCCGCTGGCTGTCGGCAGGTGACTGGGGCACCCGCCTGTTCGTGGACGACGAGCGGCTCGAGGAGGCCCGCCGGCTGGCTGCGGAGGTCCTCGAGGGGTGAGCCGGCGGCTCGGCGCGCCGTCGGTGGCGGGGCTGGCCGCCTAGCTCACACGATGCACCCGGCCAGCCGCTCGTCCCGGTCCAGCAGCCGGGCGACCTCGGTGGGTGCGTCCACCTCGTCGAGGACGGTGTGGAAGTCGGGCTTGATGGACGGCGCCCGACGCACCGCCGCGAGGAACACCTCGCGATCGAAGGGCGTGGCACGGACCGTGTCCCAGAACCCCGTCCGGTCGAGGACCGAGGCGATCCGCTCCGTCCCCTGCCCCTGGAGGTGGCTGAGCAGGTAGGTGGCGACGCCGACCTGGATGCCGTGCAGGTGGGTCCCGGGGCTGAGCTCATCGAGCGCGTGGCTGACGAGGTGCTCGCTGCCACTGGCCGGACGCGAGGACCCGCACATCTCCATCGCGATGCCGTTGAGCAGGAGCGCGGTGCCGAGCAGCCGGACCCCCTCGTCGGTGCGCACCGGGTTGGCGGTGAACTGGTGCACGGTCGCGTCCGAGAGCAGCGCCGCGAGGTCGTTGACCGGGGTGCCCACGGCGTGGAAGGCGAGCTTCCAGTCGTGCACGGCGGTGATCTTGGCGACGAGGTCGCCGACGCCCGAGTGCCACAGTGGCAGGGGAGCCTGGCCGCACACCGTCGTGTCGACGACGACGCCGTAGGGCAGTGCGCTCGGCAGCGACCGACGCCGGCCCCGGACGGTGAGGCTCGCCCCGGGGCTGGAGAAGCCGTCGTTGGAGAGCGAGGTCGGCACGGCGACGTAGGGCTTGCGTGCGAGGAAGGCGACGTACTTCGCGACGTCGAGCGCCCGGCCGCCGCCGAGCCCGACGACCGCGTCGCAGCGCGGGGGGAGTGCGGTGAAGGCCTCCATCGCCGCCTCGATGGAGGCGTCCTCGACCTCCTCGTCGACCACGGGCTCGATGCGTGCCTCGGCGAGGGCACCCGCCACCGTCCCGGCGATCGCGGGGACCATGCCAGCGCTCTTGAACACCGCGGGTGCGCGCCAGCCCGGCCGGGTGAGGTAGATCCCGAGCCGTTCCAGCGCGCCCGGCTTGATGCGCACCAGGGAGGGGATGGCGATGCGGCTCGTGGTCACGTCGCGAGCACCTGCTCCACCACCTCGGCCCAGGAGCCGAAGGGGCGGGTCGGCAGGCCCTCCGCGGCGGCGGCCACCGCGAGGTCGCCGCGGGCGAAGCGGAGCTGGTCCGGCACGAGCCGCGCTGGCGGCAGATCGGCGAGGCCGTCGCCGGCGAAGGCCACCGGGCCGTGGGTCGATGCCACGTGCCGGAGCACCGCGGCCTTGTCGACCCCGACCTCCTCGGAGACGAAGGCACCGGTGGGGTGCTCGATCACGAGCCCGCGTCCCGGCTCGAACCGCCCGGGGTTGCTGTGGACCGTGACCTCGACGCCGGCACCGGCCAGGAGCCGGTCGATGTACCACTGGCACCCTGCGGAGACGATCACGACGTCCCAGCCCGCCTCGTCCAGGCGGTCGACGAGGTCCCGCAGCCCCGGCTGGAGCCCGACGTGGGGGAGCAGGTCCGCGAGCGCCTGCTCGTCGTCGGCCCGCGCGAAGATGCGCTGCATCGCCTCGAGATGGGTGAGCCGCCCGGCCCGGTAGGCCTCGAAGGGGTGCTCGCCCGGCGGCGGTCCGAAGTGCTCGAGCACCAGCTCGTAGACATCGCGGTCGGTGAGCGTGCCGTCGAAGTCGGTCACGAGTGCGGCGCGAGCGCCGGTAGTGGCGTCGGACACGGATCGGAGCTCCTGGTCGGTCGCGGTGGTCGGTGGTGCTGGTCGGCCGCGTGGGTCGGTGGTGCGGGTCGGTGGTGCTGGCCTGATCCTTCTCGGTGGTGCGGGTCGGACGCGGTCAGCGGTCGTCAGGGGGGCCGTAGCCGCCACCGCCCGGGGTCTCCACGATGAGGCTGTCGCCCCGTCGCAGCCGCAGGGTCGTCTTCGGGGGCAGCACCTGCTCGGCGCCGTCGGCCGCGCGGACCAGGCCGTTGCGCCCGGGCAGGC
>JBKHEJ010000068.1:0-12232 GCA_046540855.1 Nitriliruptoraceae bacterium
TCACCCGAGGGTGAGCACCATCATCGGCTCGCCGCTCGGCTCGGCGGACCCGCCCTCGGGCTCGATCGTGATGCCGACGGCGGTGGCGCTGGCGACGTCCCCGGTCATCACCCGGGTCGCCCGGCCACGCTCGTCGGGGTCGAACAGCCCCGCGGGCACGGCCCGGTCCTCGTGGATGAACCACAGCTCGTAGGTGTGCGCGTGGGGCGCGGGGTCGAGCCCGTCCGCGACGAACACCGCCTCCCCGCGGGTCGCTGAGGCCACCACCCGTCCGTGGACCTCACCGAGCTCGGCGCTGACGGTGATCGCGTCCGGGGCCGCGAGCACGTCGGCGATCTCCGAGGAGGTGGGCTGTACCGCGGCGCTCTCGAGCTCGGCGAGGCGGGTGGTCAGGGCAGCGACCTGCTCATCGGCGGCCTCCGCCGCCACCACCTCGGCCTCCAGGCCCGCGAGCTGGTCCTGGAGCGAGGAGAGCAGCATGCCGAGCCCCCCCACCGCGACGAGCAGGACGGCGGCGGCCACGGCGAGCGAGGTCGCCACCCACCGGGGGACGAGCCGGGTGGTCGTCTCAGGTGCGTCGTCGGCGACCGCCGCGGGACGCTCCTGGCGGGTGGCGTCGATCTCGGCGAGCACCCGTGCCTTCAGGTCGCTCGGCACCGCGGCGACGGCGGCGCCGCCGAGGCGCGCGGCGGTCTCCTGCAGCTCACGGACCTCCTGGGCGCAGGGCAGGCACACCTCGAGGTGGGCCTCGAACACCGCTCGCTCGGTGTCATCGAGGGCGTCGACGGCGTAGGCGCCGGTGAGGGTGTGCAGGTCGGGGCGCTCGGTCATCACGCCACCCCCATCGCGTCACGTAGCCGGATCAGCCCGTCACGCATGCGGGTCTTGATCGTCCCGAGCGGGGTGTCGAGCAGCTCGGCGACCTCGCGGTAGGTGTAGCCCTGGTAGTAGGCGAGCTCCACCGCCTGGCGCTGCAGGTCGGTCAGCGTGGCCAGCGCGGTGCGGACCCGGTCGTGCTCGAGCGAGGTCTCCACCT
Source organism: Nitriliruptoraceae bacterium (assembly GCA_046540855.1). GTDB lineage: Bacteria > Actinomycetota > Nitriliruptoria > Nitriliruptorales > Nitriliruptoraceae > T1Sed10-7. Next base: position 1,037 of record JBKHEJ010000068.1, read on the forward strand.
GCTCGGCGACGTCGTCGAAGGGCCGGGTGTGCTCGCGCCCGGCGACGCGGGCCGTGCGGTCGCGGGAGGACTGCTCGGAGCGGACCCGGTCGATGGCCCGTCGGTGGGCCATCGTCAGGATCCAGGCGCGGGCGGTCCCGCGGTCCGGGTCGAAGCGCACCGCGGTGCGCCACAGCTCCACCAGCACCTCCTGGGTGACCTCCTCCGACTGGGCCGGGTCGCGCACGACCCGCCTGACGACCCCGTGCACGAGCGGGGCGATGCGGTCGTACAGGGCCGCGAAGGCGGCCTGGTCGCCCCGCGCGACGGCCGCGAGCAGCGCCTCCTCATCCTGCACGGGCGGTGGGGTGGACGCAGCGGTGTCGGCGACCGCCTGCAACCAGCGTCCCTCGGTACTCACCCGGTGTGGCTCCACGTCGTCGATGGCTCGCGGCCACCACACGGCGGCCGCACACCCGTTCTTCGGTGGCGAGGGCCACGCGGTTGTCTTCCTCGCTCACAGATCGGCGTAGGAGTGCAGCCCGACGACGACGTAGTTCGCGATGAGGTAGGTGCCCATGAGCACGATGAACGCGGCGATGCCGATCCACGCGGCGCCGCGGCCCTTGACCCCGCGGGTCGCGCGGGCGTGCAGGTAGCCGGCGTAGGCGATCCAGGTCAGGAACGCCCCGGTCTCCTTGGGATCCCAGCCCCAGAACCGGCCCCAGGACACCTCGGCCCACATCGCGCCGGCGATGGTGCCCACCGTCCACAGCACGAAGGCGAAGGCCGTCAACCGGTGCGCGAGGCCGTCCATGGTCGCCGTGGAGGGCAGGTAGGGCACGAACCACCGCGCCACCAGCGCCGCAGCCACCAGGGTCAGGTTCACGCTCAGGAAGCGGGTCAGCCCCGCAGCGAGCGTGTCGGCCGTCGTCAGCCACACCCAGGAGACGAGCGAGGCCGACAGGAAGGTGCCGACCGCGAGCCTGACCGGCGGGATGCCCGCCCGCAGGGCCCGGTGGTAGGCGAGCAGGTCCTGCCGCTCGCGCTCCTCGTCGTCGCCGTCCACACCGGCCACGTCGGTCCGGCCGTCGGCCACGTCCTCGATGTAGGCGGCGCCGACGGTGGAGCCGCGACCCGGGCCGGAACGCTGGGACGCCACGGCCGCCTCGGCGGTGTCACGCAGCAGGTAGAGGCCGTTGAACACGAAGGCCGCCGCGAAGATGCCCATCGCCCCGACCAGCAGCGAGACGTGGAAGGGTCGCCACCAGGTGTCCAGGATCGGCATCAACGGCCCGGGCTCGGCGTACATCAGCATCGCCATGCCGAGCACGAGCGAGCCGGTCAGCAGCACGAAGCCGTTCAGCTCCGGACGGTTGCGCACGAACTGCAGGTAGACGAGGCCGGTGACGACGCCGACCAGCGCCATCAGCGAGGTCACCTCGAACATGTTCCCGAGCGGGAGCCGGTCCTGGGCGAGCCCCCGCGCGATCTCGTGCCCGACGTGGGTGGCGATGCCGGCCACGGCGAGCACCGCACCGAGCCGCCGCGCGTGGTGGCCACGCTCCCGCTCATCCTGTCGGCCGACCGTGGTGGTCAGCGCGTACAGGTACGCCACCGCCGCGCCGAGGTAGAGCATCAGCGTGGTCGGGAAGTACAGCAGGCGGGACAGCTCGGCGAGCTGGTCGGTGCTCATCAGGCTCCACCTCGTGCGCTCGGGGTGCGGTCCGGGTCGTCGACCCGGTCGGTCGGTGCGTTGCCGGGGTCGGGCGGTGCGGGGGCGGTGCGGTCGGGCACGCCGGGCTCGAGAGCGTCGACGAGGGCCTCGGCGAGCTCGGCGAGCTCCTCCTCGAACGCCTCGGGCCGCTGGAAGGCCCGGCCGGCGACCGTGACGAGGGTACGGCGCTCGGTCGGCTCCTCCACCGCTACGACCCACAGCCGGCGGCGGTAGGCGTAGAGGCTGGCGATGAGGCCACCGACGAGCAGCACCGCAGCCAGCAGCAGGAAGGGCACCTGCGGACGGGAGCTCACCTGCAGCCCGACCCAGTGCCGCAGCTCGGGGAAGGAGATCGTGGCCCCTTCGAGCTCGACGGTCTGCCCGAGCCGAAGCGCCGCGAACCCCTGCGAGGAGAGCTCGGCGGTGTCGAGCTCGTTGATGGTCTGCTGCGTCGCCCCGAGCAGGAGATCCCCGCGGTACTGCTCGAGCACCAGCAGCGGCGCCTCGGCCCAGGGAGCACCGGTCGGCACCGGTCGGCCGTCCTCGTCGTCGGGGGCGAAGGGGTACAGGAACAGGTCAAGGCCGAGGTCGGGCTCGGCTGCCGGCGCCTTGACGGCTCCCCGGTAGAAGCCACCGTCGGTCAGCGTCGGGGTCAGGAAGGCGTCATGGACGACCTCCCCGTCCACCTCGACGACCACCCGTGGCGCGTACCCCCAGTCCAGCTGGGTGACGCGGGTCCCGTCGATGTTGAGGGGCTGGTTGCTGTCGATGACCGCGGCGAAGGGCTCGCCGTCCGAGGGGGTGATGGTGACGTCGGAGCGGAACACCGTCGGCTGCCCCGCCCCCGGCGCGAGCGGGTCACGGACCCAGTCGACGTGGAACTCGTCGAGCTCCAGCCGCCACCCGGCGTGCTCCTCCTCGCCGAACCACCGGCCGGGGCTGTAGGTCCAGTACGACACCGCGGTGTCGCGGAAGCCCGCCTCCCCCTCGATGACCCCACGCTGGCCCTCGAAGGTCACGAGCTGGCCGAGGACGACGGCGGCGAGCAGCACGTAGAAGCTGAGGTGGAACAGCAGGCTGCCGCCCTCGCGGGTCCACAGGCCCTTCTCCGCAGCGACCTGCGCGGGCCGTGGGTCGTCGGCGGACCCGTGGTGCTGGCGGACCCGCCAGCGCTGCCCGGCCAGCAGCCGGGCCGCGGTGTCGTGCACCTCGGCGGCGCTGGCGGTGGTGGTCAGCACCTGCCGTTCGTCGCTCGCGCCGAGGTGGCGGGCGATCGGCGGTTGCGAGCGGCGCACCAGCCGGACCCAGGCGCGGATGCGGGGGATGAGGCAGCCGGTCAGGCTCAGGTACAGGGCGAGCAGGACCGCGAGGAAGACCGCCGAGCCGTAGACGTCGAAGGCCCCGACCGCGTCCAGGACGGCGCTCACCGCGCTGCCTGGGCCCGCCTCGCCCTCACGCCACGAGGCGACGGTGGAGGGGACGTTCGGCTCCTGGGGGACGGCGGTCGCCACGATCGACAGCACCGCCAGGGCCCCGAGCAGGTAGAGCGCGGTCCGCATCCGAGCGAGCCAGCGCCAGCCCATCAGCATCGAGGCCCACAGGAACCCCAGGGGGCCGGCGGCAGGGGCCCGCCCCCGCCGCACGGGCGGGTTCATCTCGGGCGGTGGGAGGGACTCGGTCACGGTGGGGCTCGCTGCTCGGCGGGGCTCGCACGGGGTCGGGGAGGGCGGCGGGCACCGCGTCGGTGCCCCTTCTTCGGTGCCGACTAGATGGGGGGTTCGAACCCCTGGATGAGGGGGCGGAGCAGGAACATGAGCTGGTCCCACAGCCCGGTCGCGATCGACAGGCCGACCACGACGAGCAGCAGACCGCCGACCACCTGCAGCGTCCGCGCGTTGCGCTTGAGGACGTCCAGGGTGCCGGACAGGCGGCGGAAGAGCAGCCCGAAGCCGATGAAGGGCAGACCGAGCCCGAGGGCGTAGATGAACCCGAGGATCGCCCCGCGCCAGGACACCCCGGAGCTGACGTTGAGCGAGAGGGTCAGGATCGCTCCGGCGGCCGGGCCGATACAGGGCGTCCACCCGACCCCGAACACGAACCCGAGCACCGGCGCGGTGGCCAGCCCCCGGGTCGGTGCCAGGTGGGTGATGCGCACCTCACGCTGGAGCCGGCCGACGGCCATGAGCGCCCCGAGCACGGCGACGGTCCCACCCATGAGCACCTGCGCGGTGGTGGAGCGCGCGAGCGCGTTCACCGTGCCGACAGCGAACCCGAGCATGGTGAAGGGGATCGCGAAGCCGATGACGAACAGCAGCGAGCCGAGCAGGACGCGGCCCCGGACCCGTGCGTCCTGGCTGGTCAGGTCCTGGCCCGACAGCCCCGTCATGTACGACAGGTAGCCGGGGACCAGCGGCAGGACGCAGGGCGAGGCGAAGGAGACCAGCCCGGCGACCAGCGCGATGGCCGCCGCGATCAGCAGGTTCGCGTCGAGGACGAGGGTCTGGACGGTCTCGGCCACGGCTCAGCCCTCGTCGGCGAGCACGCCGGCGAGCGAGGTCGCTTCCCGGGTGCCGATGACCCCGAACACCCGCACGGCCACGCGCCCCTCGCGGTCCAGGAACAGCGTCGAGGGGATGTTGCGCGGCCCGACGCCGGCGAAGCGGGAGGCGTAGTCGTTGGCCGGGTCGAACAGCGAGGGGTACGGGATGTCGAACTCTCCGATGTGCGCGAGCGCGTTGGGCTCGCTGTCCTCGATGTTCACCCCGAGGAAGGCGACCTCCTCCTCGGGGAGCAGCTCGAAAGCCTCGTTGAGGTCCGGCTGCTCGACGCGGCAGGGTCCGCACCAGGAGGCCCAGAAGTTCACGACGACGACCCGCCCTGACAGCTCGTCCAGCCCGAGCGAGCGGTCCTCACCGAGCACCGGCAACGCGTCGGTCGGAGCCGGGGCCCGCTCCTCGACCGGGATCGGGCACAGGCCGGGCCGCACGCCGGGGATCGGGTCGCAGTCGGCCGCGGTCGCGTCCGCGCTGCAGGCCGCGAGCAGCGCGGCAGCGCCGAACAGGACCGCGTGAGCGAGACGCATCCACAGGCTCCGGGTCGTCGGGTAGGCGAGGGTGCCCTGGGCTCGTGCGGGGCGCGAACCCGGCTGCGTGGGTGCGCGCCGGGTGCAGCCGCACCGGGGCTCCTACTGCGCGAGCGGGACCGCGATGCGCTCCGGCTCGGACACCTGGTCGGTCTCGAGCCGCTTGTCGCGCTGCTCGAGCCGGTCCAGCCACAGCAGGCTGAGCACGAACAGCACGAAGGCGACGCTCGTCCAGATCGCTGCCGGCACCCACTCGGCACCGGGGTCGTAGAAGGCGAACCAGTCGGCCGGCTCCCCGACCGGGACCGGGGGGAAGGGCACCGCGTCGACGTCGGTGAAGGTCGCCGTGGCCTGGAAGCGCTGCGTCGCGAGCAGGACCCCGGTCTCGGGGTGCTCGAGGATCCGCGTGTCACCGACGCGCTGGACGTTGAAGAAGGGCTGGGCCCGGCCGACCGCGTCGTCGGGACGCTGGGCCGCGGCGTCCTCCTCGAGCTGCTCGCGGCGGGTCACCCCGATCTGCGCGACGCCGTTGTCGTCGACGGGCAGGAACTGCGCCTGCATCACGTCCACGGCCTGGCTGACGGTGCCGGACAGCTGCCCGAAGTCGGGTCGCTCCCCGAGCGCCTCCTCGTCGAGGTCCCCGTAGCCGAGGAAGGTCGCCACGTCGACGTACTCGTCCACCTCGGTGCCGCCCTCGAAGAACTCCGCGCGCGGCGAGCCGGCCTCGAAGCCGAACCACTCGGGGCTGTAGTGGTCCGATGCCTGCCCCGGCAGGTGGTTGATGCCGGTGTTGGCCGGGATACCGGGACCGCCGAACCACCAGAAGAGGCCGAGCAGGAAGGCGAGCCCGAAGAACGCCGTGCCGTAGATCGCCCCGGCCTTGCGCGCACCGTAGTTCGACCACAGCAACGCGTACACCGACCCGGACAGGAACAGCAGGCCGATCGGGATGGCGAGGATCGCGGCCGGGTGGTCGGCCGGGATGGCCTCCTCGACCGCGAGGAAGGTGATGAGCTCCAGCATCAGTCGTCTCCCTCGGGCTCAGGGAGCCCGCCGATCTGGGCGCTGCGGGGACCACCGAGCTCCTGGAAGGACTCGATGTGCTCGACCACGGCCTCGATCGCGTCGGGCGTGAGCTCCTGATCGAAGGCGGGCATGGGCGCGTTGCCGGGCAGGTTGCGCCCCTCCTGGAGCACCTGTCGCACCGCGTTGCGCGCCTGGACGAGCGACTCGTCGTCCTCACCGGACCAGCCGTAGCGCTCGTAGACGTTCCACAGCTGTGGGCCGACGTACCCCTCGGCGTTCTCCCCGTGGCACCGGGCGCAGTTGGCGGCGAAGACGTCCTCGCCGCTGCGACCGACGAAGGACTGCGCCTCGGGGATCTCGCCCGTCTGCACGGAGAGGATGTAGGTCGTGATCTGCTCGAGCTGGTTGTCGGAGTAGACGCCGCCGTTGGCGAGGCCGAAGGCGTTCATCGGCGTGCCGGCGCGCCCGTGGATGAGGGTGAGCAGGATGAACTCCCGGACGTCGGTGACGACCTCGGAGTCCTGGTAGCGGGCCACGATGTTGTTGAGCGCCGGTGCCGGCCAGGCCGCCTCGACGTCCGGGGACGGGTGCGGCGCGGAGCCGCCCTCGAGGTTGACACCGTGGCAGGAGGCGCAGGCGTTCTGGTACTCCGCGCGCCCGGCGGCCACGTCCGCCTCGTAGAACTCGTCGACGGCGTTGTTGATCCGGGTCGGCTCGATGAGCCAGTACAGCGGGATGAACAGCGACGCGAACACCGCGAGCGCCACCCCCCACGACATCGCGCGCTCCATGGCGCCGGACTCGAGCTCCTCGTCGGAGTGGTACGGCCGCATCGCGAGCGGGATGTCCGCGTTGCGCTTGGGGCCGGAGCGCTTGCCGGGTCCCACCACGAAGTAGGCCACGCCGAAGCCGACCAGCGCGACGATGAGGATCAGCAGCGGCACGGTGCCGGAACCACCGGACTCGGCTGCCAGGAAGGGGTGGATCATCGATGGGCTCCCAGGCTCAGGCGTCGACGCACGACGGACCCTCCGGCGGCTGCTCGAGGGCGTTGGCGGTCCGGGCCGGGCCGGTCAGGGGGTTGCCGAGGTTGACCACGAACTGGCCGTCGTCGTCCACGAAGCTCGAGTAGCGGTCGAGCCCACGGGGGGCGGGGCCGCCCTGCCACTCGCCGTAGCGGTTGTAGCGGGACCCGTGGCAGGGGCACTCGAACCACTGCGAGGACTGGCACCACGGCACCCCGCAGCCCAGGTGCGGGCAGGTCTGGGAGTTGACCGCCATCAGGCCGGTCTCGCCGTCGGGCAGGATCGCGTGGTCGTCACCGTAGGCCCGCATCGCCGCCGAGGAGGTGGCGTCCCAGACGAGGATCGAGATCCCGCCCTCCGACACCCGCAGCGGTGCGCGCTCCTCCTGGATGCTCGCGGCGAGCTCGGCGGCGTCGCCGAGCGCGACCTCGCCGAAGAGGCCGTCGCCCGTGCGCGGCCAGAGCATCCCGAGCGTCCCGAGCGCGAAGCCGCCGAGCCCGGCGCCGACCGAGCCGATCAGGCTGTAGCGCAGGAACGTGCGGCGCTCGACCGGCTTGAACGCCGGGGTGCGCTTCGCGTCGTCTGCCATCGTGGTGTCCTTGGGTCAGCGGTGGTCGAAGGGGCGCTGGCTCACAGGGTGAAGCCCAGGCCCTGCACCCAGGGCCAGACCCACGCGTAGCCGGCACCGCGCAGGAACGAGCCGATCATGACGAGCAGGCCCCAGAACGCCAGGAAGAAGGTGAACGCCATGTTGGCCACCTTGCGGTTCTCCGGCTTCGCGGAGGGGTTCTTGTCCATGTAGGGCGCGGCCATGAGCATGACGACGAAGACCCCCGGCAGGGTCACCCCGGCCACCATGGGGTGGAAGTAGGCGAGCAGCTCCTGCAACCCCATGAAGTACCAGGGGGCCTTGTTGATCGCCGGCACCTCCTGGGGGTTGGCGAGCGAGCCCAGGGGCGCGTCGAGGAAGAAGGCGGCGATCAGCAGCAGCGAGCCCATGGTCAGCAGCGCCACGAACTCGACGAGCAGCAGGTGCGGCCAGGTGTAGACCTTGTCCATCTGCTTGGACTGGACCTGCTGGATCCCCGCAGGCGGGACGAGCGCGAGGAGGCGGTGGGTGTGGGTCGAGGAGGTCGGCACCCCGAGCGAGCCCTCGTTGGACCCGCCGTTGCCGAGCGAGGCCGCGACCCGCGCCGCGCGCTCCTCGGGGCTCAGGCGGCCGCCACCGGCTTCCTCGGCCGGCGCGGCGGTCTTGGTCGCGACGCCACCACCGGCGCCGCGGGACGCCTTGAACTCCTCGAGCGCCTTGGAGGCCTGCTCGGCGGGCTTGGGCCCGAGCGTCGCGCCCTCGGCGATCTTGCTCGCCCGCACGGCCGCGGCCTTGGCCTTCGCGCGTGCGATCCGCTCGCTCTTGCCCTCGGCCAGCAGCCGTTCGTAGACCGCCTGATCCGGGGTGATCTCCTCGCTCATCGTGCTGCCTCTCGATGCGTTGCCGACGTGCCCGGGGATCCGGGTCGGGGCAGGACTACAGCGGTCCGGAGATGCCACCGTCCTTGCGGATCCGCCAGAAGTGGACCGCGAGGAAGATGACCGTGATGAAGGGGATGAACAGCACGTGCAGGACGTACCACCGCAGCAGCGTCTCGGGTCCGATCTCGATGCCGCCGAGGAGCACGAACTGCACCTGGTCACCGAACACCGGGGTGAAGCCCATCATGTTCGTGCCGACGGTGACCGCCCACAGGGCCAGCTGGTCCCAGGGCAGCAGGTAGCCGGTGAAGGACAGCAGCAGGGTCAGCAGCAGCAGGATGACCCCGACGACCCAGTTGAACTCGCGCGGCGGCTTGTACGCCCCGTGGTAGAAGACCCGGGCCATGTGCAGGAACACCGTGAACACCATCGCGTGCGCGCCCCACCGGTGGAGGTTGCGCACGAGCTGACCGAAGGTCACCGAGGCGGAGATGTCGCGCATGTTGAGGTAGGCGATCTCCGTGCCGGCCCCCGCGGCGGGGGTGTAGAAGAACATCAGGAAGATGCCGGTCACGGTCAGCAGGATGAACAGGAAGAAGCTCAGGCCGCCGAGGCAGTAGGTGTAGGTCAGCTTCAGGCCGTGCCGCTTCACCTTCACCGGGTGCAGGTGGTAGAGCACGTTGTTCATCGCGGCGAGCGCGCGGTCCCGGGAGGTGTCCCGGTAGCCCTTGCGGTAGATCGACCCGGGCCGGAAGATCGACTTCCAGATGACGTTGTCCTGGACGTTGCCCTTGACGTCATCGAACGTGGGGAGCTTCGGCACGCTCGTCCCTCTCTCGGTCTGCGGCGGTGCACCTGGGTGGCGTCGCGTCGGTGGTGGATCGCCTGCTCGGCGGTGGGCTCGGGCGCGGAGGCCGAGCCCTTCTCGGTCCTGACTCAGCCGTCGACACGCCCGAGCCACAGGGCGTCCGACGGGCAGCGCTCCACGCAGATCGCGCAGCGCGTGCACTCGTTGTCGTCGATGATGAACACGGCATGGGACTGTGCCGCGAGCGTCTTCAGCGAGCTCGAGTCGGCGTCCTTGATGATGTCCGGGGACATCATGTAGATGCACTCCCAGGGGCAGACATCCTCGCACGCCCGGCACAGGATGCACAGCTCGGGCGTGAGCCCGATGTGCCGCTTGGGCTTGACCCGTTCCTGGAGCCACTGCGGGTCGACCTGCTGCACGGTGTAGTCGTCGTACACCAGCGGGTGCTCGCCCTTGTCGGTCTTGCCCACGGTGCACCTCCCCTCGTCGTCGCTCGTCGCCTGGTCGTCGCTCGTCGGTCGCTGAAGGTCCTACTTGTAGCCGCCGGCCTCCGGCTTGGTCTCGCCCGTGGCGAGCGTCTTGGGGTAGCTGCGCTGCATCCGCAGCCCGGCCCAGATGGTGGCGATGATCCCGCCGACCATGAGCAGCCCGACGACGCCCTCGGTGATGACCGCGTACAGGTCCGAGGCGATGTCGATGCGCTCGTCCTCGCCGAGGTTGATGCCGGCGGAGGCCGGGATGATCGAGCCCGACAGCAGCTCCCGGTTGGACTCGGTGAACTGGATCCAGCCGTGGGGCAGGACGCCGTGGACCCACCACAGCAGGCTGGAGGCCCCCATGACCCCCATGGTGGCCGAGACCCACTCCCGCTTGCCGTAGGTCAGCTTGGCGAGGTAGAGGGGCAGGATCCCGAGCGGTCCGAGCCACAGCAGCGTGACCGCTCCGCCGATCCACCCGCGCCCCGCGCCACCGGGGTCGCCGAACTCGTACAGGGCACGGCCCGCCTCGGGTAGGGCGGAGAAGAACTCGCCGAACCACTCGATCACGCGCGCTCCTGTCGCTTCCGACCCATCCCGTGACGGCCGCACCCGACGGCGGGTCCGAGGACCCCATCCGGGGGGCCGAAGGTACCAACCGGGCTTCGACCCGAACAAACGGCCAGGGTCATCCGGCGAGACATCTCAGGGCCTGACATGCTCGAAGATGACGTTGTCTGCCATCTCACGCGAGCGTGCCAGCCCCTGCTCATCGGTCACCGTCCAGGTGAGGAGGGTCCCGCCACGTGCCCGCCACAGGCTGGCCGCTTCCACCGGCAGGTCCGCGAGGGCGTAGCTGATCGCGTGCGGCGCGACGTCGGCCACGTCGCGCAGCTCGCTCAGGCGCCGCTTGAGCGCCGCCGGTAGCGGCGCGTCCTCGATCCCGCCGGCGGTCAGCACCCGCACGGCATCCGGGCGCCTGCGCCGGTACCAGCGGAGGCTGCCGGGGTTGAAGCTGGCGACGCACCAGGGCCCGGGGTGCCGATCCAGCAGGGTCGCCACCGCGGCCTCGAGGGTCCCGACCCTCAGCCGGGGCTGCTTGAGCTCGACCATCACCGGGACCGCCGTCAGCTCGGCGAGGGCGGCCGCGAGCGTCGGGATGTGCTCGTCGCTCGTGCCCAGTCGCAGCCCAGCGAGCTCGGCGACGGTGAGGTCCTGGACCGCCAACGCCTGGCCGGTCACCCGCTCCAGGGTCAGGTCGTGGCAGACCACCGGGACCCGGTCCCGGCTGAGCATGACGTCCAGCTCCACCCCGTAGCCCGTGGCTGCCGCCGCGGCGAAGGCCGCGAGCGAGTTCTCCGGGAGGTCGGGACCGGCGTGCAGGCCGCGGTGCGCGAGCGGGATCGCACGCAACCAGCCGGGGCAGGACGCCCTCGGCACGAGGTCGGGACGTACCTCGAGCTGGGTCGGCTCCTGCAACGCACGGCTCCGGGGTGGGTGTGGCGGACGGGGGCCCAGCATGCTGCGCGCAGCCTAGTGCCCTGCCGCAGGCTGACCGGCCCGCCCTGACGGCGCGCACGAGCGAGCTTTCGAAGACCACCGCGAAGCTC
>JBKHEJ010000069.1:0-12127 GCA_046540855.1 Nitriliruptoraceae bacterium
GGGCGGCTCGCCCGACACGGGGGCGGGCGGCGGCACTTCCGGCGCGGCGGCGGGCGGTGCACCCGACCCGCCCTCCCCGGCGCTGCCGGGCAGGGGGTCGCGGGACGGGTCGGTGTCGGCCATCCTGGCAGCGTAGGTCGGTGCCGGACCCTGACCGTCCGGCCTACCCGCGGGTGCGAACCCTGCCTGATGCAGGCACCGTGGAGCCCCGATCCACCGTGGCCCGCGGTCAGGCGAGGAGGACCCTCATGGCGATGTGGCAGGTGTGGTTGATCGGGCTCGGCTCGGTCTCGGCGATGATGGTCGTGACGTGGGTCGTGAGCCTCGTGCGCACGGACACGAGCATCGTGGACCGGGTCTGGGGGCTGGCCTTCGTCGTCGCTGCCTGGACCTACGCGCTCGTGGCCGAGACGCTCACGACCCGTGCGTGGCTGACGCTCGCGCTGGTCACCATCTGGGGTCTGCGCCTGTCCGGCTACATCACCTGGCGGAACTGGGGCAAGGGTGAGGACAAGCGCTACCAGGCCATGCGCCGGCGCAACCCCGACACCTTCGCGGTCCGCAGCCTCATCACGGTCTTCCTGCTCCAGGCGGTCCTGGCGTGGTTCATCTCCCTGCCGCTGCTGGCGGCGATCGTCGGCACCTCGCCGGCGACGCTCGGTTGGCTCGACTACCTCGCGGTCGTGGTCTGGCTCGTCGGTTTCGCGTTCGAGGCCGGCGGCGACTGGCAGCTGTCGCGGTTCCTCGCCGACCCCTCGAACCGCGGCAAGGTCATGGACCGTGGCTTCTGGCGCTACACCCGGCACCCGAACTACTTCGGCGACACGGTCGTGTGGTGGTCGTTCTTCCTGCTGGCGCTCGCCACCGGTGCGTGGTGGGCGGCGATCGGCTCGCTGGCGATGACCTTCTTCATCATCAAGGTCTCGGGCGTCGCGCTGACCGAGAGGAACATGGCCAAGGGCGGGAGCAAGCGTGAGGGGTACGACGAGTACGTCCGCCGCACGAACGCCTTCATCCCGGGACCTCGGAAGCCCTGAGCGGGTCGGCAGGCCCCGTCCACGAGCGGGCGCGGTGGCACGGCCCACGCCGAGGTCCGATGCAGCCGCTGCGGTACCGTCCGATAAGGCGGAACCGGCAGCGGCGAGGAGGACAGCGGTGAGCACCGGGCTCGAGGCGCCCTTCGTGCTGGACCAGGAGACCTGGGACCGGCTCGTGGCGCACGCGCGCTCCGACGCACCCTACGAGGTGTGCGGGCTGCTCGGCCTCCACCCCGACGGCCGTATCGACCACCACCCGATCGACAACGCCGACCGCTCGGTCACGACCTACACGATGGAGCCGAGGCAGCTGCTGAAGGCCATGCGCGCCATCGAGGACGCTGAGCTCGACCTCGCGATCTACCACTCCCACACCCACACCCGCGCCTACCCGTCGGCGACGGACATCCGGCTGGCCGCCTACCCGGAGGCCACCTACGTCATCGTCACCCTCGAGGACCGCGACCACCCCGACATCCGGGCCTTCAGGATCCGCGACGGCGTCGTGACCGAGCGTCCCGTCGTCGTCCGCGACGCCGAGGTGGTCTGATGCCCTGGCCGCTCGCCGCCCGGACCGCGCTGAAGTACTCGCCGATCGTGCTGGAGGCGGCGCGCCAGCTCGACCGGCAGCTGCGGCCGCACCTGCTCGCCTACGGCTCGGCCCGGGACGTGGGAGGTTTCGTCGGACGCTGGACCGCGGACGACGGGGTCCACTGGATCGTGTTCCCCGACCCGCAGGCGGCGCCCCTGAAGGCCTTCCCGCCCCTGACCGCCGCCGAGCTCGCGGTCGTGGATGCCCAGCTCGACCGCTCCACCCTCAAGCACCACAGCGAGCTCCCCGAGGCCCGTGTGCGGGACACCGGTACCCGGATCGCCCAGGCTCCGGCCCGGTTGCGCAAGCGTGGCGACGCCGGCTGAGGGGACCGTCACCCCGCGCGGACGCCCCCTCGACCGCACGGTTCGACCGGTGCCGCCCGGGGGTCGTGGGGCTCGCTCGCTACCCTCCTTGGCTCCGTGAGACCGACCTTCCAGCAGCGACGAGGAAGCCCCATGCCGACCGTCCGCGTCCCCTCCGTGCTCCGCAAGCACACCGACGGTGCCGCCAAGCTCGAGGCTGACGGTGGGACCGTCGGCGAGGTGCTGCGCGCGCTGGCAGCGGCCCACCCCGGCCTCGAGGAGCAGCTGTTCGACGGTGAGAAGGTCCGCGGGTTCATCAACGTCTACGTGGACGACGAGGACATCCGCTACGTCTCCGGCCTCGCCACCCCGGTCCAGCCCGACAGCGAGGTAGCGCTGATGCCGGCCGTGGCCGGCGGTGCGGCCTGAGCGGTGCGGCTCGGGGACATCGCGCAGGCCGTCGGGAACACCCCGCTGGTCGCGTTGCCTCGGCTGTCCCCGGAGGGCTACACGGTCCACCTCAAGCTCGAGGGGCACAACCCGACCGGGTCGGTCAAGGACCGGGTCGCGGCCTACCTCATCGACCAGGCGGAGCGCACCGGCCTGCTCGCCCCGGGCCAGCGCGTCCTGGAGCCGACCTCCGGGAACACCGGGATCGCCCTGGCCGCGATCTGCCGCGTCAAGGGCTACCCGCTCACCTGCGTGCTGCCGGAGAACACCTCCGTGGAGCGCCAGCAGCTGCTGGAGCTGTTCGGGGCCGACATCGTCGCCTCGCCGGCCAGCGAGGGCTCGAACGGATCGGTCCGGGTCGCGCGTGAGCTCGCGGCGGCCGACCCCGACCTGTTCATGCCCTTCCAGTACGCGAACGTGGCGAACGCGCTCGCGCACTACGAGACGACCGCCCCGGAGATCATCGCGGAGCTGCCCGAGGTGGCGGCCTTCGTCGCCGGGCTCGGGACCGGGGGCAGCGTCACCGGGGTCGGCCGCCGGCTCAAGCGCTGGAACCCGGACGTGAAGGTCTACGCCGCCGAGCCGGAGTACGGCGACCTCGTCTACGGCCTGCGCAACCTCGACGAGGGCTACGTCCCCGAGGTCCTCGACCAGAGCGTGCTCGACAGCCGCATCAAGGTGAACTCACGCCGGGCGCTGGCGGCGACCCGGCGGCTCGCGGATGCGGAGGGCATCTTCGCCGGGGTGTCCACCGGGGCATCCCTGGTGGTCGCGCAGCGGGTCTGCGCACGGCTGCCCAGCGGCTCCCACGTGGTCGCGATGTCCCCAGACGGGGGGTGGAAGTACCTGTCCACCGGCGCCTACGCGGCGGGTGACGTGGACCGCATCGCCGACTCGATCTCCGGCACCCTGTGGGCGTGATGCGGGATCCCGCCCGGACACCGGGGCCTGGCGACCAGTAGCGTCGACGCCGGGAAGCCACCGCTGGGCAGCGATCACGAGGTCTCTTCGATGGGTGTGGTCGCGCAGAACGCAGGCCGCGACCGGGGTCTCGCCGCCTACGTCCCCCGGGGCCAGGTCGAGTGGCTGGGCACCGCCGAGGACCAGCGGTGGCGGTGCCGTGATGCCACCCTGGTGTTCGTCGACGTCTCGGGGTTCACGGCGCTGTCGGAGCGGCTCGCCCAGGCGGGGCGGATCGGCGCGGAGGAGCTGACCGACACCATCGGCTCCTGCTTCGATGTCCTGCTCGAGGTGGCGTACCGCGCTGGAGGGAGCCTGCTCAAGTTCGGCGGTGACGCGCTGCTGCTGTTCTTCGCCGGGGAGGATCACACCGACCGGGCGTGCCGGGCGGCGGTCGGGATGCGCCAGCAGCTCCGGGCGCTCGGAAAGCTGCGGACCTCGGCTGGTCCGGTGTCGCTCGAGATGTCGATCGGGGTGCACAGCGGGGACATCCACCTGTTCCTCGTAGGGACGTCGCACCGCGAGCTCGTGGTCACCGGGCCCGGTGCCACCGAGACCGTCGAGATGGAGGCGGCTGCCGACGCCGGACAGATCGTGATCAGCCCGTCGACGCGGGCGCTGCTCGATCCGTCCCTGGTCGGTCCGTCATCCGGGCCGGGGTTCCTCCTGCTCGGGGCTCCGGCCGGGGCCGATCCCGGCATGGCGCCGGAGGGCCACCCGGCTGATGGCGACCTCCTCCAGCGGGCGCTGCCGGTGGCTCTGCGGCACCACCTGACCAGCACCGGCCGTGATGCCGAGCACCGCCGGGTCACCGTCGCGTTCCTGCGGTTCCGCGGGACCGACACGTTGCTCGCGGACGAGGGTGAGGCGGCGGCCGCTGCCGCCCTCGACGAGATGGTCACCGGGGTGCAGTCGGCGGCGGACACGCACGGGGTCACCTTCCTCGGCACCGACATCGATGCGGGCGGTGGAAAGGTGATCCTGGTCGCCGGTGCGCCCTCCTCCGGCGGCAACGACGAGGAGCGCATGCTGCTCGCCCTGCGCGGTATCGTCGACCAGCCGTCGCGCCTGGCTCTCCAGGTCGGCGTCCACGCTGGTCACGTCTTCGCCGGCGACATCGGTCCCGCCTACCGGCGGGCCTACACGGTCATGGGCGACGCGGTGAACCTCGCCGCGCGGGTGATGGGTCGCTCGCTGCCACGTGCGGTGCTGGCCACCGAGCCGGTCCTGGCCGCCTCCCGGACCGTGTTCGCGGCCGACGCGGTGGCACCGTTCCGCGTCAAGGGCAAGACCGAGCTGGTGCACGCGCTGAGGGTGGGCGCGGTCCGCGGCACGCGTCAGGACGAGACCCGCAGCGCGGAGCTGCCATTCACCGGCCGGGTCACCGAGCTCGCGGAGGTCGACCGCACGTTGCAGGAGCTCGCCCCGGGGAGCGGGCGGCTGATCGAGGTGCTCGGCGAGCCGGGCATCGGCAAGTCGCGCCTGCTGCAGGCGATCCGGTCACGCAGCGACGACCGGAAGGTCGTGGAGCTGGTGTGTGAACTGCACCGGGCGACCGTGCCCTACAGCAACGCCCGCAAGCTGTTGCGGGAGCAGCTCGGCGCACCCCCGGATGCCTCGGAGACCGAGGCTGCCGACCATCTCCTCTCCGTCCTCGAGGACCACCTGCCGCATCTGGTGGAGTGGGCGCCGCTGCTGGCCCTGCCGTACGGCACGCACCTGGAGGCCACCGCCGCGACCCGGGACCTGGATGAGCAGTTCCTGCGACCGCGCCTGCAGGAGCTGGTGCTCGAGCTGCTGACCTGGCGGTGGTCGGAGCCCGTCCTGGTCACCATCGAGGATGCCCAGTGGCTCGACGAGGCCTCCGCTGACCTGCTGCGTGCCGTGGCCGGCCACCTCGATGCGCGCCCCTGGGTGGTGTGCACGAGCCGCCGGACCGAGGACGCCGGCTGGGCGGAGGTGGCCGCCCGGACCGCGCTCCACCTCGAGCCGCTCGATGCGGCCGACCTGGAGTCCCTGGCCACGGCTGCCAGCGCGTCCTCGCCGCTGCCGGCGGATCAGCTCGAACAGCTCGTGGAGCGCAGCGGGGGCAACCCGTTGTTCCTCCAGGAGCTGGTCAGTGCCGTGCGTGAGACCGGCGACGTCGACGCGCTGCCCCGCTCGATGGAGTCGCTGGTCACGGCACGGATCGACCGGCTGCAGGCACCGCAGCGCGACCTCCTCCGGGAAGCGTCGGTGCTCGGCTACAGCTTCCCGCGACCGCTGGCCGTCGAGGTGCTGGCGGGCGGGGACGTCCTCGGTCTCGCGGAGGCCGGCGACTTCCTGCTGCAGGACGGTGACCTGGTCCGTTTCCGCCACTCCACGATCCGCGACGTCGCCTACGCCGGGTTGTCCTACCGCCGGCGCCGGCGGTTGCATGCCAAGGCCGGGGACACCATCGCCGCCAGCGGCAGTGCTCGGGCCGAGCTGCTCTCCTTCCACTACCACCTCGCGGGCCGCTGGGCCGATGCGTGGCAGGCCTCGGTGACCGCCGGGACCGACGCCGCCGCGGTCTACGCCAACGCGGATGCCGCCATGTTCCTCCGTCGGGCGCTGGAGGTCGCGCCCCGGGTCGAGGGGCTGGCGGCCGCCCGGACGGCCGAGGTCGGTGACGCGCTCGGTGACGTTCTCCAGCGGCTCGGATCCCTCGCGGAGGCGGGGCAGGCCTACGCCCAGGCCAGCGCGCTGCTGCAGCCGGACCCGGTGCCGTGGTCGCGGGTACGGCTCAAGGCCGCCCGGGTCAAGGCGCAGCTGGAGCGGACCTCACCGGCGCTCGCCGACCTCACCCGGACGCTGCGTCGGCTGGAGGGGCTCGAGGGTGACGAGGCACAGGCGCAACGGTCCCAGGTGCTGGTCTGGTACGGGCACCTGCGGATGGAGCAGGGGCGTCACCGCGACGCCATCGACTACTCCCACCGGGCGATCGAGGCGGCGCAGCCGGTGCACGAGCTCGACGTGCTGGCTCACGCGTACCGGCTACTGGACTGGGCCCACACCGCGGCCGGGGAGCCCGAGCTCGCCGTGCACTCGGCCCGCGCGCTCGCGATCTACGAGGAGCTCGACGACCTCCCCAACCAGGCTGCGGTGCACAACAACCTCGGCGGGCTGGCCTACTGGGCGGGTGACTGGGCGGAGGCGATGGACCACTACCAGCGCGCGAACGCCCTCGACGAGCAGGTCGGTGATGTCGTGAACGCCGCGATGGGCCGCAACAACGTGGCCGAGATCCTGGCCGACCAGGGGCACTGGGTCGCCGCGGAGGAGCTGTTCACGGAGGCGCTCGCGGTGGTGCGCGCGGCGGACCTGGTCGGAGCGGTCGCCTACGTCGAGGCGAACCTCGGGCGGGTGATAGCGCGGTCCGGTCGCTTCGAGGAGGCGGAGGCGCTGCTGGCCCGAGCGCGTTCGGCCGGCGCCCAGATGGGCGCCGCGAGCCTGGTCGTCGAGGCCGACACGAGGCTGGCCGAGCTCCAGGTGCTCGCCGGACGGCCGGATCGGGCCATCGAGGTCGCGAGCGAGACGCTGCAGCGTGCCGCCGGTGCCGACGGGGTCCTCGAGCAGCAGCCCGTGCTGCTGCGGGTGCTGGGTTACGCGCACCTGCAGCGCGGCGAGCTGTCTGCAGCCGAGCGTTCCCTCACCGGCAGCCTCGACGCGGCCCGCGCCCGCGATGCCGACTACGAGGTCGCCCTCGCCGAGCTCGGCCTCGCGGAACTCGCGCGGGCACGGTCTGGCAGGCCTGATGCTGCTCTGGTCGCGAGCAGCCGCGCGACCCTCGATGACCTCGGGGTGGCGCGGCTGCCGGAGGTTCCCCTGGTGCCGGTCGCCCGGGCCTGAGCCCAAGCGGCACGAGCCAGGGGCCGGCGGTCAGCGCATCCAGGGGTCCTCGGCCGGGATGCGCGAGACCAGTTCGACCGCGCCGTCCTCGGTCAGGGTCCGCTCGGAGACGCAGGGTGCCCCGACGTCGTCGCTGCACGTGGGCAGCAGGACGGGGCCGAACAGGCCGGTGTCACCGAAGGGCGCGAGACCGGTGAGGTCACCGGGGTCGGCCTTCTCTCCGGCGAAGCAGACCCCGTACGCGGCCGCGCTCCAGTGGAACGCCTTGGCGGACAGGGCCGTGCGGGCGTCACCGAGGGTGTGGGTGCCTGCCTCGAAGCGTGCGAGCCAGATCAGGTCCGAGTCGGGGTCCAGCGGCAGACCACGGTTGGTGCGGATGGCTGCGAGCCGTTCGGCCTGGAGCTGCGGGGTGTCGAAGCTCGGGTCACGCGGAGCCGCGCCGATCTGCAGGTCCCCGGTGGGCAGGCCCGCGTAGGTCGGCGCCTCCTGCTGGACGTCCTCGGCGTCGATCGACGTGGTCACGATCACCTCGTCTCCGGCGTCGAAGCTGCTCGGGACGATGACGAACAGCTCCGGCGACAGGCGCACCGCGGGGTCCGCTTCCGAGGCCAGGGCCTCGCAGGCGAGCGACAGGGAGGCGCCGACGTCGGCGTCGACCTCGTCACCGAAGTCCAGCTCGATCGAGCCGCTCGAGCCCTCCGGGCCGCTGGCCGTCACGGTCTGCTGGTCGCGCTGGATGACCTGCTCGCTGAGCACCTCGACGACCGGAGGAGCGGTCGGCGCAGGGGTGGGAACGACCGGAGCGGGTGGACGGACGGTCCACGCCGTGCAGTAGACGGTGCCGGTTCCGGGGACGTCCTGCAGGAACTCCAGGTTGTCGTCGTTGCGGACGTCACCGGTGCACTGGAGCGCGCCGAAGGCGGATCCTGGCCGCGGATCCAGCGTCACCCACAGCTGGTCGCTCGGCCCATCGCCGTCGTCGATGACCCGGGCTGCTTCTTCGGAGCCGAGGAGGACGCTCAGCGGGGTGCTGAAGGTGCCATCCGCCTGCGTCGGGCCGGCCGGCACGGAGCCGTCGATGGTGTAGGTGGCCACGTCGCCCTCGACGGTACGGGTCCTTGCGCCGTACCCGACGGTGAACGAGGCGCCAGCACTCCGAACGCAGTCCCCGATGTCGAGGTTGTCGATCGCGTCCGTCGAGGTCGTCGTCGTCGCGGCGTCCGGGCGGTTGCCGAAGGTGTCGTCGTCGCCGCCCGCGGGGTTGTAGAGGACGTCCTCGAACGCTTCGCACTCGATGCTCTGGAAGACGATCGTCGCGTCGGGGGGCTCCGGTACGACCTCCGGCGAGAGATCGAGGAGGGGCCCTTCCTCGACGGCGGCCGCAGGCAGGGCCGCGGCTGCCGTGAGCGCGACCAGGGCGATGGAGACCCCCACCGGACGCAGGCGTGACCGGATGGAACGGCGTGACATCGGGGCCTCCCAGGGGCGCACGGCGGTGCCGGACCGTATCGTCCGCCGCGCTGCGTTGACAGTACGACCTTCGCGCTGCGGCGACCCTCCGGCCGATGGTGGACATGGCGTGATCAAGAGGATCCGGAGCGATACATCCCGGGTACGTTCACCGTGCGGTCAAGGGAAGCGAACGTGCGCAGGGCGTCCACCGACTCCTCGTATCCCCGGTCAGCGACCGGCCCGACCACCTCGAAATCGAGCAGCCCGACCCCACGGAGCTCGAACTGCAGGTGCAGGTCGGCCAACCCATCCTCCACACCGCGGTCGCGCTGCTCGGCGGCCGCGACGAGCAGGGAACGCATCAGTGTCGGCATCAGCCGGGGCACCCGTGGTGCGGTCAGCCCCGGGGTGAAGCGCCGTGCCAGCTGACCGCTGCCCGTGACGAACAGCCCGTGGTCGCCCTTCGCCCTGGGTCCCAACACCGGCGCTACGTCGGAGGCGATGACCGAGCCGGTCGGGTTCTCCCGCCGGGCCACGTCCACCGGCAGGTTGTTCATGACGCCACCGTCGACGTGGAGGTCGTCACCGTAGGCCACCGCGGGCATCACGCCCGGGATCGACACGCTCGCGCGCAGCGCCCGCCGGAGATCCCCGGAGCGGTGCACGACCGCGGTCGAGCGGGTCAGGTTCGTGGTCATGCAGCGCAGCGGGAGCCAGGTATCCGTCAGGTCACGGTCACCGACCGCATCGGCGACCGCCTCGGTGATGCGCTTGCCCGCGATGATGCCGCTGACCGGTGGGGTGTAGTCCAGGACCCGGTGGAAGAACCGCTCGGTCAGGGGCACCAGTTGCTCGGTGGGGGTGCCCATCGCCACCAGCGCCGCCATCGCGGATCCGACGCTGGAGCCGGCGACCCCGTCGATCGGGATGCCGAGCTCCTCCATGGCACGCACCACCCCGAGGTGGGCGAACCCCTTGGCCCCGCCCCCTCCGAGCACCAGCCACACCGACCGGCCCGTGAGGTAGCGGGCGAGTCGACCGAGATCGCCGGCATGCCCGTCACGCAGGTGCAGGTGGTCGTCCACGTCCCTCGGCTCGAGCCAGGCGCGCGTTCCGTGGGGTCGGTCGCTGTCGATCGGGTGGCGCAGCAGCAGGGTCCGCCGCTGGTAGGGAAGCTCGCGGGAGCCGGCGAGCACCGCCTCGCTCTCCGAGGGTGCCGGGTCATCCGTGGCGGAGGCGACCAGCACCAGGTGGTCGCCCCGACGGGCGCAGCGCCGCGACCAGGTGGTCGGGGTCGGGTCGGCCACCAGCAGCACCAGGTCGGTCTCGGCCTCGATCTCGTCCAGGAACCGCTCCACCCTGAGCTCCGCGGGTGTGCCCTCCTCGGCTTGGGCAGCCCCCACGAGCCCGACCCCCCGGTCGACGTCCCCCGCGGTGAGCATCCGGACCGATCCGGGGAGCCGCCCGAGCTCCGCGGCGAGGCCCGCCGCCAGGTCGTGGACCTCGGTGCCGGACGCGATGGGCACCAGCACCACGCTGGCCCGGCCG
The DNA here is from genome assembly GCA_046540855.1 of Nitriliruptoraceae bacterium. Taxonomy (GTDB): domain Bacteria; phylum Actinomycetota; class Nitriliruptoria; order Nitriliruptorales; family Nitriliruptoraceae; genus T1Sed10-7. The sequence goes on from JBKHEJ010000069.1 coordinate 10,215, forward strand.
GACCGGGACCGGGTGAAGGCCTGGCGAGCGTTCTGCTGGCGGGCGAGCAGCCGTCGGGTGACCGCCAGCATGGCCCGTGGCTCGGCCAGCATGAGGCGCTCGAAGCCCGCTCGTGGCATCCGTGCGAGGTGGGTCCGCCGCGCAGCGACGATCGTCGCGTTGCGGGGAGCGTCGGCGAGCAGGGCACGCTCCCCGATCAGCTCGCCGGGCCCCACCTCGCCGACCGGCTGGGTGATCTCCCCGTCACGGTCGCGCTGCAGCACCCGCACACGGCCGGACACCACGAGGTAGGCGGCGTCCGCCGGATCGCCCTGGGAGAACAGCACCTCGCCCGGTTCGAGGTCCACCACCTCGGCGTCGGCGACGACCGAGCCGAGGTCCGCGGTCTCCGGGTCCGGGAACAGGTCGGTGAGGTGGCCGCGGAGGCGGGTGGCGAAGAGCCGGGCGGAGGCCAACCGGGCGAGGGCGGCGCCCAGTTCCGGCTGCTCCTCCAGCAGCGCGACGAAGCGGGGTCCGTCGATCTCGACCGCTTCGACCGGGTCCAGGGCGCGCAGCGTCGCGGAGCGCTCGCCCCCGGTCAGGACCGCGATCTCCCCGACCACGGCACCCGGCTTCAGCTCTGCCAGGGCAGCCGCGTCCGCGTCACCCGGTGCGGCCAGCGCGATGAGGCGTCCGGACAGCACGACGTACAGCGCACCGGCGGGGTCGCCGGTCTCGACCAGATGCTCACCGACCGCGACCTCGACGACCCGTCCGGCCGCCGCGACCGTGGCGATGACCTCGTCCTCGAGGCCTGCGAAGGGCTCGATGGCACCGAGACGCTGCGCGAGCTGTAGCTGCCGGTCCACCTCGTCCTCCTCCACCGGCCTGACCCGACGGCGTGCGCCGTCCGGACCCCTGCGCGGCCTCCCGCCCCACATGAGGAACGCTAGTGGCCCAAGCGTTCCGAATGTGTGTGGTCTCCCCCCAGACCGCGGCTCTTCACCGCGCGTGCGGTGTGCACCCGGGCTCGCGTCACGATCCGTCCGGTCGCGGGGACTACGCTCAGGATGTGACCTCGACGGCCGGCAGGGGGGAGCTGAGCGCATGACGGTGACGTTGACCGTGCTCGGCTCCGCGGGGTCGCACACCGGAGCGGGCCGGGTGTGCTCGGGCTACCTCGTCGAGGCCGACGGGCTCGTGCTGCTGCTGGACGCGGGGAACGGCTCGACGGCGAACCTGCAGCGCACCCACCGGCTCGGCGACCTCGACGCGATCGTCATCAGCCACCGGCACATCGACCACTGCATCGACCTGGTCGGCTGCTACTACAACCTGCGCTTCGATCCGACCTTCACCGGGCGGTTGCCGCTGTACGCCGCCGCCGAGGTGCACGAGCTGCTGACGGGCCTGCTCTCCAACGACGCACCGATGTCCTTCGACGACCTCTTCGCGCACCAGCTCGTCGGTCACGGCGACGAGCTCACCATCGGACCGGCCCGCCTGCGCTTCGCGCGGAGCATCCACCCGGTCCCGACCGTCTCCACCCGCATCGAGGTCGAGGGCGTCACGCTCGTCTACTCCGGCGACTCGGCCGGCGGCCCCGACCTCCTCGAGCTTGCCCGCGGTGCCGACCTGTTCCTGTGCGAGGCCACCTGGAGCGGCGACCCGGCGCAGTACCCGCCCGGGGTCCACCTCACGGGCGCGCAGGCGGGTGCCCTGGCGGCGCAGGCGGGGGTGCGTCGGCTCGTGCTCACCCACCTCGCGGGTGCCACCGACCGCGACGCCGTCCTCACCGAGGCGCGTGCCGCCTTCGATGGTCCGGTGCAGCTCGCCGAGGACCTCGACCGCTTCCCGGTGGACCGGCCCTAGCCGCCGGGCGGCCGCGCCGGGCGGGCTGCGAGACAACGCGGAGGCGCGATGGGCCGGTGGCG
>JBKHEJ010000070.1:0-12122 GCA_046540855.1 Nitriliruptoraceae bacterium
CGCGCCCGGTCCCACGCGCACGTCGGCGTTGGCGACCACCACCACGGGCGCCGAGGTGAGGCGGATGCCGGCGTTGGCGCCACGCGCGAACCCGGTGTTGGCGAGCGCCAGCACCCGGGGGGCCAGCGGGTGCGCGGCCACGGCAGCGACGGTGCCGTCCCGCGAGCCGGCGTCGACCACGACGACCTCGAGGGGCACGGGGGGCGTCGGGTCGGCTGCGAGCGCGTCGAGGGCCGCGAGCACCTCGGCGCGCGTCTCGTGGGTGACGAGCACCACGGCGACGCCCGCCCCGGCGCCCGGTGCGTGGCTGGCCCCGCTCACGGCAGAGCGTCGGTGCCAGCGACCACCACCACGTGCACACCCTCCGGGACCTCCACCCCCTCCGGCAGTGGCTCGGTGGGTGCCCCGAGCGTCGCCGCGACCCACTCGGCACGCTCCTCCTCACCGGGCACCACGAGCACGGCGGTCGTGACCCCCCGCCCCTCGCCCACGCCGGCGACGCCACCGACGCGGGTCTCGAACCCGGCCCAGCGCGTGGTCGACTCGACGATGCCCGCCGCGCCCGGCGACCCGGCGGTGACGATGGTCACCACCGTCTCCTCGCGGTCCTGAGGTGTGCCGCGCTCCGCCAGCGGCCGACCGCTGCGCAGGTCCCGGAACAGCGCGTCGGCACCGGGGCCGTAGGCGACCATGTAGTCCAGGCCGTCGATGGTCTGGGGGTAGGCCGGCACCGAGGTCATCGGGAAGCCGGCACCGACCAGGCTCCGCAGCTCGTCGGCGAGACCGAGCAGCTGACGGGTCCCGAGCTGGTCGTCGATCACCATCGCCGAGGCGACATCCTCGGTGGCGCGCGCGAGCTGCCGGGGGTTGGCGAGGGTGCGGGCGGCCGTGAGCTCCTGGACCACCGCCCGGACCAGCTCCTGCTGACGGTCGATGCGCTCGAGGTCGCCCCGCTCACCCTGCCGGGACCGGACGAAGGACAGTGCCTCCACCGCGTCCATGTCGTGGCAGCCGGCGTCGAAGTCCGCGCCCGACCGGCGGTCCCGGAGCGGCTCCTCGAGGCAGATCTCCACCTCCCCCACGGTCTCGACCACGTCGAGGAAGCCGCCGAGGGTGATCTCGGCGTAGTGGTTCACGGGCACCTGGAAGCTCGTCCGCAGCGCCCCGATGAGCTGCTCCGGCCCGCCCATGAAGGTGTCGGTCAGCTTGCGCGGGGTGCCGGCGTCGTCCACGAGCAGGTCCCGGGGGAAGCTGACCAGCGAGGCCTGGTCCCGGTCGGCGCTGATCGACAGGAGCATGACCACGTCGCTGCGCTGCCCGTCGAACTCCCCGAGCGGCAGGTCCTCGCGGACCTCCGGATCGAGCCCGTCCCGGTCGTCGGAGCCGACCAGGAGGAAGGTCCGGGCATCGATGGGCTCCACCTCGTCATCCGTGTCATCATCGGAGGCGAGGCCCGGGACCGGCACCCGGGTGAGGTTGGCCTCAGCCTGGCGCACCAGCAGCTGCGCGGTGGTGGCGGTGGCGGTGGCCACGAGCAGCCCGCCGACGCCGAGCAGCACGGCGAGACGTCGCAGCAGCCGGGCGCTCCGGCCCGCCTCCACCGTCGGCCCCCACGGGCCCGGGGCGCCATCCACGGTCGGCATCAGGTCAGGTCCTCTCCGACGACGACGAGCAGGTCGACCTCCTCGCCTTCGAAGGTCGGACGCTCGGCCAACGGCTCGAGTTCCACCCCGCCCAGCACCTCGCTCACCCGGATCGCCGCGAAGGCGGCGGCCTCGTCCTCCTCACGGTAGGACACGCCGGTGCGCTGCCGGTCGAAGGTGGGCGCGTTGCCCGTCCCCACGACCGTCAGCTCGGCGGCCTGCAGCTCGGCCTGGACACGTCCGGCCAGCCCGGTCACCCCCGCACCGTTGAGCACCCCGATCTCGATCCCCGCGAGCAGGTCCCGCTCGAGGTCCTCGACCGTCCCGCCCTCCCCGGTCAGCGGGGTGCCCTCGCGGAGCTGGTCGAGCCGCACCTGCACCTGCTCGTGCATCGGCAGGACGTCGCCGGAGGAGGGGTTGACGAGCACCGGGAGGCGATCGAGCTCCGGGCGCACCGGCACCGCGAGCTGCTCGGCGACCTCGAGCAGCCGGCTGCCACGCAGACCGACGTCGGTGATGACCTCCTCGGAGACCGCGTCCACCACCCGCTTGGCCTCCAGCGGCGCGGTCACCGCCCAGCGCGCATCCAGCCGCGCGGAGACCGATCGCACGAGGTCGGCGAGCAGGAGCACCAGCTCGTCCCCCTCGGCCTGCAGCAGGCGCGTGCGGACCTCGTCGCCGGAGGGGGTGCTGCACCCGTCGGCCCGGCACACCTCCACCTCGCCGAGCGCGTCGACGAGCCGAGGCAGCGCGTCGATCGACAGGCTGACGACGTGGTCGACGCGGACCTCGGTGTAGTCGACCACCGCCCGGACCAACGGGTCGGTGCCGCCCTCGCGCTGTACCTCGGCGAAGGTCAGCTCCTCGGCGAGGGGCACGTCCTGGGGCACCTGCAGCACGGCAGGCTGCTCGCGGGGACCGCCCGCCTGCACCAGCAGCAGCGGTGCCTCGAGCTCCGGGGGTCGCGGGACGGTGGGATCCACCGGCCCCGTCAGGGCGACCAGGACCGTGGTCGCATCGACCGGGGCACGCGGGCCCGTGGTGGACCCGAGCGTCGCCTGGCCGTCCTCACGCAGCACCGGCACGTCCTCACCCCCGAGGGACAGCCACGCGTAGGCCCACAGCGCCCCGACCACGAGCACCCACAGCACGACCGCCGTCACGACCACGCCGACCACGATGGCGACCGCGCGTGCGAGCCGCGCGCCCATCGGGCGGCGGACCTCGGTGAAGCTCAGGGAGGAGGGCACGGCGTTAGGACCCCGCTCGGCACGTGGTGCGGCCATCCGGGCGACGACGGGGGCCGCCCCGACGGGCACGAGGGACCTCGAAGGTACCATCCGGGGCCGCTCGACCCGTGTGCGTGCACGGCTGGACGATCATCGCACCGGACCCCGGAGGCCCCATGCGACTGGGCACCCGCCCGGAACCCACCCCGCCCGCCGACCTCGCCGAGGCGCTGCGACGGGGTGCCGCGGGGTTGGGGCACCGGCCGGCGGTGACCGTGCTCCACCCGGGCGTCCGCTACGAGCAGAGCGGCGCCTCGCTGGCGAACTGGGCCGCCAAGGGCGCGCACCTGCTCGCGCTCGACCACCACCTCGGCCCCGGCGACACGGTCGGTCTGAGCGCGCCGGCCTGCTGGACCACCGCCTCGGTCGCGCTCGCCGCCTGGTGGCTCGGCGCGGTGGTCCGGCTGGACGCCCCCGCGGCACCCGGCACCGACGTCGTCGACGGGCCTGACGAGGTCGGTGCTGCGCCCGTCGACGCCGGGCGCGCGGGGACGGCCGCTGAGGTCGCGGTGCACGTGCGGCACAGCGCCCCTGGCGGGAGGGGTGACGCGCCGCTGGATCCGAGCCTGGCGCACGCCGAGGCCGTGCTGGTCGTGGGCGACGGGATCGACGGGGGGCCGACCACCCCGAGCGAGGTGCCGGTGTGGACCCGCGAGGCGCAGCCGATGCCCGACGCCCCGCCCGCGTCCGCCGCGGAGGGGGAGCGGCTCGCCCTCGTGCGTGGAGCGAGCCGGCTGACGCAGCGGGAGGTGCTCGCCCTGGCCGCGTCGCTGGGGGGCAGCAGCGGGGTGCTCGGGGTCGAGACCGACCGCGTCGACCCCGTGCTCGCCCTCGTGGCCGCGGCCGTGCGGCCGTGGATCGTCGGGCAGGCGACCGTGCTGCTGCGCAGCGGCGTCGAGCGGGATACCGCGACCGCGGAACGCGTCAGCGCCTGGTGCGAGGGCGCCGGCAACGGGTGAACAGGACCAGCACGACCAGCACGGTCGTGGCGAGACCGGCGAGCCGGGTGATGTCCACCGCCGGCTCGTAGCGCACCCGTCCCTGCTCGAGCACGTAGGCACCGACGGGGCGGGCTCGGCCACCCCACCCGCCGCCCTGGCCGTGGTTGCCGGCCGTATCCGCCCCGGAGCCGCCACCGCTGCCGCCGAGCACGGAGGACACCGGGACCATCACGGCGCCGTCGTGCTCGATCGGCGTGCCCACCACCCGCCGGGCGAGCCTGATCACCGGGTCGTTCGCCCCGGCGTCCACCGGCGGCACCACCTCGCCGGGCTCGGACGGTCCCCCGGGGGGCGTGGCGGTCTCCATCGGGGTCCTCCCGACTCGAGCCGGTACCGCCACGATCGGCGGGACCGGTGGCGGTCCTCAGGGCGCGAGCTGGTCGGGTTCCAGCGCGAGGAGGTCGGCCGCGCCGGCCATCACCGCCGGCGCGAGGCCGTGGACCGCCGGGAGCAGCTGCGTCGCGTAGAACCGCGCGGTGGTGACCTTGGCGGTGAGGAAGCGTGCCTCCTCGCCGCCCACCCCCTCGGCGAGCCGGCGCTGGGCGGCGGCGGCGCCCCGTGCCAGCAGCACCCCACCGACGGTCGTCGCGAGCAGGCGCAGGTACGGGGTCGCACCGGCTGCGACGTCCTCCACGGTGTCGCGGTGCTCGGCGAGCCACCGCGTCGTGCGTCCGGCGACCTCCAGGGCCTCGGCCAGCGGAGCGCGGATCGCCGCCAGGCTGTCCGGCAACGCCGCGACCTCGGCTCCGAGGTCGCCGAGGAAGCCCGCCACGAAGGCGCCACCGTCCATCGGGAGCTTGCGTCCGACGAGGTCGAGCGCCTGGATCCCGTTCGTGCCCTCGTAGATCGGGGCGATGCGGACATCGCGGTAGTGCTGGGCGACCCCGGTCTCCTCGATGTAGCCCATGCCACCGTGGACCTGGAGCGCGAGGGAGGTCATCTCGACCCCGACATCGGTCCCCCAGGCCTTCGACAGCGGCGTCAGCAGATCGGCGAGCCGGGCGTTGTGGCTGCGGGTCGCCTCATCGCCCGCGGCGTGGGCGAGGTCGAGGGCGTAGGCGTTGAGCATGCACAGCGCGCGCGTCGCCTCGGTGTTCGCCTTCATCGTCAGCAGCATCCGCCGCACGTCGGCGTGCTCGATGATCGGGGCCTGCTCCCCGGGCGGGGTCGCCGACCCACGTCCCTGGCGACGCTCCTGGGCGTAGGCGAGCGCCTGCTGGTAGGCCCGCTCGGCCATCGCGGGCCCCTGCAGTCCGACCCCGAGGCGTGCGTCGTTCATCATCGTGAACATCTGCCGCATGCCCTGGTTCGGCTCGCCGACGAGCTCGCCGACGGCACCCTCGCCCTGCTCCCCGAAGGCCATCACGCAGGTCGGGGAGGCGTGGATCCCGAGCTTGTGCTCGAGCGAGACGGTCTGGACGTCGTTGCGCTCCCCCAGGCTCCCGTCGGCGTTGACGAGCACCTTCGGCACGATGAACAGCGAGATCCCCTTCACCCCGGGCGGCGCGTCGGGCAGCCGGGCCAGGACGAGGTGGATGATGTTCTCGGTCAGGTCGTGGTCGCCGTAGGTGATGTAGATCTTCTGGCCGGTGATGCGGTAGGTCCCGTCCCCGGCCGGAACGGCCCTCGTGGTGACCGCCCCGACGTCGGAGCCCGCCTGCGGCTCGGTCAGGTTCATCGTCCCCGCCCACTCGCCGGAGACGAGCTTCGGGACGTAGGTCGCCAACTGCTCCGGGCTGCCGTGGTGCTGGAGCAGGTAGACGGCCCCGGTCGTCAGCAGCGGCCCGAGCGAGAAGCTCATGTTCGCCGAGGTGAGGAACTCCTTGACGACGTTGGCGACCGCGAGCGGGAAGCCCCCACCGTCGAAGGTCAGCGGGTGCTGGACCGCCCCCCACCCCGCCTCGACGTACCGGCGGTAGGCGGTCTTGAAGCTGGCCGGGGTGACCACGACGCCATCGACGAGGCGTGAGCCCTGGGTGTCGCCGTCACGGTTGGTCGGGGCGATGGCGCTGGCCGCGAAGCGGCCCGCTTCCTCCAGCAGCCCCGCGACCAGCTCGGGCTCCGCGTGAGCGAAGGCCTCGGTGGCGGTCAGGTCCTCGAGCGGTGTGATGTGCTCGAGGACGAAGAGGACGTCACGGAGCGGGGCGGTGTAGGTGTCCATGCCGGGAGGCTAGCTCCGAGGTGGCTGCCGGCCGAAGGTGGCAGGGGCAGGCCGGCGGGGTGGGCCGGGCCCGAGCCGCGCGGGCCTCGCTAGCCTCGGTTCGGTGCTGCCCGGCGCCGATCCGAGCGGAGGAGCCTGCGGTGCCCCCACGCTGGCCGCACGTCCCCCGCGTGCCTCGGATCCTGCGCCTGATCGGGCGTGCCATCGGGCTGCCGGTCAGCACGGTCGGCGCGTACTGGGCCCAGGAGGCGCGCAGCATCCGGACCGGCTCGATGGCGCTCGCGCTGGGGTTGGCGGCGACGCTGGTCGCCGGCATCGTGCTCGCCTCCGCCGAGAGCCAGCTCCAGGCGGTCCCCGGGCTCCTCGCGCTGATCCCGGCCGCCATCGGCATGCGCGGCGCGATCTTCGGTGCGCTCGGCTCACGGTTGGCCACCGGCATCCTGACCGGCGAGTTCGACCGGCAGCTGACCCGGACCAGCTACCTCGGGCGCCAGGTCGAGGCCTCCACGGTCCTGACGCTCGCCTCCGCGCTGCAGGCCGGCGCGATCGCGTGGGGGGTCAGCGCGGCCCTCGGGCTCGAGACGGCGCCGTTGCTCAGCCTGGTCGCGATCTCGCTGGTCGGCGCGCTGCTCTCCTCGGCCGTGCTGTTCCTCGTCGTGATCGCGATGGCCCGCCGCAGCCAGGCGCTCGGGTTCAACCTCGACGACGCCGGGGCACCGATCATCACCGCGACCGGGGACCTCGTCACGCTCCCAGCGCTGCTGCTCGCCACCCTGATGCTGCGCGTGCCCTGGCTCGCCGAGACGATCGGCGTGGTCGGGATCGTCGCCGGGCTGGTCGCGGTCGTGCTCGGGCTGCGGACCGAGGACCAGCTCATCCGTCGGGTGGTGCGCGAGTCCCTGATCGTGCTGACCATCGCCGTGACCGTCGACGTCCTCGCCGGGGTGGTCGTCCAGGCGCGCGCCGAGGAGCAGTTCGCGACGGCCGCGCTGCTGGTGCTGCTCCCGCCGTTCATCGCCAACTGCGGCTCGCTCGGCGGGATGCTCGCGAGCCGGCTGGCGTCGAAGCTCCACGTGGGCCAGCTCGACCCGCGCCTGCTCCCGGGCAAGCTCGCGGTGCTGGACTTCACCCTCATCACGTTGCTCGCCGTCCTGGCCTTCAGCGGTGTCGGCCTCACGGGTTGGTTGGCCGCGGTGATCGTGCCGGGCGTCGAGCCGGTCGCCCTGCTGAGCACCATCGCGGTCGTGCTGCTGGCCGGGGTGTTCGCGCTGCCGATCATGTCGGGCACCGCCTACGGCGCCGCCGCCGTGTCGTTCCGCTTCGGCTTCGACCCTGACAACCACGGCATCCCGGTCGTGACCGCCGTGATGGACCTGACCGGGGTGGTGTGCCTGCTCGCCGCCATCACGGTGCTCGGCATCTGACCGGTGAGCGGCCGACCTCGTCCCCGCCCCCTCGACCCTCGCACCCGATCCCGACCCCACACCGCGCCCGACCTCCCCGAGCCGGCTCCGCCCCGAGGATGACCATGAGAACCGTACGTACCGTCAAGGACCTGCTGGTCGAGGCGAAGGACGCCGCAGAGCTCATGGTGGACCTCGCGTACGCGGCGATCTTCTACGGCGACGACAGCCTCGCCCGGGAGGTCCTGCGCCTCGAGGAGCGGGTCGACGAGCTGCTCGTGGAGCTACGGGTGGTGTGCATGCTCGCAGCCCGGACACGGGAGGACGCCGACCAGCTCGCGGGCGTGCTCTCCATGGCGGTCTCGATCGAGGGCATCGCCGACGCCGCCGAGGACATCGCGCGCGTCGCGCTCAAGGACCTCGGCGTGCCGGCGGAGCTGCGCGACGACCTCCGGCACGCGACCGAGGTCACCGCACGGGTCAAGATCCGTCCCGAGAACCGGCTCGAGGGAGCCCCACTGCGGGACCTCGAGCTGCCGAGCCGGACCGGCATGTGGATCATCGCGATCCGCCGTGACGTGGAGTGGCTCCACGGTCCCGAGGGCGACGAGGTGCTGCGCGAGAACGACGTCCTGTTCCTCCAGGGGCCGCGCAGCGGGGTCAACGAGGTCCGTGAGCTGGCGGGAGCACCGGTGCGGGAGCTGCCCCCACCGCCACCGGGCGGTCGTCTCTCCCACCTCGACCGGGCGGTCGACCTCGTGGTCGAGCTCAAGAACGTCTCCGAGGTGGCGGTCGGGCTCGCGTACTCCGCCATCCTGCTGCGCGACACCTCGCTGGCAGCCGAGGTCAGCGCCATCGAGGACCAGTCCGACGAGCTCTTCCACCGGCTCGAGGGGTGGGTGCTGCGTGCGGCGTCCGAGCTGGAGGACCCCGAGGAGCTCCGGGGCCTCCTCCACCTCGCCGCTGCAGCCGAGCGCATCGTGGACTCCGCGCAGTCGATGTGCCGGGTCATCGAGGAGGAGGGTCCGCCGCACCCGGTCATCGCTGCCGCTCTCTCCGAGGCGGACGAGATCGTCGCCGAGGCGATCATCGCCGCGGGCAGCGAGGTGGACGGGCGCACCCTCGGCGAGCTGCGGTTGCAGACCGAGACCGGGATGGAGGTCCTGGCGGTGAAGCGGGCGAGCCGCTGGATCTACCGGCCGCGGCGCGGCCACCGCAACGATCCGGGGGACCGCCTCATCGCGATCGGTCCCGAGGAGGGTGCGCCACGGCTGCGCGAGCTGGCGGGGGACGTTCGTCCCGAGGGCGATGCGGGCTGGGTGGAGCCGGAACCCGTGGCGTGAGACCGGCGGGACGAGGGCCCGGGCGGTTCGGCAGGTCGGCCGTGGTCGCGGCGCGGCCCCGTCTGCAGGAGCGCGCGGAGGCTCGGCCGTGGTCGCGGCGCGGCCCCGAACGACCCCGAGCATGCGCTGCGCGAACATGACCGTGCGCTGAACAGGAGATACCGAGAGATACCGAGGGATACGGTTGCGTTCGAACATATGTTCCTCTACCGTGGGAGTCACCCGATCGACGAGCGCAAGGAGGGCCACGGATGTCACCCGCGGTGCCCTCCGACCCGCTGGCCACGCTCGAGCACGCGATCACCGCTGCCTGTGGCCGGGACCTCGAGGCGTACGACGAGCCGGTGCTGGCCCGCCAGCTCGACCGGCTCCACCGGGCGCAGGCACGGCTCGCCGCCGAACGGGCGCGTCTCACCGCCGAGCTGGAACGGCGCCGCCTCCGCACCATCGGTGATGCCCGCGACCGGGAGCGGGCTCGGCAGTACCTCCAACGCGACCTCGCCGACCGTTCGAACCGGCAGCCGGCGCAGACGAAGCTCGATAGCCAGGCAGGGACCGCGGCGCGTCAGCATCCCGCGACCGGTCGTTGCTTCGCTTCCGGCGACATCAGTGCCGAGCACGTCCGTCTCGTCGCGAGCGTCCTGGACACGCTCCCGGCGGGAGATGAGCGCGATGAGCTCGAGCAGGACCTGCTCGCGCGCGCCCGCCACCTGAACCCGACCGCGTTCGGCCGGTACACCCGTGACCTCCTCGCCCGGCAGCTTCCCGCCACGGTGACGTTGCGGGAGGAGCGCCAGCAGCGGGAGCGGCGCGTGACCCTCGCCGATACCCCCGACGGTGGGCTGACGCTCTCCGGGCTGCTCCACGGCACCGCTGCGGAGACCGTCCGGACCGCCGTGGAGGCGTTCCGACGACCCGACGCGAGCTCCGAGCTGCGAACACCGGCGCAGCGCACCGCGGATGCGCTGGAGCAGGTGTGCGCGGTCGCACTGCGAGCCGGTGCCGCCGCCACGTCCCACGGGATCCGTCCGCAGGTCCTCGTCACCGTGACCACCGACCAGATCGAGCTCGGTCCGGATGGCATCGCCAACCTCGGCTCCGGTGAGGCGTCCACCCTCGGTCGGCTCCGCCACCTGCTGGACGACTGCAGCTGGGCGCGCGTCGTCCTGGGCCCGGACGGGGCACCCCTAGAGGCATCCGAGAGCGTCCGGACCGTCCCGCACGGCCTCTGGCGGGCGCTCCTCGCCCGCGACCAGGGGTGCACCTGGCCGGGCTGCGACGCGCCCGCGAACTGGTGCGACGTCGCGCACGGCAACGAGCCGTTCGCGGCCGGTGGACGTCTGTCGCCGGACAACGCGGCACTGCTCTGCCGGCGCCACCACCGCAGGTTCGACCACGGCGACCTCCGCATCCGGATCGACGGGGCCGAGGTCCGATACGTCCGTCGCCAGCAGGTCACCGACGAACCCCGAGGAGCGGTCGCTCCCACCGAACGGAGCGGGTGCGACGCCAACGGCCCACCGCCTGCGGCCGCGCACCCGCCGAGCGGTCCCCCACCACCTGCGACCGCGGACCCACCGAGCGGTCCCCCGCCACCTGCGACCGCGGACCCACCGAGCGGTGCTGCTCCCGGACCCGGAACGGGCGCGGCGACCGGCGGCCTGCCACCCGCCGAGGGGGCTCGCGCCACCGATGGCCGCCCAGAGGCGGCGGGTCCGAGCGCTCGGTCCTCACCGACGACCCGCCCAAGGGGCGCTCCGCCGAGCGTGGGAGCGCTGGACCGGCGCGCCCAACCAGGGCATCGAGGTCGGCGATCCGCGACCCAACCCGATCTTCTCGGTTCCATCGGCCCCTGACCCCCTGCCGCAGCGTCGGGTCGGCGCAGCGGCCGTCAGACCAGCCGTTCCAGCGGGTGGAGGTAGCGGCGGAGCGCGGAGCACCCGAGCGCGATCGCGAGGCTGGTCAGCGCGAGGGCGTTCGCCAGCCGCCACGGGGTGCCCGACACCGTCGGGATGTCGAAGGAGACCCGGAGCCAGAACAGCCCGAACACCGTGTGGAACCACAGGTGCAGCCGCGCCGTGGACCGCCAGCGACGGGCGAGCTCCGGCACGACACGACGACCGAGCGGGTCGTCGGGGAACTCGCGTCGCAGGGTCGCCATGGCCAGGCGGTGACGCTCGGGCTGGCCGAGCGTGCGCTCCCAGAGCTCCTCCCACATCCGATCATCCCAGCGCACCGCTCTCCTCCGGTTCGGCGCTGCTGCGTTCCCTCCAGCTCGGCACCTCGGCCGCTTCGGCTCGGTGGTCGATCACGCCCCCCTCCGCCCGCCTCAGCCCACCGCGGCGATGGCCTCGAGCACCCCCGGGAGGTCCTTGCGGTACCGCCCGAGCCGTGGCCGGTGCAGGACCGACAGGGTCGCTCGTGGGCCGTCGAGCCCCGGCCCACGGTTCCTGCCCGCACGACCCACCCCCGGCCAGTCGAGGTTGGCGTGCTGCCACGCCTCCAGCACCGGGACGAGGTAGACCGGGGTCCCGTCCGGGAGCTGCAGATCCGCCTTGAGCCCACCCTCGAGCAGCTGCTCGTGCACGTGCCGCAGCACCGCCGGGGCTGCCTCCGCCTGGACCGCGTTGCAGCCGTAGAGCTCGAGGTCGGGGACGTCGAAGCGCGCCGCGCCGTGGGTCCGGACCCAGCGGGTGCCCTCGCCGTCGACCACCGTGACGATGCCGTCCTCGTGCTCCACCGCACCGATGGCGCAGCGGTGCAGCCAGGCGGTCTCATGCTCGACCCGAGCGGATAGATCGCGGATGCCGACGATGCTGGCGGACAGCTGCCGGGCCAGCGACTGCAGGAGCTTGGCCTGGCGCTGGAGACCATCGGCGAGGCCGTCCTCGCCCAGGTAGGCCTCGGACCGCAGCAACGGCGCTCCATCGTCCGGGTCGGACATGGCGCGCACCACGGCGCGCTGGAGCCGACCGCCCCACTGCACCTCCTGGGCTTCGTCACCCCGGCCTCGGACGGGCGCGGCCCGATCCAGGTCGCCAGCGGACCCCGCTGCCCGAACGACCTCGGCGAGGTCGGTCACCGGAGCGTCCAGGTGGAGCGCGATCAGGGAGGTGTAGCGGTCGGCCACGGCGAGGCTCCGGGTCTCGGTGGAGGTCGGCTGGTCATCGTCAGGCTGGAGGTCGGCCAGGGTGGCTGGCACGGCGCTCGCCCGGGCGGTGGGCTGGGGGCTGGCCGGGCTTCCGGGCTGCGCGGCGGCCTGGGCGGACCGACGACCTCTCA
>JBKHEJ010000071.1:0-12022 GCA_046540855.1 Nitriliruptoraceae bacterium
CCCGGCGGCGGTGGTGGCGGCCACCATCGCGTTCCTCGCGACCGCCGTCGCCCTAGTCAACCTCGAGGTCGCGGCGTGGGTGTTCGCCCTGGCGGGACCCGGGGCCGCGGCGGTCCTCGCGGTCGCCGAGCGGTTCCAGGACCTGCCCGGGACCGTGTCGGTGGCCCGCCCCGTCACCGTCGTGGCGGCCGTGGCCGGGGTGGTGGCCGTGCTCGCTGCCGCTCGCAGCCAGGTGCGCCGCACCGCCGCGCTCGTGCTCGTGCTCGCCCTCGTGCTCGCCGCGGTCCCGGTCCTGGTCGGCTCCCGTCCCGTGGCGCGCCTGCAGGTCACCGCGATCGACGTCGGTCAGGGCGACGCCTTCCTCGTCGAGACGCCCGGAGCCCGGGTGCTGGTCGACGCCGGCGCGGACGAGCGCGCCGCCGACTGGCTACGCGCGCACGGCCGGCGGCACCTCGACCTCATGGTCGTCACCCACCCGCACCGGGACCACCTCGGCGGGGTCCCACACGTGCTCGAGCGGGTCGGGGTCACCACCCTGTGGCGGACCCCACCGGAGGCCTTCGGCGGGAGCGTCACACCGCCGGACAGCGCCGCCGCCGAGCCGCCTGGTCGCGGGCGCTGGACGGCCGGCAGGGCGCTCGCCGAGGTGGCGGCACTCGCCGCGGAGCGCGGGACGACCCTCGAGGCCCCCGAGCGTGGCGATACCGCGGTGGTGGGGGATCTGCGCATCGCGGTCCTGCACCCGCCGCCGGGCCGGCCCTTCCGCGCGGCCCGCAGCGAGCTGAACGAGTCCTCCCTGGTGCTCCACCTCACCTGGGGGGACGCGAGCGTGCTGCTGGCGGGGGACGTGGAGCGTGCGGGCCAGGCCGAGCTGCTCGAGTGGGCAGGTGGTCGGTTGCACGCCACGGTGCTCGCCGTCCCGCATCACGGGGCAGCCACGACCGACCCGGCCTTCCTCGCCGCGGTGGCGCCCGAGGTCGCGCTCATCAGCGTCGGGCGGGACAACCGCCACGGTCACCCCCACCCCGGGGTGGTCGCGACCCTCGCGCAGCTCGGCGCCCGGGTGCACCGCACGGACCGGGACGGGACGGTCACCGTCCCCGTGATCCCTGCCGTGGACGCGAGCGCCGCCCCGGCCACCGATCCCGCCCGGCCCGGCACCGCTGCCGCCGCAGCCACCGTCGCGGGGGCGGTGGACCGCGCCTGGCTAGGCTCCCGCCATGTCCGTCCTCCTGCTCGCCGGCGACGACGACCTCCTGCTGCTGCGGGAGGTGGACCGGCGGGTGGCGACCCTGACCGCCGACGAGCCGGATCTCAGCGTCGACCGCTACGACGCCGCCGAGCTCGAGCACCTCCCGGAGCTGCGGACCTCCTCGCTGTTCGGGGGTCGCAGCTGCGTGGTCCTGCGCGGCGTCGAGGCGTTGAGCGCGGAGCTGAAGGCCGAGGTGGAGCGGTACCTCGAGGCGCCCTCACCGGACGCGGACCTCGTGCTCGTCGCGCGCGGGACGGGCAGGATCCAGCGGCTCGCGAAGCTCGCGGCGACGGTGGGGGAGCGGGTCGACGTCAAGCGCCCGGCCGACTGGGACGACCGTGGCTGGGACCGGTTGGTCGGGGAGGAGTTCCGGCGGCTCGGCCGCAAGGCCGACGCCACGGCCATCGCCGCGATCCGCGCCCACGCGGGCAGCGAGCCGGTGACGATCGCCTCCCAGGTCGGCACCGTCTGCGCCGCCCATCCCGGCGTCGCGACCGTGACCGGGGGGCACGTCGATGCGGTGGTGGCCGGGCACGGACGCACCAGCGGGTTCGCCGTCGCCGACGCCATCGCCGACCGTGATGCCGCGGCGGCGCTGCGGGCCGTCCGGGGCGCGCTCGGGTCGGGCGACGCTCCGCTCGCGATCACCGGGGCGATCGCCTTCCGGCTGCGGCAGCTGCTGCGGGTCCGCTCCGGTGCGACCCCGAAGGAGGTCGGCATGCGTCCCGGCCGTGGCTACGACCGTCTCGTAGCCCAGGCCCGCGCCTTCGGGCCCGGGGAGCTCGCCTGGGCCCACGACCGCCTCGCCCGGCTCGACCTCGACCTGAAGGGCTCCGAGCTGCCGGACGGGTTGGTCCTCGAGGTGGCGGTGCTGGAGCTCGCGACCAGCCGGGGTGTCGGTGCGCCCTTCAACCCCCTGGCCCGCCGGGGCTGACGGTCACCCGCCCCGCCTCAGCTCGGTCGGGCGGCCCGGCGCTCCACGGTCTGGCGCACCGCGCGCGTCGCGACCCCCAGCGCGTCCAGGCCCCACCCGTCGGCCGACTCGGCCTCGGTGATGGTGGCGCGGGCCCGCTCGAGGTGCGCGCGCCGGCTGTCCAGGAAGCGCTCCACCGCCGCAGCGACCTCCTCGCCGGGGCCGGCGGGAGGTGGGGCGCTCGCGGCGCTCAGCGTGATCAGCGCCGCGGTGCGGCGCGCCCGCCGCAGGTCCATCGACAACCCGAGCCGCTCGCGACGTGCCCAGCCGCCCGCGGCGCCGGTCCGGCGCAGGGCCTCCTCCAGCCGGTCGATGCCCAGCCGCTCGGACACCTGCAGCAGCACGTCGGCCACCACGAGGTCGTCCACCCCGGTCCGTACCGACGCCTGCACGGCGGCGACGTCGGGGATCAGCGTCAGGTCGCGGGCTCCGGCGAGCAGGTGGGCGAGGTCCGGTTCGACGAGGTCGTCGACCAGCCAGCGCGCGTGCGCCGCGCGCGCCCGGCGCTGCGTACGGGTGCCGAGCTGCCCGAGCCCGGCGAGCACCCGCTCGGCCATCGGCCGCTGCGTCCCGGTCGCCGCCTGCGGGGCGGGTGCGGTGGGGTCGGTCAGCAGCACCCGCGCCAGGGTGACGACCAGCTCCTCGACGGGTAGCTCGAGCTCCCGCAGCCGTGCCGGGTCATGGGCGTCCTGGAGCTCGTCCAACCGGGCCCACCAGTGCTGGGCGTCGACGATGTGGATGGCGGCCTGCAGCGCGGCGGCGACGGTCGCGAGGTCCGTGCCGGCCTCGTCCGCGAGCCGGGAGACGACCGTCACCCCGAGCCGGTCGATGAGCCGGTTCGTGATCACCGCGGTCAGCAGCTCACGGCGCAGCCGGTGCTCGGGCAGCAGCTCTCCGAAGCGGGCGACGGCTCCCGCGGGCAGCGACCGGGAGAGGGCCGGAGCGCACAGCGGGGAGTCCGGCAGGTCCGAGGCCAGGATCGCCTCCTTGAGCTCGCGCTTGGCCCAGGCCAGCAGCGTCGCGAGCTCCGGACGGCTGAGCCCCGCGCCCGCCTCGGCGCGCGCACGCAGCTCCTCGCTGCTGGGCAGCGCCTCACCCGTGCGGTCGAGGTCCTTCTCGGCCTCCAGGCGCGCCATCAGGCGGTCGTAGGCCTCCAGGCGGTGCGGGCTGCGCACCACCTCGCGGGAGATCGCCGCCGTGCTGCGCGCCACCACCCGGAGGGCCTCGTCCACGACCTCCCCGGCGAGCTCCTCGAGCAGCTCGTTGCGCTCGGTGCGGGTCAGCAGGCCGCGTTCCTCCGCCAGACGCAGCAGGATCTTCAGGTTCACCTCCAGGTCGGAGGTCGCGACCCCGGCCGCGTTGTCGATGGCGTCCTGGTTGAGCAGGGTGCCCCGGCGGGCGAGCTCCAGACGGGCGCGCTGGGTCAGGGCCAGGTTCGCCCCCTCGGCGATGACCCGGGCGCGCACCGTGGACGCCTCCACGCGCACCTCGGCGTTGGCCCGGTCCCCGAGGTCACGGTCGAGCTCGGAGGTGGCACGCACGTAGGTGCCGATGCCCCCCGCGAACAGCAGGTCGACCGGCGCCCGCAGGACGGCCCGGATCAGCTCGGCCGGGGTGAGCTCGGTGACCTCCTCCCCGAGCCGCAGCAGCGAGCGGACCTCCGGGGTCAGGGCGGCGCGCTTGGCCGTGCGCGGCACGATCATCCCCCCGGGGCTGAGCAGCGACCGGTCGTAGTCGTCCCAGCAGGAGCCGGGCAGGTCGTAGAGACGCTGGCGCTCCGCGAAGCTGGTGGGCCCGTCGGGGGTCGGGTCGAGGAACACGTGCCGGTGGTCGAAGGCAGCGACCAGCAGCACGCTGGAGGAGCGCAGCAGGCCGTTGCCGAACACGTCCCCGGACATGTCGCCGATCCCGACGACGGTGAGCGGATCGCGCTGGACGTCCAGCCCGAGCTCCCGGAAGTGGGCGGTCACCGCGACCCAGGCGCCCCGGGCGGTCACCCCGTAGCGCTTGTGGTCGTAGCCGTGGCGCCCCCCGGAGGCGAAGGCATCGTCCAGCCAGAAGCCGTACCGGGCGGCGACCTCGTTGGCCAGGTCCGAGAAGGTGGCGGTGCCGCGGTCGGCGGCGACGACGAGGTAGGGGTCGTCGCCGTCGCGGCGGACCACCCGCGGCGGCGGCACCACCCGGTCGCCGTCGAGGTCGTCGGTGACGTCGAGCAGCCCACGCACGAAGGTGACGTACTGCCGCCGGGCCTCCGCGGCGCGCTCGGCGGGGTCGGCGGGCTCGCGGGTCAGGACGAACCCGCCCTTGGCACCGGTGGGCACGATGACCGCGTTCTTGAGCACCTGGGCCTTGACGAGGTCGAGGACCTCGTCGCGGACGTCGTCCCGGCGGTCCGACCAGCGCAGGCCCCCGCGGGAGACCGGCCCGCCGCGCAGGTGGATCCCCTCCATGCGTGGCGAGTGCACGAGGATCTCCCGGTGCGGTCGGGGCTGGGGCGCCTCGGGGATGAGCGAGGGGTCGTACTTGATCGCGATGTAGGGCTCGCCGGTGTCGTCCGCGACGGCGTCGTGGCGGAAGGCGTTCGTGCGCAGCGTCGCGTCGATGAGCACGAGCAGGCGGCGCAGGATGCGGTCGTGGTCGAGCCGCTCGAGACGGTCCAGCGCCGCCAGGACCGTGGCGCGGGTCGCGTCCTCGTCGGGGGCGTCGGCGGGCCGGTCCGGATCGAGGCGGGCGCGCAGGTGGTCCATGATGGCGCGCACCGTGTCGGGGTGGGCGACGAGGATCTGGTCGACGTAGGTCGGGGTGTAGGTCGTGCCGAACTGCCGCCGCATCCGCCGGTAGGCGCGCAGGATCGCCAGCTCGCGCCAGGTCAGCTCCGCGACGATGATGAGCTGGTTGAGGGGGTCGATCTCGAGGTGGCCGTGCCAGGCCGCCAGGATCGCCTCCGCGACGCGGGGCCCGTCCCGCTGCGGGTCGAGCCCCTCGGCGCGGACGCCGACGTCGTGCAGCGTCGCCGGCGCCTCCCCGTCGTCGGCGAGCGGGTGCGGGAACTCGTCCACGATGGTCAGCCCGAGGCTCTCGAGGAGCGGGACGAAGGAGGACAGCTCCAGCGTGGCGCCACGCTTGGCGGCCAGCAGCCGGATCGGGGCGGTCGTGGGGTCCGCGTCATCGGTCGCCGGGGTCGGCCGGGCAGGCCGCAGCGTCACGAGCAGCTGCTCGGGGCCGTGCAGCGCTTCGGCGAGCAGCCGCACGTCCCCGACCGCGTCGACCGGGTCGGTGGCGTCGCGGTAGGCGCGGGGCAGGCGCGTCACGATCGAGCGGTACCGGCGCAGCGCCGCGGCGTCCTCGCCGTGGCTGGCCAGCTCGCGCAGCACCGTCTCCTCCCACGGGCGGATCAGCTCGGCGAGCGCGGCGGACAGCGCTCGTGCTCCGCGCGGCACGCGCTCCTGCCAGGTCGCCGGGTCGTCGGGGTCGGGGAGCTCGACGAGGTAGCGGGCGATCGCGTCCCGCTGGAGGTCCACCGAGGTGTCGACCTCGATGCGCGTGGCGTCGAAACGCTGGCGCAGGAGGGTGCGTAGCCGACGGTCGAGGTCGGGTTGCCACCGCTCACGTGGCAGCGCGAGCAGCACGGACACGGTGCCGCTGGGCGCGTGGGAGCGGGTGAAGGCGCGCACCTCGCGGTGCTGTTCGGCCTGCAGCAGCCCGACCAGCAGCTCGCGCAGGCCGGCCGGGGTGGCCCGGAGCAGCTCGTCCTTGGGGATGCCGTGGGCGAGCGTGACCAACGAGATGGCGTCATGGGACCCGTCGACGATGTCCTCGGCGACGAGGACCTCCTGCAGACGCCGCCGCAGCACCGGGGTGGTCAGCACCGGTTCGGCGATGCCCTTGCGGGTCAGCAGCCCGGTCACGGTCAGCTGCCGGTGGGCCGCGTCCCCGGGTGCCCGGTTGCCCTCCGGCACGGTCACCTCGAGCACCTCCACCGGTGCTCGGCGCTGCACGGTGGAGCGCTCCCGGGTTCGCGAGACGGCCAGCCGCGGCAGATCCTCGGCGGCGACGACCCCGGTCCGGGTGTCCAGCAGCGACGCCCGTCGCTCGGCCGTGCGCAGGAGCCCGAGCCCGTCGCTGCCGGGACCCCACCAGGTGCCGAGCAGCAGCAGGTTGTCGTCCAGCAGCCACGACAGCAGCGCGGCGACCTCGCTGTCGGTGGTGGCGCCGGTCGCGAGCGCGGCGATCGCCGTCTCCACCTCGGCGCGCATGGCGGCGTGGTCGTCGGTGACCGCCGCGAGGTCGGTCAGCGCGTGCTGGACGGCGCTGAGCAGCGTGGCGTCCTGCGCCGGGTCCGGGTGCACCCCGGACAGCTCGACCCGGATCAGCGAGACGCGCCGGGTGGCGGCGCGCGCGGGCGCGACCCCGGTCAGGCGGCCGTCCGCGTCCACCTCCACGCCCAGGATCGGGTGGAACACCGCACCGGGCCGGACCCCCTGGTCGGCGAGGGTCTCGACCACGGTGGACAGCAGGAAGGGTCGGTCCTGCCACAGGACCTCGAGCCGTCGCGTCGTCGGATCGTCGGAGCCAGCGAGCAGCTCCACGCTCGGGACCTGTGGCGGGCTGGTCTCGACCTGTTCGACGACGCGGCCGAGCAGCGTGACCAGCTCGTCGGGGCTGCTGCCGGCGATGTGGTCGGGTGCACGCCGCAGCGCGACGTCCGCGAGCTCGGCGAGCAGGGCCGCGCGCGGGTGCGAGCTCGCGGCGACCGCCGCGACGAGCTGGTCATGGCGGTCGGTGGCGTGGGGGTCCATCGGCGTCGTCCTCGTCCCCGCCGACCCTAGGTCGCGGGGGCGGCGAGGAGGAGGAGCAGGTGGCCCGGTCGAAGGTCCTGCGCCGCGAAGGTCGGGCGCCCGGGAGAGGGACCCGCCCGGGTGCGGACCCGGGTGTGGACACGACGACGGCGCCCGCGCGGGCGCCGTCAGCAGCAGCGGAGCCGGGAGGACCCGGCCGCCGGGGTCAGCCCTGCAGCTGGGCGAGCTGCTTGGCCATACCGGACTTGCGGTTGGCCGCGGTGTTGCGGTGCACGATGCCCTTGGTGGCGGCCTTGTCCAGCGACCGCGCCGCGGTCCGGTAGGCCGCCGTGGCCGCCTCGACGTCACCGTCGGTCGCCGCCTCGCGGAAGCGCCGGATGTCGGTCTTCAGCTTCGAGCGGACCTGCTTGTTGCGCTGCCGGCGGCTCTCGTTCTGCCGGTTGCGCTTGATCTGGGACGCGATGTTGGCCATGCGGGGGATCGTTCCTCGGGACGAGTGCCGGGACGGCAGCGGGTGGGGCGGGACGATGGAGCCGACGGTGCCGGGCGGGACCGGCCGGCTCCTCCGGGACCGGGCTCGCACGCCGGGGCCGTGAGGGCCACGCGCGGGCGCAGGCGAGCAGGGTCACGCGAGCGCGACACGTCGGACGGTACCAGCGTGCCCGCGCCCTGGGCAACCGACACCCGCCCGGGTGTCGAGGCGCTCGGTACGCTCCGCACCCGGCGCGGGTCCTGCACGCGTCGTCCCGCCCGTCCGGCACGTTGCGTCCGTCGCGGACGCGGAAGGCCCTCCACGCCCGTGACCTACCGCACCGAGCGCATCCGCAACTTCTGCATCGTGGCCCACGTCGACCACGGCAAGTCGACCCTGGCTGACCGGATGCTGCAGCTGACCGAACTGGTCGACGAGCGGTCCATGCGCTCCCAGTACCTCGACAAGATGGACATCGAGCGCGAGCGCGGCATCACCATCAAGGCGCAGACGGCCCGGCTGCCCTACCGCCCGCTCGGCGACGCGGCCGAGGAGTACCTCCTCAACCTCATCGACACCCCCGGCCACGTCGACTTCTCCTACGAGGTGTCCCGGGCGCTGAACGCCTGCGAGGGGGCGGTGCTGCTCGTGGACGCCGCGCAGGGCATGGAGGCGCAGACGATCGCGAACCTCTACCTCGCCCTCGAGGCGGACCTGGAGATCATCCCGGTCCTGAACAAGATCGACCTGCCTGCCGCCCGCCCCGACGAGATCGCCCGTGAGATCGCCTCGATCATCGGTGGCGATCCGGACGACGTGCTGCGCATCTCCGCCAAGACCGGCGAGGGGGTCGCCGCGGTCATGGACGCGATCGTGGACCGCGTGCCGTCACCGCGCGGGGTCGAGGAGGGGCCGACCCGGGCGCTGATCTTCGACTCGATGTACGACCCGTACCGCGGGACCCTCGTGTACTTCCGGGTCGTCGACGGTCAGCTCAAGCGCGGCGACCGGATCCGCCTGCTCGCCACCGGCTTCGAGGGGGAGATCGACGACCTCGGGGTGCACGCGCCGGAGGAGACCCCGATCGACGCGCTCGGCGTCGGGGAGGTGGGGGTGCTCTCGGCCGCGATCAAGGAGGTCAGCGAGGCCAAGGTGGGGGACACGATCACCGTGGCGGGACGGGGGGCGCGGACGGTGCCGCCGCTGCCCGGCTACCGCGAGCCGCTGCCGATGGTGTTCTCCGGGCTGTACCCGATCGACTCCGACGACTTCCCGCAGCTGCGCGACGCGCTGGACAAGCTGCGGCTCAACGACGCGTCCTTCTCCTACGAGCCGGAGACCTCCGCGGCGCTCGGCTTCGGGTTCCGGTGCGGGTTCCTCGGCCTGCTCCACCTCGAGATCGTCACCGAGCGGCTCGATCGGGAGTTCTCGATCCCGCTCGTCACGACCGCCCCGAGCGTGCGCTACCGGGTCACCCTCGAGGGCGTCACCGACCCGGAGACCGGAGCAGCGAGGGTGGTCGAGGTCGCCAACCCCCAGGACCTGCCCGAGCCCAACCGGATCGCCGAGATCCGCGAGCCGACGGTCCAGGCGATGATCCTGACCCCCACCGCCTACGTCGGCCCGGTCATGCAGCTGTGCGAGGGCCGGCGCGGGACCATGACGGCCATGGACTACCTCACCGAGGAGCGCGTCGAGCTGCGCTACCGGCTCCCGCTCGCCGGCATCATCACCGACTTCTTCGACCAGCTGAAGTCCCGGACCCGTGGGTACGCCTCGTTGGACTACGAGGTCGGCGAGTACCAGCCGGCCGACCTCGTCCGCGTCGACGTGCTGCTCAACGGCGAGCCGGTGGACGCCTTCAGCGCCATCGTCCACCGCGACGAGGCCTACGCCTTCGGCCGGTCGATGACCGAGAAGCTCAAGGAGCTGATCCCGCGGCAGCTGTTCGACGTGCCGGTCCAGGCGGCGATCGGCTCGAAGATCATCGCCCGGGAGACGATCAAGGCGCGCCGCAAGGACGTGCTCGCCAAGTGCTACGGCGGGGACGTCTCCCGCAAGCGCAAGCTGCTCGAGAAGCAGAAGGAAGGCAAGAAGAAGATGAAGTCCGTGGGGTCGGTCGAGGTGCCCCAGGAGGCCTTCGTCTCCGCGCTGCGCACGAGCGCGCCGATCGGGGGCGAGTGAGCCCGAGCGGCGCGCGCGGGCCACGAGCGGCGGCGGGTCCGCGCTGCCTCGGCAGCCTGTGACGGCTGCAGGAGCGGGCCGGCCGGCGTAGCCTGGCCGGCACGGGAGCAGGAGGCCGGAGCGTGACGGAGCAGCAGCAGCCCACCGGTGCGATCGAGCAGGTGGACCCCAGCGAGGTGCTCACCGCCGACGAGGAGGCGGTGGTCGCCCACGCCCGGGCCGTGCCCGAGGGCTCCGACGCCGACCTGTGGGCCTTCGCCTTCGACTCCACGCTGCGGGCGCAGGAGGCCCTGCTCGCGGCGATGCGCCTGGTCGCCCGCTCGCAGCTGAAGCTCGAGGACGCCGCGATCGTGGCCAAGGTCCGCGGCAAGGTGCGCATCACCCAGACCAAGGACGTCTCGCCCTCCCAGGGCGCGGTCGGCGGGGCCTGGATCGGCATCCTCGCCGGGCTGTTCCTCGGGCCGGGCGGGCCGCTGGTGGGCGGGGCGCTCGGGGCGGCCGCCGGGGGCCTGTTCGCGAAGCTGCGCGACTTCGGCATCGACGACGACGAGATGAAGCGCATGGGCGAGTCGCTCGAGGAGGGCGAGGCGGCGCTGTTCCTGCTCGTGGAGGACTGCCACCGCATGCGGGCCCTGCACGAGGTGTCGCGCTTCCCGGGCCGGCTGCTGGCCGCCACCGCCGACGCCGAGCTCGTCGAGGAGGTCCGCGGTCGGCTCGCGATCGACCCCTGGGACGGCGTGTGAGGACCCCGGCGAGGTGACGCTCGCGAGCCTGCGGGACGGCCGGGCATGGCTCACCGACCCGGTCGAGTCCGGGCGGCAGGCGGGCTTCGGGGTGTACCTGCACGTGCCCTTCTGCCACCACCGCTGCGGCTACTGCGACTTCGCGGTCGCCGAGGTGGGCCGGCTCGAGGCGCCCCGGCGCGCCGATCTCGAGGAGCGCTACGTCGCCGCGCTGGTGGCTGACCTCGACCGGCAGGTCGCCGCCGGCCCCCGCGCCCACGCCCCGGCCGACGCCGAGCTCGCGGCGGACTGGCCCGAGGTGACCAGCATCTACCTCGGCGGCGGCACCCCGACGCTGCTCGCGCCGGGACAGCTGGCCCGGGTGCTCACCGCCGTGCGGCGGGTGCTGGACGTCGCCGCCGACGCCGAGGTCACCGTCGAGGCCAACCCGGAGACCGCGAGCCGGGAACTGCTCGACACCCTGGTCGCCGCCGGCGTGACCCGCCTGTCCATCGGGGCGCAGTCCTTCACCCCGCACGTGCTCACCACCCTCGAGCGCCGCCACGGCCCCGAGGCCCCGCTCGAGCTCGCGGCCGCAGCCCGGACCGCGGGGGTGGCCCAGGTCAGCCTCGACCTGATCTACGGCACGCCCGGGGAGACCGACGCCGAGTGGGAGGCCACCCTCGCCCGGGTGCTGACCGCACCGGTCGACCACGTCTCGGCCTACGCGCTCACCGTCCACGAGGGCACGCCCTTCGGGCGCCGGCGGGACCGGGGTGCCCTCGCGGATGTCGACGAGGACACCCAGGCCCGGCGGTTCGAGACCCTCGGCCGGGTGCTGGGGGCCGGTGGCTTCACCCACTACGAGGTCTCCAACCTCGCCCGGGGTGCCGCCGCCCGCAGCCGCCACAACCTGCTGTACTGGCGGCACGGCGACTACCTCGGCGTCGGTGCTGGCGCCCACGGCCACCTCGCCGGCCGGCGGTGGTGGAGCCGCCGTTCCACACCCCGCTACGTGCACGCCGTCGAGCAGGCCGGCACCGCCCCGTGGGGCAGCGGCCCCAGCCCGCTCGCTGGCGCCGAGGTGCTGGACGACCGGCAGCGCGCCGTCGAACGGCTCCTGCTCGGCCTGCGGGTGCGTGAGGGGCTGCACCCGACCGACCTGCCACCGATCGCGCCGCTGGCCCTGGAGGACGCCCTCGAGGCGGGCCTGGTGGAGATCGCCTGCGGGCGGTTGCGGTGCAGCGAGCGTGGCTGGTTCCTCCTGGACGCCGCCGTCGACCGGCTGACCGCGTGAGCGCCGACCCGCTCGTCAGCGCCCTGCGTGCCGCGGTCGGCCCGGCGCACGTGCTCGTCGATCCGGACACGACCGCCGCCTTCACCACCGACTGGACCGGTCGGTGGGGCGGGCCGGCTCGGGCGGTCGTGCACCCCGGCACGCCGGGGGAGGTGGCGGGGGTGCTGGCCGCCTGCGCCGCCCACGGCGTGCCGGTCGTACCACAGGGAGGCAACACCGGCCTGGTCGGTGGCGGCGTCCCACGTGGCGGGGAGGTCGTGCTGGTCTGCACCCGCCTGGACGCGCTCGGCCCCGTCGACGTCGACCGCCGCGAGGTCACGGTC
>JBKHEJ010000072.1:0-11937 GCA_046540855.1 Nitriliruptoraceae bacterium
GCGCCGGAGGGCAGCTCGACCTGCTGGCCGACGCCGGCGCGGCGCTGCACCGCGCCCTGCTCGTGCAGCGGCTGCGCGGGCTGCTACGCCCGTGACGGGGCCGGCGTCGCGGTCCCTGACCGCCTGGCTGCTCGCCGCGGTGCTCGCGGCCGGGCTGCTCGCCGCACCCGGGACCGCCACGGCCGTCCTCGACCCCGGGCCAGCACCGCTGCTTCAGAGCCCGCCGGAGGGCTGGCCCCGGGCGATCGGGGTCGAAGCCGCCTCCTACCTCCTGCTGGACGTGCAGACCGGCCAGGTCCTGACCGAGCGGGACGGGGACACCCGCCGGCCCGTGGCCTCCACCATCAAGGTGCTGACGGCCCTGACGGCGCTCGAGCGTGCCGCGCTGGACGAGGAGGTGACGATCGGGGACGAGGTGCTCGACGTTGCAGGGTCGAGCGCCGGGCTCGAGCCGGGACAGGTCTGGACGATCGAGGAGCTCGTCGAAGCCCTCATCGCCCGGTCCGGCAACGAGGCCGCCGAGGCGATCGCGGTGCACGTCGCCGGCTCGCGGGAGGCGTACCTGCGCCTGATGGAGCAGGACGCTGCCGCGCTGGGGGTCGAGGGCCTCGAGCTCGTCAGTGTCTCGGGCCTCGACGACGGCAACCTGCTCTCCGCCCGCGATCTCGCGCTGCTGTCCGCGGCCGGGCTCGAGCACCCCGAGCTCGGGCCGATCCTCGGCCGCGAGCTGGTCTCGCTCCCGGGGCAGGGCGCGCTGCTGAGCCGCAACGAGCTGTTGGGCAGCTACCCGGGTGCGACCGGGGTGAAGACCGGCTTCACCGACGCGGCCGGCTACTCCCTCGTCGGTAGCGCCGAACGTGACGGCCGGGAGGTCGTCGCCGTCGTGCTCGGCGCGGGCGCCGACCCGGCGCGCTTCGAGATCGCCACCCGCCTGCTCGACCTGGGGCTGGATGCCTACGAGCCCCGGACCCTGTCGACCCGGGTCCACTTCAGCCTCGCCGGGGGCGGGGTCGACGTGGTGGTCGACGAGCTCGAGCTGGTCGTGCCCGTCGGCGACGAGGCCCAGCTGGATCTCCCGATCACCCCCCGCCCCCCGTCGTCGGACCTGGACGTGCCGCTGCGGGTGGCCGACCAGGAGATCGCCGAGGTGACCGCGACCCTCGACCCCTCCGGTGCTCCGGCGGAGGTGGCCGACACCACGACCGCTCTCGGGCGTGCCGCGGTGGACGGGGCCTACGCCGCGTTGCGGGCCCGGGCTGCCGCAGCGGGCGACGGGGGCTAGCCTCGGGTCAGGGCCGCCGCGGCAGCGTCGACGCGCAGGGAGGCACCGTGATCGAGATGGAGCTGGTCGGGGTCCGGGTCGAGCTCCCGGCCAACCAACCGATCGTCCTGCTCAAGGAGCGCGACGGGAGCCGCTTCCTGCCCATCTGGATCGGTGCGGTCGAGGCGACCGCGATCGCCTTCGCGCTGCAGGGCGTCGAGACGCCACGGCCGCTCACCCACGACCTGTTCGTCGACGTGCTGCAGGCGATCGACGTGGAGCTCGTCGCCGTGCACATCACCGAGCTGAGGGACGGCACCTTCTACGCCGAGCTGCAGCTGCTGCGTGCCGGCCACGCGATCAGCGTGTCCGCACGACCCTCCGACGCCATCGCGCTCGCCTCGCGGCTCGGGGAGGTCCCCGTGCTGGCCGCGTCCTCCGTCCTGGACGAGGCCGGCCTGGAGATCGCGGACGACGAGGATGGGGCGTCCACCTCCACCGGTGACGACGAGGAGGAGGTCCGCCAGTTCCGGGCCTTCCTCGACGAGGTCACCCCGGAGGACTTCAAGGAGCAGTGACCGCACGCGACGGCGTGCGGTGCGGGTCCGCACCCGACCGCTCGGCGCCGCTCGCTCGCCTCATCGACGCCGGGCTCACCCAGCCCTCGCGCTGCAGCCTCCCTGTCCTACGCCGGGGGGGAGGCGTGCCTCATCACACGCGGTGAGGTGCGCGTTGGTTGCGCGTTCGGCGCACCGAACGATGTCGGGCTGAGTGCTCACGGAGCGTGGTGATCGCGCTTGCTCACGCATCCTCTCCCTACCTCTCGAGATATCCTGTTCCGCCTTGAGGCCACGTGTGGCGCTCCGATCCTCAGGTTGAACCTGAGGTTCAGTGTTGCTGGAGCCTCGATCCAGCGTTGACGCTGCGGCGTCGGGACGCGTAGCGTCCGGGTGGGAGTTCCACCGGTGTGCTTCGTGGTGGTGCTCCGCACGGCCCAGCGCTCCACCTCAGGTGGTCGCTGCGGTTGGTGGAGGCCAGCGATCTTCCCCGCTCCACCAGCGCAGGGCCGGGGCTCGCAGGAGAGGTGAGGAGGTCACCGTGGTGCACGATGCGGACCAGTTGCGTCTGGACGTCGGCGACGAGGAGGAGGGCTTCCGCGGCCCGACGGTGTGCAAGATCGTCGGGATCACCTACCGGCAGCTCGACTACTGGGCGCGGACCGGGCTCGTCGAACCCTCCTTGCGCAAGGCGGAGGGGTCAGGCACCCAGCGGCTGTACTCCTTCGACGACATCGTGCGGCTCAAGGTCGTCAAGCGCCTGCTGGACACGGGGGTGTCGCTGCAGAAGGTCCGCTTCGCGGTGGAGGAACTGCGGCGCACCGGCTCCTCGCTCGCGGAGACGACGCTGATCTCCGACGGCAACACCGTCTACGCGCTGGATGACGACGCCCGTCTGCTCGACCTGCTGCGGCGGGGGCAGGGCGTCTTCGCGCTCGCCCTCGACCCGGTCGTCAGGGAGCTCAAGGGTGAGGTGACCGCCTTCCCGAGCGAGCGGGTCGCCGCAGCCGAGCCTGCGGCCGCTGAGATCGCAGCGACCGGTCGGCCCTCCTCGGTCGCGAACGGCTGAGGCGCGCCACCGGCACGATCGCCCTTGGCCACGTCGCACCCCATCCGTACGCTCGGTGGGCACGCGACCGCCGAACGGCGCGGTGCGGGGAAGCAGGGGGATGGCAGCGACGGAGGGCTGGGGCTGGACGACGCCGCCCGCGATCGCCGAGCTCAGCGCGGAACTGCTCGTCGTGCTCGACGCACAGGGCAGGCTCGTCGCCCTTCAGGGCAGCCGGCGTCCCGAGGTCGCGGCCCTGCGGGAGGCGATCGAGAGCCGCCCGTGGCGTGAGATCGTGCACCCCGAGGACCTGCCCGCGGTCGGGGCCGGGCTACGGGAGCTGCTCGAGGGCGGCTCCTTCGACGCCCTCAGCTTCCGGGTGCTGCTCCCCAACGGCGGGGAGCGGTGGATCGAGGGCCGCGCGCGGGGTGACCCGGATCAGGCGCTCGTGTTCGTCCTGCTCCGGGACGTGTCCGCGGAGCGGCGGCGGGTGGAGATCGAGGATCGCCTCGCCAGGATGGGCGCGGTCGGGACCTGGGAGATCGACCTGCCGGGCGGGCAGGTCCGGTGGTCGCTGCAGCTTCGCCGGCTGTACGGGCTCCGGCCGCACGAGCCACCTCTGGAGGTCGACGCGAGCCTGGCCTGCTACCTGCCACCACGGCAGCAGGAGCTGGCCGCCGCGGTCCAGCGGCTGCTGGACGACGGGGAGCCCTTCGACCTCGAGCTGGGGTTCCAGCCACCGCGCGGACCGCTGCGGTGGGTGCGCTGCACCGGTGAGGCGGTGGTCGAGGACGGCCACGCGGTGATGATCCTCGGCACGGTCCAGGATCTCACCGTCAGCCATGCGGAGCAGCTGCGCCTGGCACGCATCGAGCAGCTGGCCCACCTGACCGACAACGGCCTGCTCGAGCTCGACCGCGCCGGCCGCGTGCTGTTCGCGAACCTGAGGGCGCGGGAGCTCCTCAGGGTCCCCGCGGGCGCCGAGGTGACCGGGCACCCTCTGGTCGAGCTGCTCCCGGACGGCGCGGAGACGCCGCGATGGCACCGCTTCCTCGAGGTCGCGGGGACCGCGACGAGCCGTGCCCGGCTCACGATCAGCGCCGACCGCATCGTCCAGGCGGCGCTGCGGCCGCTCGATCCGAGCGGTCGCGACGGTGCGGCCTACGAGCCGGACGACGAGCTCGTGGACGGCGGCCACGAGCCGACGTTGCTGGTCGCCCTCAGCGACATCACCGAGCTGGTCCACGCTGAGCGGGCACGTGACGCCTTCCTCGCCGCCGTCAGCCACGAGCTCCGGAACCCGCTGGCGGCCGTCACGGGGGCGATCGCGACCCTCGAGCGGGGTGTCGCTGGCCCGCTCCCGCAGGCCGCGGAGCTGCTCATCGAGGTGGCGGGTCGTAGCGCCACCCGCCTGCAGCACCTCGTCGAGGACCTGCTGGACACCCAGCGCGTCCTGGCAGGTCGCGTGCGTCTGGACCTCGCCGACCACGACCTCGGCGAGCTCGTGGAGCAGGTGGTGGCCGAGCTCCAGCACCTCGCGGTCCGCGCCGACCGTGCGCTGGTGCTCACCGCACCCCCGCAACCGTTGACCGCGCGGGTGGATGACGTGCGCGTGCAGCAGGTCGTGACCAACCTCGTCACCAACGCCCTGCGCTACGCCCCACCCGGAACGCCGGTGCGGATCGACCTCACCAGCGACGCCAGCTACCACCGGGTGAGGGTGAGGGACTCCGGCCCCGGGGTGCCCGCGTCCTTCGCGGACCGCATCTTCCAGCCGTTCCGGCAGGCCGATCCGAGCGACGACCGCAGCGACGGCGGGACCGGGCTCGGGCTGGCCATCAGCCGGGACCTCGTGGAGCGCATGGGCGGGCGGATCGGGTACGACTCGCAGCCGGGACGCACCGAGTTCTGGTTCGAACTGCCCGCCGTGGCCCGGGCGCCGGAGGGTCCCGCGAACGGCGCGGGCTGAGGTTCAGCCGCGGTCCTTCTCCAGGAGGGAACCGGGTGCGATGGGTCCGCGTCGGCGCCGCTTCGGGTCCGCTCCGGGGAGTCGCGCGCGCAGCCAGGCGAGGTCGGCGGCCTGCTGCTCGGCGCCGCCGGGGGTCTCCACGACCGCGGGAGCGTCCGCGAGCTCGAGCGCGGCGAGCAGCTCCGACGGGTCGAGTTGACCGGCCCCGAGGTTCTCGTGCCGGTCGCGGCCCGACCCCAGCGGGTCCTTGGAGTCGTTGACGTGGACCAGGTCGATCCGGCCGAGCTCCGCCAGCAGCCGCTCGGTGCCGGCCACGAGGGGTTCACCGGCGGCATGGAGGTGGCAGGTGTCCAGGCAGAACCCGAGCGGCACCGGAACATCGTGCAGGCCTGCCCACAGGCGGGCGATCCGCTCGACGGTGCTCGCGACCGCGTGCGGGCCGCCCGCGGTGTCCTCGACCAGGACCGGCACCGTCGTCTCGAGCTGGGCGAGGGCCTGCCGCCACCGGGCCGGACCGAGCGCGGGGTCCTCCCCGGCACCGAGCTGGCCGCCGTGCACGACGACCCCGAGCGCGCCGATCGCCTCGGCCGCGGTGCAGGTCGCCTGCAGCAGGGTGAGCGACCGGGTGCGGACCTGCTCGTCGGGTGAGGCGAGGTTCAGCAGGTACGGGCTGTGCACGAAGCGGGGCAGCTGCGACGCCGGTACGGTCCACGGGCCTGCCTGCGGCTTCGGTGGGGCCCACCGGCGGGGCGAGGACAGGAAGACCTGCACGACCTCGGCCGCCCGCTCGGCCGCTGCGGCCGGCGGGTCGGCGATGGGGACGTGAGCGCCGAGCAGCATGAGCCCGCAAGGCTAGCGGCGGACGGAGGTCAGCCCGTCCTCCACGCTCGGCTCGTGGCGCGCACCGACCCCGCGACCGGCCGCTGAGGTGGACGCGCCGCCACCCAAGGAGCCGAGGAGCCTGAGCCGGAGAGGCTTCGAGCCACGAAGCGTGGACACGCACACGGACCGGACCGGGCGGCCTGCGTGGCACACCGCGAGGAGGAGACGCGCGTGGACATCGAGACGCTCATCGCCACGGGGACCGGGCGACGTGCCGCCGACGGACGGACCCAGGCCACGAAGCGCTCGCTGCTGGCCGTCTCGCGCTCGCTGGAGGCCATCGCCGAGCAGCTCGCCGAGGGCCGGGACGCCTTCGCCGTGGTCTCGCTGTTCGAGGACGCGTCCTACTTCGCCTTCGAGCGCGAGCGGTACGCCCGGCTGGCACGGCAGGGCCGCGTCGTCGTCGGCTTCGCCGGGGTACAGGAGGCGCCTCCGTTGCCCGCAGGGGTCGCCTTCCTCCCGATGCCGCCCGGCGACGCGCTGGAGAACGAGTGGACGGTGCTGGTCCTGTCCGAGCCGGTCGCTGCTGGCCTCGTCGCCACCGACCTGCAGGCCGTGGTCGCGGCGCGCTCGCTCGAGCGCGGTCGGCTGTTCTCCCCCCTGACCTCCTCGGAGCCGGGGTGGGTGCTCGAGCAGGCGGCGCGCGTGCTGGCCGCAGCCCCGGCACAGGTCCGCGCCCCGATCCTCGCCCTCGGCGAGGCCGCGGCGCGCCGCCCGGCGGTCCGCGGGGAGCAGGTGCTGCGTGAGGAGCTCGAGGCGGGCTGGTGGCGCGCCCTGACCGTCGCGGCCTCGATCGAACAGGCCGAGCGGGCCGCGTTGACCGACCCGCTGACCGGGGCCTACAACCGCCGCTTCCTCGAGGGCTACCTCGCCCGCATCGGCCCGCGTGCCCCCGAGCTCGCGGTCGTGCTGTTCGACCTGGACGGGTTCAAGGGCCTGAACGACCGTTTCGGGCACAGCACCGGCGATGCCGCGCTCCGACGGTTCGTGCACACGGTCCGCAACCACATCCGTGAGACGGACGTGCTGGTGCGCTACGGCGGCGACGAGTGGTTGCTGATCCTGCCGTCGCTCGCGCTGGAGGCGGCGGAGCAGCGCGTCGATGCGATCCTCGCGGACTGGTCCGCGACCCGGCTCCCGGCCCCGGCCGAGCACGCCGAGCTGGCGGCCTCCGCGGGGGTCGGGGTGTTCGCGGCCCACGAGCTGGACGTCGAGGCGATCGATGCGGCCATGTACGTGGCCAAGGCCGCCGGTGGCGGGCAGCGTGTCAGCCTGCCGTCGAGCCCACCGATGACCTGACGCTCGCGGCCGCGAGAGGATCCTCGCGCGGCACCCTCCCCGGTCACCGCCCGGGCTGCTGGGTGCGCACCCCGCGGGCCACTCGCACCGGGGGTGGCGTGCCCCGAGGGCCGCTCGGCCTGAGCGGTACGCGCACCGAGGTGGAGGTGGGCCGAAGGTCCCCGACGAGGGGCCTACCCGACCCTAGGGCTGTCCAGGTTCTGCGGGGCACCGTGCGGCGAGCAAGACCGTGCTCCCGTGTCACCGCGCGCGCCTGCGCGGTACCGGCCACGACCACACCCCCGCCCCCCCGCACCGACCCGTCGACCGGCTGCACGACGCCCTGCCACCCACACGGCGCCGGCGCCGCCGAGGAGGAGCTCCCGACGTGGAAGCGCTCGAGTTCGCCCGCATCCAGTTCGGCTCGACCACGATCTACCACTTCTTCTTCGTGCCGATGTCGATCGGGCTGGTACCGCTGGTCGCGATCTTCCACACCCAGTACGTCCGCACCGGCGAGGAGCGCTACCGGCGACTGGCGAAGTTCTGGGGGAAGTTCTTCCTGATCATCTTCGCGATGGGGATCGTCACCGGGATCGTGCAGGAGTTCCAGTTCGGGATGAACTGGTCCAACTACTCCTGGTTCGTCGGGGACATCTTCGGCGCGCCACTGGCGCTCGAGGCGCTGCTCGCCTTCTTCCTCGAGTCCACCTTCCTCGGCCTGTGGATCTTCGGCTGGGACCGGCTGAGCCCGAGGCTCCACCTCGCCACCATCTGGCTCGTGGTGATCGGGACGCACCTGTCCGCGTACTTCATCCTCGCCGCGAACTCCTGGATGCAGCACCCGGTCGGGTTCACGATCGACCCGGAGACGGGCCAGGCACGGCTGGAGAACTTCGTCGAGGTGCTCACCAACCCCTACCTCGCCGGCCAGTTCTCCCACACCGTCTTCGCCGCCTGGACCACCGGGGCGTTCATCGTGCTCGGCGTGTCCGCGCTGTACCTGCTGCGCAAGCGCGACGTCGAGGTGTTCGCCACCTCGGCCCGCACGGCGGTGACGCTCGCGGCGATCACCTCGATCGGGGTCGCGTTCGTTGGTCACGACCAGGCACAGCACCTCACCGAGACCCAGCCGATGAAGATCGCCGCCGCTGAGGCCCACTGGGACACGGGCACCGGGGTGCCGCTGTCGCTGTTCGCGGTCGGTGACGTCGACAACCGCGAGAACATCGTCGACATCGGGCTCCCCTACGGCCTGTCGGTCCTGGCGACGAACACCCTCGAGGGCGAGGTCGAGGGGATGAACGACATCCAGGCCCGCTACGAGGAGGAGTTCGGCCCCGGCAACTACCTCCCACCGGTCATCATCACCTACTGGTCCTTCCGCATCATGGTCGGCGCCGGG
Source organism: Nitriliruptoraceae bacterium (assembly GCA_046540855.1). Taxonomy (GTDB): domain Bacteria; phylum Actinomycetota; class Nitriliruptoria; order Nitriliruptorales; family Nitriliruptoraceae; genus T1Sed10-7. The sequence continues at coordinate 8,401 of JBKHEJ010000072.1, forward strand.
ATGGTCATGATCGCGCTCGCCCTCTACGGCCTGGTGACCTCCCTGCGGGGCCGGATCGCCGACACCGACGACCGCGTGAACCGGCTGTGGCTCAAGGCGCTGCCCTGGGCGATGTCCCTGCCCTTCATCGCCAACACCGCCGGCTGGGTGCTGACCGAGATGGGGCGCCAACCCTGGGTCGCCTACGGACTGCTGCGCACCGAGGACGGGGTCTCCCCGGCGGTCTCGACGCTCGAGGTCGTGCTCACCCTGGCCGGGTTCACCCTCGTGTACGGCGTGCTCATGGTGGTCACCATCGGCCTGCTCAAGCGCCACATCGAGGCCGGGCCTCCGGATGCGGAGGAGGGTGAGGTCGACGAGGAGCACCGCACCTTCTCCCCGCTGAGCGGTGGCTACTGAGCCCGGGCCTGTCCCGCCCCACACGACGCGCCCGGAGCGCCAGGAGGACCCACGATGGACTGGATGAACCTCGAGACCCTGTGGTTCGCGTTGATCGCCGTGCTGTTCATCGGCTACTTCGTGCTCGAGGGCTTCGACTTCGGGGTCGGCATCCTCACCAAGGTCATCGCGCACGACGACACCGACCGACGGGTGCTGATCAACACGATCGGGCCGGTCTGGGACGGCAACGAGGTGTGGGTCATCACCGCCGGCGGTGCGATGTTCGCGGCGTTCCCCCTGTGGTACGCGACGGTGTTCTCGAGCTTCTACCTGCCGCTGTTCCTGATCCTGATCGGGCTGATCGTCCGCGGGGTCGCCTTCGAGTTCCGCGGCAAGCGCACCGACGAGCGCTGGCGCTGGTGGTGGGACCAGGCGATCTTCTACGGCTCGCTGCTCCCGGCGATCCTGTGGGGCGTGGCCTTCGCGAACTTCGTCCGTGGGATCCCGATCGAGGCGGACGGGCTGTTCGTGGGGTCGCTGCTCGACCTGCTGCACCCCTACGCCCTGCTCGGTGGGGCCGGGACCCTGCTGATGTTCACGCTGCACGGAGCGGTCTACCTCGCCCTCAAGACCGAGGACGGCGGCGAGATCCAGCAGCGGGCCGAGAAGCTCGGGCTGTGGCTCTCCGTCCTCACCGCGGCCGGGATCATCGGCTTCCTCGTGTGGACCTACTTCAACGCGGTCGCCGCCGGCGACATGGGCGTGGTCCCGGGCATCGTGCCCGTCTCGGCGATGGGTGCGGCCGTCGCCGTGCCGCTCCTGCTGCGCGAGAAGCTGCACGGCTGGGCCTTCGTGGCCACCACCTCGATGATCGCCCTGACGACCTTGACGCTGTTCCTGAACCTCTACCCGCGACTGCTCGTGTCCTCGATCGACCCGGCCTTCGACATCACGATCGAGAACGCCAAGGCCAGCGACCTGACGCTCACGATCATGAGCTGGGCGGCGATCGTGTTCGTGCCGATCGTGATCGCCTACCAGTCGTGGAGCTACTGGGTGTTCCGGCACCGCGTCAGCCGTGACAGCGTCGAGGCACCCTCGGACACCCCGCTGCAGGTCATCGACCGGCGCCTCGCCCAAGCCAAGGCCGCGAAGAAGGGCCGCAAGGACGACACCGACGCTGGCACGGACACCGGCGTCGGGGACGCCTGACCCCGGGTCGGCAGGCCGGGACCCACGCGCGAGGGCGTGATCACGGCGCGTGAGCGCATCGACGGTGCGCCGCGCAGCCCGGGTGCCGGCTCGGCCCGTACGCTCCCCGGCCGTGACCACCCCACCCATCGCCGCGCCCGCTGACACCTCCGCCGCCGACCGCGGCGGGCCAGAGGTGGTGGACGGCGAACCACCGGTAGGCGAACGCGACCTCGGCCGGTCCCTGCCCGGCCAGCGGCTCAGCGACCGGGCCAGCCGGCCGCCGGTCGATCCGCGCCTGCTGCGTTTCGACCCCGCCGTACCGCGCCTGCTCGGGGTCGGGGCGCTCCTCGCGCTCGTGACCGCGCTGGCGCTGCTGGTCCAGGCCACCGCGCTCGGCTCGATCGCGGCCCGGACCTTCCTCGAGGGTGCTCCGCTCAGCGAGCACCTCGACCTGCTCTGGTGGCTGGTCGGTGCGGTGGCGGTGCGGGCCGCCGCGACCTGGGCCACGGCGCTGCTCGGGCACCGCACCGCCGCCCGGGTGAAGTCGGGGCTGCGCCGCGCCGTGGTCGCCGAGGTGGCACGCCGCCCACCCGGCGAGGTGGACGAGGACACCGGCGGGTTGGCCGCGGCGCTGACGGACGGCATCGACGCCCTGGACGGGGTGTTCGGCGGGTACCTGCCGGCCCTGCTGGCCGGGGTCATCATCCCGGTGACGATCGTGGTCTACGTCGCCACGCTCGATCCGACCTCGGCGCTCGTCCTGATCATCACCCTCCCGCTGATCCCGCTGTTCATGGTGCTGATCGGCCTGGCCGCCCGGGCGGCGACCCGGCGACGCTTCCGGGCGCTGACCGGACTGTCCGGCCAGCTGCTGACGGTCCTGCAGGGCCTCACGGTGGTCCACGTGGCCCGGGCGGGCGAGCGCGTCGCCGCCGCGGTCCGGGCCGGCGCCGAACGGCTCCGCACCACCACCCTGGAGACGCTCCGGGTCGCGTTCCTGTCCGCGCTGGCGCTGGAGCTCCTGGCCGCGCTCAGCGTCGCCACCGTCGCGGTCATCGCCGGGGTCCGGCTCGCCGAGGCCACCGGGATCACCTTCGAGCCGGTCCTCATCGCCCTGCTGCTGGCGCCGGAGGCGTTCCTCCCGCTGCGCAACGTCGGGACGCAGTTCCACGCCAACGAGGACGGGGCCGCGGCCTCCGACCGGCTCCTCGCCCTCCTGGACGACGACCGGCCCTCCGGGGTGCCGACCGGCCCCGGAGGCGCGCACGCTCCCGACCCGGCGACCGCACCCCTGCGCCTGGAGGGGGTGACGGTGACCTACCCGGACCGTGCCGCACCGGCCCTGGCGGCCGTCGACCTCGAGGTCACCCCCGGTGAGCGGCTCGCGGTCCTCGGCGCCTCCGGGGCCGGCAAGTCCACCTTGGCCGCGCTCCTGCTCGGCCTGCGCACGCCGGACGAGGGCACGGTCTCGGTCGCCGAGGTCGACCTCGCCCACCTCGACGCGCGTGCCTGGCACGCCCGCGCCGCCTGGGTCCCGCAGGTGCCGGCGTCGCTCAGGGGGACCGTGCGGGAGGTGGTCACGCTCGGGTGTCCGACCCCGCCGACGGATGCCGAGGTGGTACGCGCCCTGGCTGCGGTCCACCTCGACGCCGAGGTGGCGGCCCTCCCGGCCGGGCTGGACACCCGCATCGGGCCTGAGGGGCGGGGCCTGTCCGCCGGGCAGCGCCGACGGCTCGCCATCGCCCGGGCGCTCCTGCGGCCCGCGGGCCTGCTGGTGCTCGACGAGCCCACCGGCGACCTCGACGTCGAGGCCGAGCGGGCCGTGCGCGACGCGCTGCGCGCCGTGGCGGGGGAGCGGACCGTGGTGGTGCTCACCCACCGGGTGGCGGTGGCGGCCGACGCCGACCGGCTCGTCGTCCTCGACGAGGCGCGGGTGGTGGAGACCGGCCGGCCAGCCGAGCT
>JBKHEJ010000073.1:0-11889 GCA_046540855.1 Nitriliruptoraceae bacterium
TGAGCTGCCGGTCGTGCAGCGCGAGGCCGGTGCGGGCAGCCAGGCCGCCTTCGAGCGGGCGCGCGGTGGCGGCCGACGCTCGCAGGTGGTCGCCGGTCCGCGGGTGCGTGGCCACGCCGAGGCGGCCTGGCGGGCGGCGACCGACGGGCTCGTCGCCGTGACGATCGAACCGGCTGCGCTGGCCAACGGTCTCGCCTTCGCGCCGTTGGAGGAGCACCGCTCGCAGCTGTGGACCGTCGAGGAGCACGTCGACAACGCGCTCCTGCACGCCTTCCTCGAGGAGGTGACCGGCGAGCGGGTGCGTCGTCGGCTCGAGGCGATCGGCGGCTACGACCTGTCCGACTCAGGCGTGGAGGTCCCGACGTGAGCACCGGTGGAGCGTCGCGTGTGCTGCGAGGAGGCGGGGTGGTGGCGCCGGTGCTCCTGCTCCTGTCCGCCTGCGGCCCCACAGGCGGCGACGCGGACGGGTCGACGGACGGCGCTGACGCCGGTGAGCTGGTCGTCTTCGCGGCCGCGTCCCTCACCGACGTCATCGATGACCTCGCGGACGGCTTCACCGCGGCCAACCCGCAGGTGGTGGTCGTCCGCAACCTCGCCGGGAGCCAGCGGCTGGCGGGTCAGATCAACGAGGGCGCACCCGCGGACGTGTTCGCCTCGGCGAACACCACGCAGATGGACGCGGTCGCGGCCGCCGGCAACCTCGCCAGCGAACCCGAGGTGCTCACCACCAACCGGCTCGAGATCGCGGTGGAGCCGGGCAACCCGCTCTCGATCACCGGCCTTGTGGACCTCGCCGACCCGGAGCTCCTCCTCGTGCTCCCGGCCGAGGGGGTGCCGGCCGGCCGCTACGCCCGTCAGGTGCTCGACGCCGCCGACGTCCAGGTCACCCCGTCCTCCCTCGAGCAGGACGTCCGGGCGGCACGCGCGAAGGTCGAGCTCGGCGAGGCCGATGCCGCCATCGTGTACGCGAGCGACATCCTCGCCTCCGACGCCGTCGATGGCGTGCCCATCCCACCTCAGCTGAACGTCACCGCTGTCTACCCGATCGCGGTGCTCGCCGAGGCTCCCAACCCGGCGGCCGCCGACGCCTTCGTCGCCTACGCCCTCAGCGCCGAGGGCCAGGAGATCCTGGCCGCCAACGGGTTCGAAGCCCCGTGACCGGCCGGGACGGGACGTCGCAGGCGGGCGCGGGGACCGGGGTGTCCCCACCCCGGGCGGCGGTGGTGCTCGGGCTCGTCGGGCTCACGCTGCTCGTGCTCCCGCTGGTGGGGCTGACCGTGCGGACCCCCTGGGGGCAGGTCGGGGAGCTGCTCGGGGACCCGGTCGTCCTCGCGGCGCTGCGCCTGTCCCTCGTGACCTCCCTCGCCGCCGTCGGGCTGTCGGTGGTGCTCGGGGTCCCCCTGGCGCTGCTGCTCGCGCGCACGAGCTTCCCCGGCAGGTCGCTCGTCCGGGCGCTCGCCGTCCTGCCGATGGTGATGCCGCCCGTGGTGGGTGGGGTGGGGCTGCTGGCCGCCTTCGGACGTCGTGGCCTGCTCGGCCAGCCGCTCGCCGAGGTGGCCGGACTCACCGTGCCCTTCACCCCGGTCGCGGTGGTGCTCGCCGCCACCTTCGTGGCGATGCCCTTCCTGGTCGTCACCGTCGAGTCGGGACTGCGGCTGGTCGACGACCGGCTCGAGGAGGCGGCCGCGACCCTCGGCGCTGGCCGGTGGACGATCCTGCGAAGGGTCGTGCTGCCCGCCCTGTGGCCCTCCCTGGCGGCGGGCATGGCGCTGTCCTGGGCCCGTGCGCTGGGCGAGTTCGGGGCGACCATCACCTTCGCGGGCAACCTGCCGGGTCGGACGCAGACCATGCCGCTGGCGGTCTACCTGGAGCTCGAGCGCAACCCCCCGGCCGCCTACCTGCTGAGCTTCCTGCTGCTCGCGGTCTCCGTCACCGTCCTCGTCCTGCTGCGCGACCGCTTCCTGGGTACGCGGTGAGCGAGGGCACCGCCCCCGCTGAGAGGTCCGGGCTGCACGCCGAGGTGGCGCTGCGGCTCGGGACGCTCGACCTCGACATCACGCTCGCCGCGGCACCGGGGGAGGTCGTCGCCGTCCTCGGTCCCAACGGCGCCGGCAAGACCACCGTGCTGCGCGCCCTGGCGGGCCTGCTGCCGCTGACGCGTGGGCGCGTCAGCCTGGACGGCCGCATCCTCGAGGACGTGGCTGCGGGCGTGCGCACCCCACCGCAGCAGCGCCGGGTCGGGGTGGTGTTCCAGCAGCAGCTGCTGTTCCCGAACCTCACCGTGCTCGAGAACGTCGCCTTCGGGCTGCGCACCCGCGGCGTGCCGCGCGAGGAGGCACGGGCACGAGCACGGGCCTGGGTCGAGCGGGTCGGGCTCGCCGACCGGCTGAGCGCCCGGCCGGGTGCGCTGTCCGGAGGCCAGGCCCAACGGGTGGCGCTGGCACGCGCCCTGGCCAGCGAGCCCGGGCTGCTCCTGCTCGACGAACCGCTGTCCGCGCTGGACGTCGATGCCCGCCGCAGCGTGCGCCACGAGCTCCGGCGCCACCTCGAGGCCTTCACGGGACCGGTGCTGCTGATCACCCACGAGCCGGTGGAGGCGATCGCGCTCGCCGACCGGTTGGTGATCGTGGAGCAGGGCCGCGTCGTGCAGGACGACGCGCCCGAGGTGGTGGCGCGGCGACCGCGCTCGAGCTGGGCCGCCCGGCTGGTCGGCCTGAACCACTACCGGGCCCGTGCGGAGGGGCACACCCTGACCCTGGCGAACGGGGCCACCCTGACCGCCGGTGAGGTCGCGGCAGGCGCCGGGGAGGTGCTCGTCGCGATCCACCCCCGCGCCGTCGCCCTGCACCGCCGGGCACCGGAGGGGTCGCCGCGCAACACCTGGCACGCCACCGTGGACGCCCTGGACATCCGCGACGACCAGGTGCGCGTCCACCTCGACGGTCCCGTGCCGATCGTGGCGCAGATCACCGCCGCCTCGCTCGCGAGCCTGGCCATCGCCGAGGGTGAGGAGCTGTGGGTGGCGGTCAAGGCCAGCGAGATCGACCACTGGCCCGCCTGATCCGTCACCACGCCGGCAGCGTCGGGCCCTGAGTAGGCTGCCGGCACCGCACCCAAGGAGCACCTCGATGGACGCTGATCTCCTGGCCCGTTTCAACGCCCAGATCGCCCTCGAGCACGCGGCGGAGCGCGCGTACCTGCAGATGGCCGCGTGGGCGGAAGCCCACGACTACAGCGGCTCGGCTGCGTGGCTGCGATCGCAGTCCGCCGAGGAGGGCGAGCACGCCCGGCTGTTCATGGACCACGTCCTCGACCGGGGTGGCGAGGTCACCCTCGCTGCGCTCGAGGCCCCGCCCAACGACTTCGAGGACCTCCTCGCGGTGTTCACCGCCGCGCTCGAGCATGAGCGCAAGGTCACCAACGCGATCGGCGAGCTGTACGCCGCGGCGTACGAGGCGCGTGCCTACCCGAGCCTGCCGCTGCTGACGTGGTTCCTCGAGGAGCAGGTCGAGGAGGAGGCCAGCGTCGGCACGATCGTCGGGGAGCTCTCCATGGTCATCCAGGACCCGAGCGCGGTCCTGCAGCTGGACCGCGAGCTCGCCACCCGCCGCAAGGCGGAGGGCGACGGCGACGACTGAGCGGCGCGGCTGCCCCGGCCAGGACGGCAGCGTTCGGCCGGGGCGGTGCGGTCCTCCAGCGCGTCACCCGGCGGCCGCCAGCGGCTGAGGAGGCGTCTCCTCCCACGGCGTCCAGGTCAGCCCGCCGGTGTAGCGGTGGGAGATCCGGCCCTCGGTGTCCATGGCCAGCAGCGTCAGCCAGCCGTTGTCGCACAGCGCGCGGACCTCGGGGTGCCGTGACAGCACGCCGTCCATCGCCTCCAGCGGTGCCTCGATGACGACCGTGAGCCGCAGCGGCTCGTGCTGGTAGCGCTCACCGTCGTGGACCGACTGCCAGGGCAGCCCGACGCGCAGGTCGCCGGCGTTGCCCTCCAGGACCCCGAGCCTGCCGACGACGTTGTGCAGGGTCTTGTTCCCGGAACCGAACCGCTCGTTGTCCACGGTCGAGGCGTAGTACTGCAGGGTGATCCAGCTCGCGACCACCATCGGCGCGGTCATCAGCAGCTCGAGGACGGTGTGGTCCTCGTCCTGCTGCCAGTCGTAGGAGTGGAGGAACGTCTGGCCGGACAGGTCACGGCCGCGGGTGCGGTGCCGCGGGGCGATGATGAGAGCACGACAGCCGGCCAGCCCCCACTCGGGACGGACCTGGGCCCAGTCGCGGCTGCGGCGCACGATGGCCGCATCGACGTCGGCGCGGGTGTTGAGCGCGAGCCGGCCGGCGCGCTCGGCCCGGGTGGCACGACCCGCGGCAGCGAGGCTGCGTTCGAGCCGGGCCAGATCCTCGGCGTGGCTCGACGGCACCTGCGCGCGGTCGTACAGGAGGACCTCGTCGGTGGTCGTGTCGTGCTGGCCGGCGAGGAACCAGGTGTCGGTGGGGATGGTGATGCCACGCGCCGCCAGCCGCTCACGCACCACGGGGTCGTTGAGGATCGCCGCCGCCACGCGTGCGTTCGCCTCGCCGGTGTGGCCGCCGCACGCACCGCAGGCCAGGCCGCTGTCGTAGGGGTTGTTCACCGTCGTCGCGCCGTGCCCGCTGAGCAGCACGAGCCGTGCCAGCCCCTCGGTCAGCGACATCCCACGCAGTGCCCCCTCGGCGAGGGTCACGCGGTCCTCGAGCGGGATACCCACGGTGCGGCCACCGACGGTGCCCGGGGTCAGCGACGGGCCGAGCCGCCCGGCCTCCTCCCGGTCGAGCCCCTCGGTGCGCGGCGCGGGCACCGGGCGGGTCCAGCCGCGAGCGTCGGTGAACAGCTTCGGGAGGTAGGCCAGGCCGACGGGTCCGACGAAGCTGAAGCAGGAGATCGCTCCCATCTTGAACGACTTCCAGGCCCGCCGCACGTGGTGGCTGAGGCGCCGCCGCGCGGTGGCGCGGTCGGTAGCCGCCGGGTCACCGAGCGTCTCGACGATCGTGTGCCCGGGCGCGAGCAGCACCGGGCACTGCGGCCCCCCGGCCTCGTGGCCGAGCGGCACGTACTCGATCGGCACCCCGAAGAACCCGGCGAAGCCGAGCGTCTCGACCTCCTCGTCGGCCGCCTCGAGGTGGCGGCGGAGCACCTCGGAGCGCACGTCGATGCAGAAGACGGCCTGGGCGCTTGGCCGGCGCTCGGGCTCCACGCCGGTGACCGGGACGGTCGACAGCCGGTCGACCAGGTGCCGCTGAGCCGCGCGGTCGAAGGCGTGCTGCAGGACCAGCCGGCGCGCGAGCCCGTCGGTGAGCGCTGGACGCGACCCGAGCGAGCGCAGCTCGGTCCGCGCCCGCTCCCAGGCGGTCGCCACCTCCGCGTCGAGGCAGGTCAGCAGCGCGGCCTCCCAGCACAGGAGCACCGCGAGGAACCCCCGCGCGGTCGCGTCGTCCTCACCGACGAGCTCGCGCTCCCACACGAGCCGTGCGGTGTGCGCGGACCAGCCACCCACGCGGCGCAGCAGCCGCTGGGCGTACAGCTCGAGCGCCTCGTCGTGGAGGCCGAGGCGGTCCGCGGCCCACAGGGAGGCCTCGGCCGGGTCGTCCGGCAGACCCCGGACCACGGCCCGGAACCCGGCGAGCCCGAGCACGTCCGCGGTCCGGTCGATCGATGCCTCGCGTCGCCACGCCGCGAAGGGTGCCTCGCGGTAATGGGAGGCCCGCCAGCTCGCCTGCCCCTCGTCGAAGTAGGCCGCCGCCCAGGCTGCCACCCGTTCGGTCAGCAGGCGCGGCCAGTCCGTGCCGGTGACCTGGCGTGCCGCGTCGGCCACCGTCGGCACCTCGGCCGGCTCCGCGTCCTGCTCGTCACGCACCTGCGCGAGCAGGTCCTCGACGCTCGCAGCCGCGGCCGGTCCCGCCGCCAGCGCAGCCTCGAGGTCCTCGCGGGCGATCCGTCCCTGGTCGATGCACCCGAGGTAGAAGGCGGTGGGCAGGGTCATCGGTGACCCGGAGGTGCTCGCGAGCAGCGCTGCGGCCTCGTCGAAGGACCGGTCGGCCAGCCCGAGGTAGGGGTTGACGGCGACGAAGCGGTCCAGGGGCCACAGCGGCGCGATCCGCCGGCACGCCCGTTCGAGCCGGTCCAGCGTGATGGAGGCGTCCCGGAGGTCGATGGTGGTGGCCTCGTCGTGGGTGGTGGAGATCGTCATGGCAGGCTCCTCGGTCGCGTCGCGGGGTGGGGTGCGGTGGTCGGGTCGATCGGGGGCGCGGTCACCGGCGACCCACCAGCAGGGCGGGCTCCCGCAGCCCGCCGACGGCACGGTCGAGCAGCGCGTTCGCGTACAGGCCGTTGCGCAGGTGGATCGCCAGGGCGGTCCGGCGTGCGCTCGGCGGCAGCACCGGGTGCAGGATCTGCAGCAGCACGACGGTCGCGAACACCGCCAGGATCAGCCCGATCAGCACGAGGTGCGCGACCGATCGGCCCGCCGCCGCCGGGAGCACCTCGGACAGCAGCGCGTACGCGCCAGCCTCGAGCAGGAAGAAGGCCGCGGCGACCCCGAGCGCGAGCCCGGCCGCGCGCGCCGCACCGAGCAGCGGCCCGCGGCTGTCGAGCGCCGGGGCGATGATCTGCGCGAGACCGAGGACCAGCATCGCACCGAGGGCGAGCAGCAGCGGGTCGCGTAGCTGGGCCGGGGCGAGGAGCAGGCCGCTGGCGACGTAGAGGACGATCGCGGTGAGCACGCTCAGCGCCACCCGCACCGGGCTACCCGACCGGCGCGGCAACGCCACCCGCGCGGCACGGGCCTCGTCGATGACGCTGCCCGAGGCGAGGAACGCGTGCGCCTTGTAGAACGAGTGGGCGACGAGGTGGAGCATGGCTGCCGGGTAGATGCCCAGGCCGCAGACCAGCAGCATGAAGCCCATGTGCGCCACGCTCGAGTACCCGAGGGCGACCTTGATGCTCGGCTGGGTGAGCAGCACCACCGAGGCGAACAGCGCCGTGAAACCACCCACGGCGAGCAGCATGACGGTGGCGATGTTCGCTCCCTCGATGACGAAGGCGAACCGGGTGACGAGGAACGGGCCGGCGTTGAGGATGCCGGCGTGCAGCAGCGCGGACACCGGCGTCGGCGTCTCCATGACCTCCACGAGCCAGCCGTGGGTGGGGAACTGGGCGGATTTCAGCGCCGCGGCGACCGCGAGAGCGGCGGCGGCGAGCCCCACCTCGTCCAGTTGCCAGCCGGACGCCCCGGCCTCACGCATCCCGACGAAGATCCCCTCGAGGCTGCCGGTCCCGAAGCGGTGGTACAGCAGCGCGGCGGCGGCGATGAGCAGGACGTCGCCGAGCCGGGCCGCGAGGAACTTCTTGCGGGCCGCCAGGACCGCCTGCCACCGCTGCGGGTAGAAGAGCAGCAGCCGGTGCAGCGACAGGCTCGTCGCGATCCACGCGAGCACGAGCAGGCCGAGGTTGCCGGACAGCACCAGCAGCTCCACGGCGGCGATGGTCTGAGCCAGCCGACCGAGGAACACCCCGTGCCGTGCGTCCCCGTCGAGGTAGGTGCCGCTGTAGCGCACGATCGCGACGGCCAGGAGCGCGATCATGGCGAGCATGATCGTGCTGAGGGCGTCCAGCCGGATCGACAGGCCCAGACCGGCGATCCCGAGCGTCGGGCTCTCGAGCACCCCGCCCCGCAGGACCGCGAGGCCCGCGCCGCCGGCGACGACGACGCCGAGGGTCGAAGCGATCGAGATCGCGCGCAGGACACGGGCGGGTCTCAGGCCGGGCTGCGATCTGGCGAGCACCGCCACCACCAGGAAGGCGGCAGGGGCGAGGAGGACGGCGAGCACAGCGGTCTGCGGCATCATGGCTCCTTCACAACGACCGTCCGGTGGGTCGGATGGTCCGTGCTGCGTGCCCGGTCACACGGGGCCGTCGACCGAGGTAGGAAGGTCGGTCATCGGCTCACGATCGCTGTGCCGGCTCGGCGGAGCGTGCGCAGCGCGGGTGCCAGGTCGTCGGAGGAGCCTGCTGGCCGGCCGGGTCGGTGACCCTGCCGTCCGGCATGGCGCCGGGCATGGACGCTACCGGCAACCAGAAGCCGGATGCAAATCTCCGGAGTTGCTGATCATCAACCGGAGGTCGCTGCCACCTCGGGTGGCGCCTCGAGCGCGAACACGAAGACCCGCTCGCCGGTGGTGGCGCTGATGTCGGCGTGCATCGAGATGACCGTGGTGCCGGTCTCGGCGGCGATGAGGTCGGTCAGCGCGGGCGCGCAGCTCTCGACCAGCCGGGAGCGCATGGTCTTGATCATGGCGACGCCGCCCGGCTCACGGCTGAGCTGGAGCTCCGCGGGGCTCAGGATGCCCTTGAGCCGGACGAGCACCAGGTCCTCGATCAGGAAGGTCCGTGCCTCGCGCGGTCCGCGACCGAGGTACTCCCGTTCGAACTGGGTCATGGCCGCGGTGATGGCGGCCTCGATCTGGCCCTTGGTCCGTCGTTCCACGGATCTGCCGCCGGTCGCCGTCCTGGTGGGGTCCAGCGGCGCAGCCTAGCCACGCAGCCGCCCGGACCGGGCAGACCGCAGCACGTCGCGGATCAGCCGGTGGCTGTGCCCGCGGCGCGGGCGGCGATGTCGGCGAGGTCCTGGTGTAGCGCGCGTCCAGGTTTCACGCCGGCGGGTACCCACCTGGAAGCCGTCGAGGTCATCGAGCCGTTCGACCGCCTCGACCGCGGTCAGCACCTCGGGAGAACCGTCGAGGATCCGTGAAGTGTTCCTCGAGGTCATGGAGCGGTCGTGACGCGAACGCCCGAAGGCCCGGTCGCGTGGACCGGGCCTCCGAGGTGGTGCGTGGGGGATCAGGTTGCGGTGGTCTGCTCGCGGCGACGGCCGAGGCGCAGCGCCATCAGTCCGATCATGCTCAGCAGCAACCCGAGCGTCAGCAGGGTGCCGGCGTCGAAACCGGTGCGGGCGATCTCTGCTTCGCTGGCGATCACTTCGAGTTCGTCGAGGACCTCGGGGCCTTCGCAGTCGTACACGTTGACCGCGTCGAAGCTCAGCGCGTCGAGGTCACCGGCGGTGACGCGCTGCTCGCCGGAGGTCGTGGACCCGTCGTGCGCCAGGATGCAGGTCTCGTCGCCGAGCTCGAACACCTCGGGTGCGGCCGTCTCCGTCCATGCCACGACGTACTCGTCACCGTCGACGAGGCCGTCGAACGTCACGACCTCGCCGGCTGCGACGTCGGTGATGGTGGCGGTGGCCATGTCCGAGCCGGCTTCGAACACCTCGACCATGAACACGGCGCTGACGGTGTCGGGTACGTCGATAGGGTCACCGTCGGGCGTCTGCCAGACCTTGTCGACGGCGACGTCCACGGACACCTCGATCTCGCCGAGCACCGCGGAGCACTCGTAGGCGTTGGTCACGGTCGCGGTCACGCTGCCGGGTGCGGTCACGGTGGCCGATGACACCTCGACGGTCGACCCGGCGAACTCGCAGGTCTGGCCCTCATCGGCGAACACCGATGCATCGGGCAGGCTGTCCGCGTCTTCCTCGACCGAGACGTCGTAGGTGCTACCAGCCGTGAGGCCGGGGAAGCTCGCGGTGCCGCCGTCTGCGACGGTCCGCGGCGACCCACCCACCGGGATGCCCAGCGAGTTGGTCAGGCTCACCTCGAAGCTCGGCGCAGCATCCGCCGGCGCGTCAACCACCACACCGTCGACCTCCCACACCTTGTCCACGTCGACCGATGCCGATGACGGGACGCTGGTGCTGGTCGACGGGCAGTCGACCTCGTTGGTGAAGGTGACGGTGAACGACGTACCGTTCCAGTTCGACAGGTCCTCCACCCAGTCACCTTGTGGAGCTTGGGATGCTTGGAGCGACTTGAACGATGAGGTGTCGTCGAGCGTGAAGGTGTCCTCGACACCGGCGGGACCCCAGTCGCACGACGCACCGTCGACGTTCTCATGGATCGTGATGAAGTCGGGGTTGCGGTCGACGGGGATCGGCACCGGGGTGCCAGAGGTCACGCCGGTCGCGGATGCGACGAGGCTGCTGGCGGGTGGGGCATCATCGGGACTCAAACCCAGCCCTCGGGACATGCTGCCCGCTGATCGATCGCTCCAGAACCGGATGTCGAAGGTCGCCGTACCGAAGCCCTCCTCGTCACCGATCCAGTCCTTGACGACCGTGATCTCGGGCAGTTCTCGCTGGTTGCACACGACGTGGGTCGTGTTGCCGCTGACGGTCCACAAGTCGTCGGTCCCGAAGTTCGGGTAGGAGCTGAGCTGCTGGGAGGCAACGTTGCCATAGTCGTTGTCGTCGCGCCAGAAGTCCTCGCAGTCGTCGGCAGGCAGTGCGTACCAGCCGTCGGGGAGATCGTCCTCGACGACGGTGTACTCGGTACCGCTCGCGACCGTCGCCGTCGCGGTGAACGTGGAGGGTTCCGGCCCCTCCAACCGGACGATCTGATCGCCGAACCCATCACCACCGGTGTCGTCCGGCTCCCAGGCGCCCACGTTCCAGCCGCCGAGGTCGCTCGGAGGGTCGGTCTCCTCGCCCTGTTCATCGAGCCAGATCTTGGTGAGTTCGAAGGGGAGCTGCTCACGGCAGTCGATTCCGTTGCTGAAGCGGTTATCGCTGCTCTCGGAGAGAGAACGCCACCCGAAGTCGCCATCTCGGGGTAGACGGGGGAAGGTGTGCGTGCAGCCCGAGTCGCCCATATCGGTGCTGATCTCTCTGCCGTAGATGATGTACGACTCCACCGGACCATCGATGCCGAACGTGACGAAGGTCGGAGTGGCACCGGACGTGGTGACGGTCGTGGAGCTGACAAGCGTTGTGTTGTCACGGGTGTGGGTCCACGACTCGGCATCCGGATCGCCTTGCCGAAGCTCGACCTCGAAGGTGGCATCGAGTGTTCCGAGCAGTTGGGGATCGTCGACCTCCTCGCCGGTGTTGTCGTACCACTCCTTGACGACCCTCGCGGTCATCGTGGCGGTCGCCGAGATGCTGCTCTCGCCGACCTCTGGCTGCTCGTGGTCGGTCGTCTCGTCCGGCACTGCCTCGGTGACTTCGACCGCTCCGATGGCCTCGGTTCCCGGGGTCCCCTCGGCGACTTCGGGTTCTGTGGTCTCGTCGGTGTCCTCGGATCCCTCGGAGCCTTCCTCGTTGCCCTCCAGTACCTCGGTGTCCTCGGATAGATGGTCGTCGGCATCCTGGTTGGCGAAGGCGGTGACGGGGACGAGCACCGCCACCAGCATCGCGATAAGCGCCACGAAGGACGCGCTACGTCGTGTGGTCATGTCATCGAACCCCTGGGTCGTGTCACAGCCCCGTGGCGGGCGGCATATCGGTTGATCAGGCCTCGGCTGTTGCGTCAGCCTTCGAGCGTCAGCCCCTCCACGAACGACAGCAGTGCGGCGCCGCCGTCGGGTGTCCGAGCGACGTGGATCACCTGGAAGACGGTCGCTCCCTGGACGAACATCAGGGCGTTGAGTTCGCCTGTGCCGTCGGTGACGACGACCGCGTCGCGGCCGCGGAAGGTCCCGTCGGCGTCGAGGACCGGCGAGTCCTCGATGACGGTGCCCATCCCGGCGGCGGTGGAGAACAGTTGTGCGCGCATGTCGTCGGCGGCGGTCGGCGATGACGGGTCGATCGGCATCTGCGCGAGCATGACGGCCAGCGCTTCGGTGGGTGACTCGTAGGCGGTGACGTCGTTGGTCAGGACGATGTCGAGCTCGGGCAGCGGTACCTCCTCGACGAACTGCTCGGGTTGGCCGGGGAAGAACGCGCTCCACCCGTCGCCGCTGACCGGCACACCGGCGGGCACGTCGTCCTCGACCGCTGCTTCGGTGGCCTCGGACGCGGCTTC
>JBKHEJ010000074.1:0-11826 GCA_046540855.1 Nitriliruptoraceae bacterium
CCAGGACTCGCTCAAGGAGCTCCTCGAGCTCTCGATCGGGATGGACGTGCGCGAGATCGCGCCGTCGATCGCGCACCCGGCGCTGCTGATCCACCGGACCGAGGACCGCGTCATCGCGGTGGAGCGCGCGCGGGAGCTCGCGGAGCTGCTCCCGAACGCGCGCCTGCTCGAGCAACCGGGCGCGGACCACTTCCAGTACTCCGGCGACGTCGACGGGTGGATCGACGAGGTGGAGCGGTTCGTGACGGGCACGGTGCGCTCCACGCCGATCGCCTCGAGCCGCCGCCCGACGGTCCGCATCACCACCCTCGGACGGTTCGCGGTCGAGGTGGACGGGGAGGAGGTCCCCACCGCCGCGTGGGGCTCCCGCCGGGCGAGGCAGGTGTGCAAGCGGCTCGTGGCGGCGCGCGGGTGGCCGGTGACCCGCGATGAGCTGTTCGACCTGCTGTGGCCCGAGGAGACCGACCGGCAGCGGCTGGGAGCGCGGCTGTCGGTCCAGCTGTCGGGGGTCCGCCGCGTGCTGCGCGGCGGTGTCGTCGCCGACCGCAGCAGCGTCCGGCTCGACCTCGACGAGGTGGAGACCGACCTGGAGGCGCTGCTGCGCGCCACCGACGACCGCACGGTCGTCGCCGCCTACACCGGTGACTTCCTCCCGGACGATCGCGACGAGGCGTGGGCCGCCCCGGCCCGCGCGCAGGCCCAGGCGCGCTTCGTGCCGAGCGCCCGCCGTGAGGCCGAGCGGCTGCTCGCCGCCGGGGAGTTCACCGCGGTCGTCCGCCTCGCGACGCAACTGCTCGACCTCGACCCCTACGACGAGGATGCTCACCGCCTGCTGTTCACCGCGCTGCACCGGGCCGGCGCCGTCCGTGAGGCCGAGGTAGCACGGGAGGTCTACCGGCAGGCCATGGCCGAGCTGGCCGGCGACCACGCGGACCGTGCGGGACGGCGGTGAGCACCCGAACGCGCCGACGAGGGTGCCGAGGTGGCGGCCGTCTAGGCTCCCGGGGCGCTGCTCGACGAGACGGGGGAGGACCATGGCCAAGGTGCTCGTGGTCGATGATGACGACGACGTCCGCAACCTGGTGCGGCACCGCGCCCAGCGGGCCGGGCACCGCGTGCTCACCGCCGGGAGCGCGGACGAGGCGCTCGCCCTGATCGCCGAACGGGGCGCACCCGAGCTCGTCGTCCTCGACGTCGCGATGCCCGGCATGGACGGGCTGGAACTCCTCGACACCCTGCGTGCCACCGACGGGCTCGGGGACCTGCCGGCGATCTTCCTGAGCGCCCGCGTGCAGGATGCCGATATCGCCGAGGGCCGTGCCCGCGGGGCGCTCTACCTCACCAAGCCCTTCGTCGCCAACGCGCTGCTGAACGCGATCGATCGCCTGCTCGAGCCGACCCCGAGCGAGGTCGACGGCGGCTGGTGACCCAAGCCCGCCTCAGCGGGGCAGCTCGACCGTCACCGTCGTCCCCGCACCCGGCTGCGACGAGAGCTCGATGCGTCCACCGTGACGCTCGACGATGTGGCGGGTGATGGGCAGGCCGAGCCCGCTCCCGGTCACCGCGCCGCGCTGCGCTGCGCTGCCTCGGTAGAAGCGTTCGAACAGGCGGCCGTGCTCCTCCTCGGGTATCCCGACCCCGTCATCGCGGACCTGCAGGCGGACCCGGTCACCCGAGAGCGACACGACGACCGTGACCCTGCCGCCGGGTGGGGTGAACTTCACCGCGTTGCCGACGAGGTTGAGCAGCGCCCGCTCGAGCTCCATCACGCTGCCCTGCACGACGACCGGCTCGGCGGGGAGGCGCGCCGTGAGCTCGAGCTCCTGCTCCAGCGCCGCCGGTCGGACCGTGGCGAGGATGGTCTGCACGACCTCCTCGAGGTCGACGGGCTCGCAGGGCAGGTCCCGGTCGGCGTCCTGGACCCTGGCGAACAGGAGCAGGTCCTCGGTCAGCCTCAGCAGACGGCCGGCGTTGCGCTCCACGACCCCGAGCAGCTCGACCTGCTCGTCGCTGAGGCGCTCGGCGTGTTCGTCCCGCAGGAGCTCGAGGTAGCCGAGCACGCTCGCGAGCGGGGTCCGCAGCTCGTGGCTGACGTTGGACACGAAGGCGTCCTTGTCACGGTCGAGCAGCTGCAACGCCTCGAAGGCCGCCTGTTGCTGCTCGAGCGCGACCGTGTTGCGTAGCGCGGTCGCGATCTCGTAGAGGATGCCCTCGAACAGCGCCGTGTCGTCCTCACGCCAGATCCTCGGGCCGATGAGCCCGTGGACGACGATGAGCAGCACCTCGTCATCGACCAGCTGGATCGCCCCGGACATCATCGCCGTGACACCGAGATCGGCGAGGAAGGTGCGCGTGTGCGGGTCGAGGCCGGGGCCGCGCTGGACGTCACCGACGCAGGCGATCGCGCTGCGCTCGGCCAGCCGCCAGGCCTGGCGGTGCAGGTCGGTGGGGAGCGTGACCCCTCCGAGCTCGCGCACCGGCAGCACCGCGTCGTCGAAGCACTGCGCCAGGATCGCCACGGACCCGTCCGCCCCGAGCCGGTAGACCACCGCGCGGTCACCGAAGGCCGCGACGAGCTCGGCGACACCGAAGGAGAGGATCGCATCCACGTCGAGCACCCGGTGCATGCCGGTGGCGACGTGGCGCAGCCGTCGCTCGACGGCGAGCCGGCGCTCGTAGCGCTGGGTGAGCTGCGCGTTGGCGGCGGCCAGGTCCTGGACGCGCTGCTCGAGCATCGCGACGTACCCATCGGCTCCGCTGGCCGGGACGCCCTCGGATGGCACGACGGGCACGGCGTACCTCACGTTGCAGGGAGCGGACGATGAGCCGGTGCCGACCCTGTCGGCCGTCACCCTCCCGGCTGCAGCGGTCGCCTGGAGCGCGCCCGGTGCGAGCACCGGTGGTGCGAAGGCGGCGCCGTCACCCTCGAGCGGCTCCCGCCGGAAGGTTCCCGGAAGGGGTACCGGGCAGGCTCCACGGCATGTCCACACCGATCGATGCCCGCCGAGCGCCTGAGGTCCTCGCACCCGGCTCGGGCCACCACCTCCACTTCCTGAACCACCTCGCGACGATCAAGGTCCGCGGTGGTGGGGACGCCGCGCTGAGCGTCGTGGAGTTCACCGCCGAGCGGGGGCTCGGGCCGCCGCTCCACCGGCACGAGGACGAGGACGAGCTGTTCGTGGTCCTCGCAGGCCGGGTCGCCTTCCACAGCGGTGAGGAGGTCACCCTCGCCGAAGAGGGGAGCCTCGCCTTCCTCCCCCACGGGATCGCGCACACCTTCCAGGTCCACTCGGACACGGCCCGCTTCGTCTGCGTCACCGCCTCCCTGGCGCACGCTCCGAGGTTCGACCAGATGGTCACCGCGCTCGGGGTTCCGGTCCCGACGCCGTCGCTCCCCGCGCCCGGCCCGATCGATCCCGGGCGGGTCGCGGAGGTCAACGCCAGCTTCGGCATCCAGATCCTGGGCCCCCCACCCGAGCTGCTCCGACCGTGACCGGTCGCGCCTCGGGCGCCGAGCGCCTCGAAGGCCTCGTGGACCATCCAGGCCGGCCAGACCAGCCCTCGCACGACGGCCAGGAGCGTGGGATCGGTGACCAGCAGCACCTCGGTCCTCCGTCACGACCAGCCCGGGGCGCTGACGTCGATCCGGCGCAGCAGCTGGGCGTTCAGCGCCACGACGACGGTGGAGGTCGACATCAGGATGGCCCCGACGGCCACGGGCAGGATGAACCCGACCGGGGCGAGGACCCCCGCGGCGAGCGGCAGCGCCACGATGTTGTAGCCCGCAGCCCACCACAGGTTCTGGAGCATCTTGGCGTAGGTGGCCTGGGAGAGCTGCCGGACGGCGACGACCCCGCGCGGGTCGTCGGAGGCCAGCACCAGACCCGCCGACTCGATCGCCACGTCGGTGCCCGCGCCGATCGCGATCCCGACGTCCGCGCGCGCGAGGGCGGGCGCGTCGTTCACGCCGTCACCGACCATGCCGACGGACCGGTCCTCGGCCTGGAGCGCTGCGACCTGGTCGGCCTTGTCCTCCGGCAGCACCTCGGCGAACACCTCATCGATGCCGAGCTCCGCCGCGACCGCGTCGGCGACCTGCTGCGCATCCCCGGTGAGCATGGCCACGGTGACCCCGGCGGCGTGGAGCTGCTCGACGGCCTCGTGGGACGCGTCCCGGATCTGGTCGGCCAGGGCCAGCGCACCGATCACCTCACCGTCGCGGACGACGGCGAGCACCGCCGCGCCGCGCCCGCGCCACCCATCGGCACGCCCGGAGAGCTCCGGCGGGAGCTCGAGGTCGCGGTCGCGCAGCAGCGCCGGGCCACCGACGGCGATCCGGGCTCCCCCCACCTCGGCCTCCACGCCCCGCCCCGGCATGGCCTCGAGCTCCCCCACCTCAGGCAGTTCCCCGACCTCCGCCTGGGCGTGGGCGTGGATGGCTCGGGCCAGCGGGTGCTCGGACTCGGCCTCCACCGCCCCAGCGAGGCGGAGGACCTCCGCGAGCTCGACGCCTTCGACGGCGGCGGCGTCCTGCACCCGGTGCTCCCCGAGGGTCAGCGTGCCCGTCTTGTCGAACAGGATCGTGTCGACCCCTCGCATCGCTTCGAGCGCAAGCCGGTCCTTGACGAGGATGCCGGCGTCGGCGGCCTTCGACGTCGAGATCGCCGTGACGAGGGGGATGGCCAGGCCGAGGGCGTGCGGGCAGGCGATGATCAGCACCGTGACGGAACGGTCCAGGGCGAAGGCCGGCTGGCCGGCGAGCCACCACAGGGACGCGGTGACCAGCGCGGAGGCCACGGCGACGTAGAACAGCAGCGCCGCGGCACGGTCGGCCAGCTTCTGGGTCCGAGACCGGGACCGCTGCGCCTCCTCGACCATCCGCCGGATGCCCGCGAGCGCCGTGTCATCCCCGACGGCGTCCACCTCCACGCGCAGGCTCGAGGCACTGACGACCGTGCCGGCGACCACTCGCTCGCCCTCACCACGGTCGACCGGGGTGGACTCCCCGGTGATCATCGACTCGTCGACGTCCGCGTGCCCGTCGACGATCCGCCCGTCGGCCGGCACCCGCGAGCCGGGTCGGACCAGGACCACATCCCCGACCTCGAGCTCGGTGACCGGGATCGTCTCGGTCTCCCCCTGCGGCCCGAGCCGCTCCGCCTCATCGGGCAGCAACTCCGCCAGGGCCGCGAGCGCTCCCTGGGCACGGCCCACCGCGCGCATCTCCAGCCAGTGGCCGAGCAGCATGACCGCGATGAGGAGCGCGAGTTCCCACCAGACCGCGGCGTCGAACACGCCGATCGAGGTGGCGAGCGAGGCGACGTAGGCGACGGTGATCGCCATGCCGATCAGCAGCATCATGCCCGGCTGGCGGTCCCGGATCTCCTCGAGGGCACCGGTGAGGAAGGGCCAGCCCCCGTGGAGGAACACGACCGTGCCCAGCACTGGGGAGAGCAGCGCCGCGCCCGTGAACGCCGGGGCCGTGTAGCCGAACCAGTCCTGGACGGTCGGTGACCACAGGACGATCGGGATCGACAGCACCAGCGTGACCCAGAAGCGGTCACGGAACACCGCCCCATGGTCCTGGTGGCCGGCGTGATCCTGCTGGCCGTCCGGCTCGTCGAGCTGGCCCCGCCCAGCCTGCCGGCGGCTGTCCGTCGTCTCGTCGGTCGTACCGCTCGCGCTCACGCGGTGGCTTCCGCTGACCTCAAGGGTGAGCCGGAGCTGAACAGGCGGACCACCACCGCGGTGGCAGGCACGGCCAGGAACGCACCGAGGATGCCGAGCAGGAGGCCACCTGCGGTCACCGCGAGGAGCACGACCAGGGGGTGGAGACGGACGGCCCGGCTGAGGATGTACGGCTGGAGGATGTTCCCCTCGAGCTGCTGGACGGCGATGATCAGGCCGAGGACCAGCAACGCGGACACCAGCCCGGTGTCCGCGAGCGCCACGAGCACCGCGAGGCTCCCGGTGACGATCGCGCCGATGAGCGGGAACAGCGCGCCGAAGAAGATCAGGACCGCGAGCGGGATGGCGAGCGGGATGCCGAGCACCACCAGCCCGATCCCGATGAACACGGCATCGACCAGCGCCACCAGCAACTGGCCGCGGAAGTAGTGGCCGAGGGTGTCCCACGCCTGCTCCGCGGCTGCGCGCCAGCGTGCCCGGGCGGGCTCGACGACGAGGGTCAGGAGCCCGTCGAGGAGACGGCGGCCGTCCTTGAGGTAGAAGAACAGGATGACCGTGAGCAGCAGGGCGCCCGCGACCGTCCGGGCGGCTGCGGTGCCGGCCGAGACCGCCTGCTCGAGGTAGTCGGTGACCGCCCCGAGCTGCTCCCGGGCCGCCGCGAGCAGTTCCCCCGGCCCTTGCAGCCCCCAGCCGAGCGGATCCTCGCGTAGGAAGTCCTCGACCTCCTCGACCCCGGAGCTGGCGGAGTCGACCAGCTCCGGCAGGTCCGACGCGACCATCATCACCATCGCCCCGATGAGGCCGGCGACCAGCAGCGCCGCGAGCAGCATCGCGAGGAGGGCCGCGAGGCTGTCGGGGATGGAGCGGGCCTTCAGCCACCGAGCGACCGGGTCGAGCAGGGTCGCGGGGAACAGCGCCAGGATCAGCGGGACGACCACGAGGCTGACGCGTCCGGCGATGATCCCGAGCACCACCAGCACGCCTGCGATCCCGAGCAGCGCCCAGGCAGCGCGGCCGGCTCGGGTGAGCCGGTCGTGGAGCGAGCCGTCGCTCATCGATGCCTTCCCGTGGTCAGGAGCGCTGACCGGAGCCGTGGGTCCCGCTCGGGGTACCCAACGGCGTCCCACCGTTGCCGCGGGCGTCCGGCCGGTCCCGTACCCCGATCCGACCGTGCCACCAGCGGACCGGACCCGCAACCGCCCTCCCCCGTCCGGTGGGCCCACCCGGCACGACCCGCAGCCTGGCCGGCGGCGGCAGGAGTACGGTGGCGAGCGGGTCACGGTACGCGGCAGCAGCAGGCGTCAGGAGGCCGACCTTGGCCGACCCAGGCGACGCGACAGCGGTCATCGGGGGCTTGCTGCTGGCGGGCCTGCTCGCTGAGTGGGCGGCGACGAGGTTCCCGATCCCGCGCGTCTCGGTGCTCATCGTGCTCGGGGTCCTCGTCGGCCCGGTTGGCCTCGATCTGCTACCGGAGACCCGCGAGCAGTGGTTCCCGATCGCGTCCGCGGTCGCCCTGACCATGGTCGGGTTCCTGATCGGCGGGGAGTTCACCGCCGGACGGCTCCGCGAGCTGGGGAGCCGCGTTGCGGTGGTCGCCCTGGTCCAGGCGCTGGCCACCGCCGTGGTCGTCAGCGGTGGGCTGCTGCTCGCGGGCGTCGGGTTGGAGCTGGCACTCCCGCTCGGCGGGATCGCCAGTGCGACCGCACCGGCGGCCGTCGTCGGGGTCGTCCAGGAGTCGGACAGCTCGGGACGCTTCGGCAAGCTCCTCCTGGCGATCGTCGCGATCGACGATGCTGCGGCCCTGCTCGTGTTCAGCCTGCTGCTGGCTGGCGCCACCCTGCTCGTTGGCAGCGACGACGGGGCCACGGCGACCCTCCTGCCGGCCGTGCGCGAGGTCGGGGGCGGGGTCGGACTGGGGCTGGCCATCGGGGTCCCGGCGGCGTTCCTCACCGGCCGGCTCCGGCCGGGGCGGCCGATCCTCATGGAGGCGCTGGGGGTGGTGCTGCTCTGCGCCGGCCTCGCGATCCACCTCGAGGTCTCCTACCTGCTCGCCGCCGTAGCCACCGGGACCGTGGTCGCCAACCTCGCCTCCCACCACGAACGGCCGTTCCGGGAGATCGAGGGGGTGGAGTGGCCCTTCCTGGTCGTGTTCTTCCTGCTCGCCGGCGCGTCGCTGGACCTTGCGGCGCTGCGCGAGGTCGGTGCCCTGGGGGTGGGCTACCTCGGACTCCGGACCCTCGGCAAGATCGGCGGCTCCTGGCTGGGCATGCGGCTCGTCGGTGCCGACCGGCGTGAGGCACGCTGGCTCGGGGTGGCGCTGCTCCCCCAGGCCGGGGTCGCGCTCGGCCTCGCGCTGCTGGCCGAGCAGCGGCTCCCCGAGGTCGGCGCCGAGGTGCTCGCGACCGTGGTGGCGACCACGGTGGTCTTCGAGCTCGTCGGCCCGCTCGGCACGCGGCTCGCCCTGCTGCGGGCCTCCTGATCGTCGCCATACCTGCAGCCCGCGGCGCCGGGTCGCAGCGCGGTCGCAGCGGGCTCACCGCCGGCTCCGCGCACGGGACGGCTCAGGAGCGACCGCGGGCACCCGCTGCGGGGCTGCGCAGCAGGAGCGGGACGCCGGCGAGCACCGGCAGCCAGGTCGCGATGACGCGGTAGACGAGCACGATCGAGGTCGACAGCCTGGCGCCGTACCCGAGGGTCACGAACGCACCCACCATGCCGCCCTCCACGAACCCGAGACCACCCGGGGTGACGGGGATCGCGGTGGCCAACTGCGTGACGCCGAAGCCGACGAGCAGGGCGCTCAGTCGGGGGGTGGCGCCGAGCGCGAGGAAGACCAGCGCGAGGGAGGCGATGTCGGCCAACCACTTCAGCAGGGCCCAGGCAGCGATGGCCCCGAGCTGGCCACGGTCGGGGGGATCCTCGGTGACCGAGCGCAGCGAGGCACGCCAGTCATCGACGCGCACCGCGAGCGCGTCGTGGCGGCGGGTGACCCAGGCCACGATGCGATCGCCGGTGGGTGGGGAGCGCAGGATGGCCACGATCCCGGCCACGATCGCGAGCAGCAGGACCAGCGCTGGGACGGCGAGGAGGAGCGAGAGCGCCGGCAGGTCACCGGCGACGAAGGCGGTGACGATGCCCACCGCGCCCAGGGCGGCGATCGTGGTGAGCGAGATGGTCGAGCCGAGGGCGACGGCTGCGGTCGCTCCCGGTCCGCTCATGCCCAGCACCACCAGCCGCCGGACGGCCAGGGCGTTACCCGCCCAGCCACCCCCCGGGAGGGTGTGGCTGAGGGTGAACGCCGGCATGGACACCGCCAGGGAGGCCCGCACGCTGAGCGAGCCGCCCACGGCTCTCGCGCTCGCGGCGTACACCCGACCCCACAGCACCACCACCGCCACCTGCAGAGCGGCGGCCGCGGCCAGCGGGAGGGGCGCGATGCGGCTGAAGGTCGACTGCGCCTCCCCGATGCCCACAGCCACCAGCGTCACGGCGTAGGCCGCGATGACGAGCAGCAGGCCCGACAGCCACCACCTCGGCGACCGGAGCACACGACCGACGGCCCTGGGACCCTCGTCGCTGCTGTCGCTCATCCCTCGCCCGGTCGGTGTGGCTCGATGCCGAGGACGAGGGTAGGCACGCACCGGCCGGGTGCGGTCGGGTCCGGCCCGGTCCTAGGACGGCGCGTCCTGCGCCTGGTCGTCGTAGGCCGAGTGGTAGACCACCTCGTAGCTGCGCGCGTTGTTCGTGATGGTCGCGGAGATGAGCGCCGCGACGGGCAGCGCCACGAAGGCACCGACGGCCCCAGCGATCGCGCCGCCGGCGAGCGCTGCCCCGAACGCCACCGCACCGTTCAGCGACATGGTGTTCGCGCTGATCCTCGGGCTGAGCCAGTAGTTCTCGATCTGCTGGTAGACCACCGCGTAGCCGAGCACGACGAGGGCCGAGACCAGCCCCTGGAACGCGAGCGTCAGCAGGATCGGGACGGCCGCACCGATGTAGGTCCCGATCGCGGGGATGAACACCGACACGAACCCGCCGAACGCCGCGAGCGGGAGAGCGAGCGACAGCGGCAGGCCGACCAGCAGCATCGTGACGAGGAACCCCGCCCCGTTGATGGCCATCAGGATCAGCCGTGAGTAGAAGTACCCGCCGGTCTGCACGATCGCCTGGTCCCACGTCCACCCGATCCGCTCCTGCGTCCTCGGGTTGAACAGCCGCAGCACCGCCCGCTTGACGCGGGGTGCGTCCGCGGTGAGGTAGAAGGTGAACATCGCGACCGTGGCGAGGTTGAAGACCAGACCGATGCCGGTGGTCGCGAGACCCAGGAGCTCACCGAAGGGCTCGGCGCCGAAGCCGGCCACCGCTGCGCCCAGACCGCCTGCCTCGCCGGCCACGGTCTCGGAGGTCAGCGGGAACCCGAAGCTCGAGGTGGTCCACGAGTTGAGCTCCCGGAACCACTCCGCACCGTTCTCGGCGATCCGGTCACCGAGCTCACCGATGGCTGGGACGAGGACGAGCACCATGAGCAACAGCACGCTCACCCCGGCGAGGTAGATGACGCCGACGGCGGCACCGCGCCGCCAGCGGTAGCGCTGCACGAGCCACCGGACCGCCGGGTCGAGGGCGAGGCTGAAGAAGAAGGACAGCGCGAGCATCGACAGCAAGCCGCGTGCCGCCAGCCCCGCCTGCACGAGGACCACGGTCGCCAGGATCGCCCCGATGGTCTGCCAGATGGTGCGGGACGCGAGCTCGATGCGCAGGACCTGGAGGGGCGGCTCGGGCCCGCGCGCCGGTAGCGGCTGCTCTGGCGGTGCCGTCGGCTGCTCGTCCATGACGCACTCCCGCGTTGCGTGCCTGACCGCTCGACACCGGCGACGACGTGCTCGGGGGCGGGTGAGGTTCGGCGGTGCGCGAAGGGTAGGCGTCGCACCCGCCGCGGCGAGGGACCCGCCACCTCCCATGCACCCGATGGCGATAAGGCTCTCCTTACCTACCAACGTCGTCGTGCGGCTACCCTGCCGCGGCACGAGCTCGGGCCGTCCGATCCGCCGACCGACCTGGGGAACCTCACGATGAGCGAGAAGCTCCAGAAGCGCACACGCAAGGCCCGCCTGGACACCATGGAACGGCACGTGCTCGTCTGCACCGATGACGACTGCGGCGGTGGCAAGGTCGCCAAGGAGCTGCGGCGGTCGATCGCGGCCCACGGTCTGCGCAGCACGGTGTCGGTCGCGAAGGTCGACTGCCTGCAGATCTGCACCAAGGGCACCATCGCGGTGGTCTACCCGGAGGGCACCTGGTACGCCGGGCTCAAGCCCGACCGGGTCGAGCGGTTGGTCACGACGCACCTGCGGGACGGCGAGGTCGTGCAGGACCTGCTGTTCCACCGCAACCAGCTCGGCCATGGCTGCTGGCGCGCCGACGGTCACGACGACACCGTCCGACGCGCCGGCTGAGGATCCCGCCGCCAGCTCGGGAGGGCACGGCCGGCACGCTGCGGCGATGATCGAGGGGCGGTCCCCGCGTCCCCGCATCGCGACCTGTCAGGGCCCGCCGAGCGGCCGACGGTCAGCGCGAGGCGCTCGGAGAAGCGGTCCGCAGGGCGAGGCGGGCCAGGTCGGATGCGCGCAGACCCGGCCAGCCGTGCAGCATCTGACGCCAGGCCTCAGGGATCGCTGCCGCACCCCACCGGGCACCGAGCAGCGAGCCGGCGATCGCGGCGACGGTGTCGGTGTCATCCCCGATGCGGACCGCGGCGTCCAGCGCGTCCGGCAGGTGCCGCGCGGGCTCTCCCGCCGGGACCGGCGTCTGGGCGACGGCAGCGTAGGCAGCCTGCAACGCGGTGACGGTGAACCCGTTGGGAGCGAAGCCCCCCGGCGGCCGGGTCACCGCGTCCTCGAGGGCGGCCGCCCACCTCGCGCGACGCGAGCGGTCGATGGCGGCGAGCCCGTCGGTGATGCCGTCGAGGCGGCCCTCACGGACCGCGCGATCGATCGCGACGCACCACAACACGCAGCTGTCACCGGCGAGCGGGTCCGCATGGGTGAGCGCCGCCACCTCCCGGGCGGCGCGCGCGATCGCCGCGTCGTCGCCGAGGTGGGCTAGCGCCACCGGCGCGGTGCGCATCAGCGCACCGTT
>JBKHEJ010000075.1:0-11603 GCA_046540855.1 Nitriliruptoraceae bacterium
CCGGCGCAGCAGCGGCGCGGGCGCGTCCCGGTTGAGCACCACCCCGGCCCCCTCCGGTCCGCCCGGTGCCTGAGCCCACCGCTCCCCCGCGAGCTGCCGGGCGGCGAGCACCCGCTGGGCCACGGGTGCGCTCGGCTCCCCGGGTCGTGCGGTGACCAGGCTGTCCCGCTCGAGGGGTCGCAGCGCCACCTGCACATCGAGCCGGTCGAGCAGGGGCCCGGACAGGCGGGAGCGGTAGCGCACGACCTGATCGGGTCGGCACCGGCAGGTGTGCCGCGGGTCACCCGACCGGCCGCACGGGCAGGGGTTGGTGGTGGCGACCAGCAGCGTGGCGGCCGGGTAGCGGACCCGCGCCCGGCTGCGGGCGAGCACGACCTCGCCACGCTCCAGGGGCTGGCGGAGCGCGTCGAGGACCGCGCGCGGGGTCTCGAGCAGCTCGTCCAGCAGCAGGACCCCACGGTGGGCGAGCGAGAGCTCGCCCGGCCGCGGGACCCCCGAGCCGCCCCCGAGGAGGGCCGCGGCCGAGACGAGACGGTGTGGCGCGCGCAAGGGCGGCGCGAAGGTGAGCGGGTCACCGGCGCGGCGCTCGCCCGCGAGCGCGTGGACGGCGGCGACCTGAAGGGCCTCGTCGGGGCTCAACGGCGGCAGCAGCCCGTGCAGCCGCTCCGCGAGCAGCGTCTTGCCACAGCCCGGTGGTCCGGTCAGCAGCAGGTGGTGCCCACCGGCGGCTGCGAGCTCCACGGCCCGGCGGGCGATGGGCTGTCCGCGAACGTCCGCGAGGTCGGGCCGCGGTGGCGCCGGGGCGATCGGCACCGGCACCACCGGGGACGGCGCCCGTCCGTCCCGGAGCACCGCCACCGTCTCCCCCAGATCGGCGACCGGCACGAGCTCGATGCCCTCCACGAGCGCCGCCTCGCCGGCGCCAGCGGCCGGGACGAGCAGCCGGGTCGCCCCCAGCTGCCGCGCGCCGGCCACCAGGGGAAGCAGCCCGGCGACCGGCCGGACCGAGCCGTCGAGGCCGAGCTCGCCGACCGCCCAGGTGTCGGTGAGCGCGGTGGCGGGCACCTGGCCGGTGGCGATGAGCACCGCCAAGGCCAGAGGCAGGTCGAAGCTCGAGCCGACCTTGGGCAGCTCGGCGGGTGCGAGGTTGACCACGACCCGCTCCCCGGGCCAGCGCAGGCCGTGCCGTTGGACCGCGGTGCGCACCCGGTCACCGGCCTCCCGCACGGCCGCGTCCGGCAGTCCCACCAGCCGGAGCACCGGCAGCCCTGGGCTACAGGTCGCCTCGACGCGGACGGCCACGGGGTCGAGCCCGACGAGGGCCACCCCCTGGACCACCGCGAGCGGTCGCTGGCCGCTCATCCCAGCCCCACCAGGTGGGTCAGGGACGCCGGCGAGCCGAGGTCGACCGCGACGAGGTCGAGGCGCACGTGCGCGAACCGGTGGGGCTGCTCGCGCAGGAACGCCGCGGTCAGCGCCCGCAGGCGGCGCAGCTTGCGGGGGTCCAGGGCTGCGGTCGCCCCGCCGAACCGGGCGGCGTCGCGGCGGGTCTTGACCTCGCACACGACCAGGGTGCCGGTGGCCGGCTCCACGGCGACGAGGTCGAGCTCCCCGCGGAGCTGACCGTCGCTGATGCGCCAGTTGCGGGCGAGGATCTCGAGGCCATCCTCGGCGAGGTGGCGGGCGGCGAGATCCTCGCCGAGGCGGCCGAGGGCGCGGGTGTCACCGGCGGGTCGCAACAGCCGCGGGAGGGGGTGCTGGTGGGTCGTGGTGTCCATGCGGGCACGCTACGACCGCCGCGGCGCGATCAGGAGGTGGATCCGAACCTGTGGATAACGGGCGGGCGCCCTCGTCAGATCACCCCGAAGCCCCACAGCAGAGCGGTGGAGAGCACGACCAGCGCGATGATCAGCAGCCACAGGTCGTTGCGCTTGTCGTCGCGGTAGCGGCGGGTGGCGTCGAACCCCATCGCTCAGGCCCCCCGGTCGTCGAGGAAGTCGGCCACGTCGGTCTCGTCGTGGATGAGCTCCTCGACGTTGACGTCGCGGAAGGTGAGCACGCGCACCTGCCTGAGGAACCGGGCCGGGCGGAACATGTCCCACACCCACGCGTCCTTGAGCAGCAGCTCGAACCACAGGTCCTCACCGGGGTGCGGGATGACCTCGACCTCGTTGCAGAGGTAGAACCGGCGCTCGGTCTCGACGACGTACCGGTACAGCCGGACCACGTCGCGGTACTCGCGGTACAGCGACAGCTCCAGATCCGTCTCGTACGCGTCGAGCTCCTCAGGGTTCACGGGTGGCCTCCCGGCCGATGCGTGCCAGCTCGAGGCCGCTGACGGGCCGGTCATCGAGGGTAGCGACGGCGCGCGGTACGGTCCGGCCATGTCCACACGCCGACCCGCGAGGAAGCCAGCCGGGCCGCCCGGACCCACCTTCGAGGTGGAGCGCGAGCTGCTGAGCGCGGGGGCGGTGATCGCAGGCCTGGACGAGGTCGGCCGTGGCGCCTGGGCGGGTCCGGTCACCGTCGGCGCGGTCGTGCTCGATCCCGACCGGATCCCCACCGGGCTGCGCGACTCCAAGCAGCTAACACCCCTGCACCGGGCCGCGCTCGCCGAGCAGCTCCACGCCCATGCGGTGGTCGCGGTCGGCGAGGTGGCGGTGCGCGAGCTGGACCGCATCGGGCTCGCCGCGGCGCTGCGGCTGGCGGCGCGGCGCGCGCTGGCCGCTCTGGCGGTCCGCCCGGACACCGTGCTGATCGACGGGCCGGTGGACCTGCTCCAGGGTGAGGGGTTCACCACCCGGTGCGTCGTCGGGGGTGATGACCGCGTGGCGTCCATCGCGGCGGCCTCCATCGTCGCGAAGGTGCACCGGGATGCGGGCATGGTGGCCCTGCACGACACCCACCCGCGCTACGGCTTCGCCAGCCACAAGGGGTACGCGACCCCGGCGCACCGCGCGGCGCTGGGCACCTACGGCCCGTGCGAGGTGCACCGGCACAGCTGGCAGCCCATCCGCACGCTGCTCGCCGACCAGCTCGAGCTGCCCGGCACGGCCTAGCGGCGTGCCTCGGCGCCGTCCGGCGCCGCCGCAGCCAGGTCATGCTCGACCCCGGTGAGCATCCCGGCGTGGTCCGGCGGCCAGATGATGACCACCGCGCGACCGACGACGCGGTCCTGCGGCACGAAGCCGAGCCCGCGGCGGGAGTCGGAGGAGTTCGGCCGGTTGTCCCCGAGGAAGAAGAGCGCCCCCTCCGGCACGGTCACCGGGCCGTAGTCGCTCGGGTCGTCGAAGGCGACGTAGGGCTCGTCGAGCACCTGACCGTTGACCCGCACGACCCCGCCCTCGATCACCACCTCGTCGCCCGGCAGGCCGATCACCCGCTTGACGAAGTCGCGGGCGCTGGTGGGCACGACCCCGAGGAACTGCCCGGCGCCGGTGATGATGCGCTGCGCGGTGGACCGATCCTGCTCGGCGTCGGGCTCCTCCTCGCCCTCGAACACGACCACGTCACCGCGCTCGGGGTCGCGGAACAGGTAGGTGACCTTCTCGACGACCATCCGGTCATCGATGCTGAGCGTGGGCTCCATGGAGCTCGACGGGATGTAGAACACCTGGACCACGAAGGTGCGCAGCAGGAACGCGAGCACCAGGGCGACGACGAGCAGCACCGGTAGCTCGCGCCAGAAGGAGCCCGAGCTCCGCGCCGGCTCGTGGCGGCGTGGCCGCCCCTGCTCCGGCGCCGGGACCTCGGCGCCACCGGCGGGAACGAGGGGGAAGAGCAGGTCCGGCCCCGACCCGCCGGTGGGCTCCGCCTCAGCCGCAGGCGGCTCGTCGGCACCGAGGGTGCCACGGTCCTCACCCGACGCTGCCTCGGCAGGGTCGGCATCGGGGTCCTCGGAGGGCTCCCCGAACAGCGGCTCGTCACGGTCGACCATCACGCCACCGTAGCGGCGGCGCCGCGACCCTTCGGTGCCGTCGGACCCCGGCCAGCCCGACCAGCCACGGCGGGCACGCCCGGGGGAGTTCAGGACGCGTCGCGCTTCTCCTTGATCCGAGCGGACTTGCCGACCCGGTCGCGGAGGTAGTAGAGCTTGGCGCGGCGGACCTTGCCCCGACGCACGACGTCGATCGACTCGATGACGGGGCTGTGGACCGGGAAGGTCCGCTCGACCCCGACACCGAAGCTGACCTTGCGCACGGTGAAGGACTCGCGCAGCCCGCCGCCGCGCCGCGCGATCACGACCCCCTCGAAGACCTGGATGCGCGAGCGGGTGCCCTCCACGACCCGCACGTTGACCTTGACGGTGTCGCCGGGGCGGAAGTCGGGGATGTCGTCGCGCAGACGCGACCGCTCGACGAGGTCGACCTTGTTCATCGTGCTGCCTTCATGGGCTCGGTGGGGTGCGCCAGCGCGTGGCAGGGTGTCGGCGGCAGGCTGCGGTCGCGGTGAGCGTCGCAGGCAGCCCCGAGGATCGGCGGCCAGAGAGCGTGGGGTCGCGATCGCCTCAGGCCGGCACGCGGGGCGCGCACAGGCTGGGGAGGATACGGGGCCGACAGCCGGGGGGTCAACCGGGGTCGGGCGGCGCGAGCAGATCCGGCCGCCGTGCGGCCGTCAACGCCCGGGCCCGTTCGGCCCGCCACCGGTCGACCGCGGCGTGGTCGCCCGAGGTCAGCACCTCCGGCACCCCGCGCCCCCGGACGACGGTCGGGCGGGTGTACTGGGGGTACTCCAGCAGCCCGGAGGTGAAGGACTCCTCCCGGGGCGAGCGCTGGTTGCCGAGCACGCCTGGCACGAGCCGGGCGACCGCCTCGATGACGGCCGCAGCGGCGAGCTCGCCGCCGAAGAGCACGTAGTCGCCGATCGAGACCTCGTCGGTGGCGACGAGCTCGTGCACCCGCTCGTCGATGCCCTCGTAGCGGCCGCACAGCAGCACGAGCCGGTCCTCGCGCGCGAGCTCGGCCGCCAGCGTCTGGGTGAGCGGACGGCCGCGCGGGGTCAGCAGCACGGTGCGCGGGCGGT
This sequence comes from Nitriliruptoraceae bacterium, assembly GCA_046540855.1. Lineage (GTDB taxonomy): Bacteria > Actinomycetota > Nitriliruptoria > Nitriliruptorales > Nitriliruptoraceae > T1Sed10-7. Next base: position 5,023 of record JBKHEJ010000075.1, read on the forward strand.
CACCCCCGGCCACGTAGCGGTCCTTCGGCTCGTCACCGCTGACGGTCCGGCCGCGGGTCACCTCGACGTCGAGGTCGTTCCACACCGCCTCGCAGGCATCGATCCAGACGTCGGCGCGCATGACCATCCCGGCGCCGCCACCGTAGGGCGCGTCATCGACGCTGCGGTGCCGATCGGTAGCCCAGGCGCGCAGGTCGTGGAGCCGGACGTCGAGGGTGCCCTCCGCGATCGCCCGACCGAGCAGCGAGGTGGTCAACGGGCCCTCGAACCACTCCGGGAAGATGGTCAGCACGTCCAGCCGTGGCCCGCTCACCGCTCCCGCCCGTCCCCGCGGTCCTTAGCCTCGCCCGGGCCGTGGGAGGTCCCCGCCGGGTCCCCACCACCGGTTGCGAGGTCGGGTACGACCTCCGGCTCGCCGTCGATCAGGCCCTCGGGCGGGTCGACGACCAGCACGAGCGTGCCGTCCTCGGCCTCGACCGCCTCGACGAGCTCGTCGGCGCAGGGCAGCAGCCAGGTCGCGCCGGCGCGGTCCACCTCGAGCAGGTCGTACCCGGCGGCCTCGGGTAGCTCGATCAGGGCGGTGACCACACCCAGGGGGCGCCCGTCGACGTGGTGGACCTCGCACCCGATGAGCTCATGGGCGTAGAAGGTCTCGCTGTCGGAGACGTCCACCGGCGGGGCGAGCACCTCCTGGCCGCGCAGCCGCTCGGCGGCGTCGCGGTCGACGACGCCGTCGAAGGCGAGCAGGAGCCGACTCTGGTGCGCCCGGGTGGTGGTGATCGTGCGCGCCACGCCCGCCAGCACCACCTCGGTGCCCGCGTCGAAGCGCCCGGGGACGTCCGAGAGCGGGTGCACGACCACCTCGCCGCGGATGCCGTGAGCCTTGACGACACGGCCGATGACGACGAGCTCGTCGCGGCCGGTGGATCCCACGGGGCGCTCCGGGAGGGTCAGTCGACGATCTCGACGGTGACGTTCTCGTCGTCGAGCGCCCCGGCAGCCTTGACCAGCGTGCGGATCGCCTTGGCGGTCCGACCGCGCTTGCCGATCACCTTGCCGAGATCCTCGGGGTGGACGTGGAGCTCGAGCACGGTCTCGCGCTCGTCCTCGTCCACCTCGATCCGGACCTCGTCGGGGTGGTCGACCAGCTCACGTGCGACGAAGGCGAGGACGTCCTCGGACCTCACGCGTCACCTCCGCCCTCGGCCGCCTCCGCGGCCTTGGCGCGCGCCTTCCTCGACAACCGCTCCTTGGGCTCGACGGACCGGTCACGCTTGGGGGCGTCGCCGGGCTTGAACTCCTCCCACACGCCGGTGATGCGCAGCAGCTGCTTGACCGGGTCGGTGGGCTGGGCGCCGTTGCGCAGCCAGTGCAGCGCCCGGTCGTTGTCCAGCTCGATGCGTGAGGGGTTCTCGAGCGGGTGGTACTGCCCGAGCACCTCGATGAACCGGCCGTCACGCGGGGAGCGTGCGTCGGCGGCGACGATGCGGTAGTGGGGGCGCTTGACGGTGCCCTCACGGCGGAGACGGAGCTTGACGGCCATGGATGGACCTCGGGGGTGGTCGGGGCACGCTCGTGGAGCGCGTCCCCGCAGGTGGCGACGACCGGTACCCGGCACGGGCGGGAGCCGCGAGGGTGGGCGGCGAGCCGGTGGGGCGGGGGTCGTCGGTGGACGTGGTGGCGCGGCAGGGGGAAGCCCCGAGCCGTGCTGCGCGCAAGGCTACCGCACCGCCCGCACCGCCCGCACCGCCCGGATCACCGACCGCGCGCACGATCCCTGACGCAGAGCGCAGGTTCGTCGCACCCGTGCGCCGACGATGGGTGCCGAGGTACCTCGCGTGCACGATCCCTGACGCAGTTGGCAGGTTCTTCGCACCCGCGCGCCGACGACGGGCGCCCAGGCGCCTCGCGTGCACGATCCCTGACGCAGAACGCAGGTTCTCGCACCCGCGCGCCGTCGGACCGGTCCCCGGCTGACCGCCCCCCGCCCCGGCTGACCGACCCCCGCGCCGCCCCGGCTGCCGTGACCGGTCAGCGGCGCTTGCTGCGCTTCGGCGCCGGCTGCAGGCCCTGGAACCCACCCATGCCCGCCGGTCCCCCCGCACCCATCTGCTGCTGGAGCTGCCGCATGGCGGCGGCCTGGCCCTTGGCGCCGCGCGCCCCCTTGGGCTTGGCCCCCTGCTGCCCGGCCATCTTCGCCGCCGACCGCATGAGCTTCTGGACCTCGGCGAACTGCTTGACGAGCCGGTTGACCTCGGTGACCGTCGTGCCGGACCCGGCCGCGATGCGCTTGCGGCGCCGTCCGTTCAGCACGCCCTTCGGGTCCCGCCGCTCCTGCGGGGTCATGGACCGGATGATGGCCTCGACCCGGGCGAACTGCCGGTCGTCGACGTCGACGTCCTTGAGCTGCTTGCTCATCCCCGGGAGCATCCCGATGAGCCCCTGCAGCGGCCCCATGCGCTTGAGCATCTGGAGCTGGTCGAGGAAGTCCTCGAGCGTGAACTCCCCGGACAGCAGGGCCTGCTCGGCCTTGGACGCCTCGTCCTCGGTGTAGGTCGCCTCGGCCTTCTCGATCAGCGACATCACGTCGCCCATGCCGAGGATGCGGCCGGCCATCCGGTCGGGGTGGAAGGCCTCGAAGTCCTCCATCCCCTCCCCGACGGAGGCGAACATGATCGGGGTGCCGGTGACCTCCCGGACGCTGAGCGCCGCACCACCGCGGGCGTCACCGTCGAGCTTGGAGAGGATGACGCCGTCGAAGCCGACCTGGTCCTGGAAGGCCTTGGCGACGTTGACGGCCTCCTGGCCGATCATGGCGTCGATGACGAACAGGGTGCGCACCACCCCGCCGTGCTCGCCGACGACCCGCTTGATGTCGGCGGCCTGCTCGAGCAGGACCTCGTCGACGTGGAGCCGCCCGGCGGTGTCGACGATGACGGTGTCGCAGCCGGTCTCGCGCGCCTTCGAGATCGCCTCGCGCGCGACCGGGACCGGGTCGCCGGAGGTCACCGGGGCGTAGACGTGGACGCCGACGCGCTTGGCGTTGATCTTGAGCTGCTCGACGGCGGCGGGGCGCTGCAGGTCGCAGGCCACGAGCATCGGGTTGCGGCCCTTGCTCTTCAGCAGCTTCGCGAGCTTGCCGGCCGCGGTGGTCTTCCCCGAGCCCTGCAGGCCGGCCAGCATCACCACCGACGGCGGAGGTCCCTTGAGGTCGAGCGCGACCGCCTCGCCGCCGAGCGCCCGGGTCAGCTCCGCATCGACCGCCTTGATGACCGTCTGGGAGGGGTTGAGCGCCTTGGCGACGTCCTCACCGACGAGCTGCTCGCGCAGGCGGGCGACGACGTCCTTGACGACCTTGAAGTTGACGTCCGCCTCGAGCAGGGCGAGGCGGATCTCCTTGAGCGTCGCGTCGACCGTCCTCTCGTCGAGGCGGCCGCGGCCCTTGACCTTGTCGAGGGCGGCCTCGAGCTTGGTGGACAGGGTGTCGAACACGGGCTGCTCCGACGATCGATGGCGGGCGGCGAGGGTAGCGGTGGGTGTCCCGACGCCGAGGTGGCGCGCTCAGCTGCCGAGCTCGGCGAACAGCCCCTCGACGAACAGCTCGGGGTCGAAGGGGGCGAGGTCGTCGACCTCCTCCCCGAGCCCGACGAGCTTGACCGGCAGCCCGAGCTCGCGCTGGACCGCCACGACGATGCCCCCCTTGGAGGACCCGTCCAGCTTCGTCAACGCGATGCCGGTCACCTCGACGGCCTCGAGGAAGGCCTTGGCCTGGGCGATGCCGTTCTGGCCCGTGGTCGCGTCCAGCACGAGCAGGGTCTCCTCGAGCGGACCGGCCTGCTTCTCGAGCACGCGCTTGACCTTGCCGAGCTCGTCCATCAGCTGGCGCTTGTTGTGCAACCGACCGGCGGTGTCGACGATCAACAGGTCGCTGCCGTGGGACACGGCGGCGTCGTAGGACTCGTAGGCCACCGACGCGGGGTCGGCCCCCTCCTCCTTGCGGACCAGCGTGGCGCCGGTGCGCTCGGCCCAGATGCCGAGCTGCTCCGCGGCCGCGGCCCGGAAGGTGTCGGCGGCGGCGAGCGTGACGGTGCGGCCCGCGCGCGCCTCGACCGCCGCGAGCTTGCCGATGGTGGTGGTCTTGCCGGTGCCGTTGACCCCGGTGACGAGCCACACCGTCGGACCGTCGTCCCCGGCACGAGCCAGGGAGCGGTCGGGGGTGCCGAGCGCGGCGCGCAGCTCCTGCTTGAGCAGGTCGAGGACCGCGTCGCCGTCGCTCGCTCCCTCCTCACGCGCGCGGCGCCGGAGCTCCTCGACCAGCTCCATCGTCGCGGTCACGCCGACGTCGGCGGTGATCAGGGCCTCCTCGAGCCCCTCCCAGGCCTCCTCGGTCACCCCGGCGCCGAACAGCTCCCGAACGGAGCTGCCGAGGACGTTGCGGGTCCGGGTCAGGCGGCGCTTGAACCGCTCCCCCAGGCTGAGCGGTTCCGGCACGACCTCCGGCTCGGGCTCGACGACGGGGGGCTCGAGCAGCTCCGCCGGGGTGTCGGGGACCTCGGGGGCCTCGGGCTCGCCCGGCGGGGCGCTCGGGCGATCCTCGACCGCGGTGCCCGGCCCGCCCTCCGCGCCTTCAGGGGATGCGTCCCGGCCGCGGTCCTCGTCGGCTCCGCCGCGGGAGGTTCGGCTCCGGCGGGCCAGGAGGCCACCGACGAGCGCGACCGCCGCGGTGGCCAGCGCCACGAGGACCCCGGGCTCGAGGTCGAGGCCGCCCGTGGTGGCGAGCAGGCTCGGGTCGGGCGACCACCGGACGGTGGCAGCGAGGTGGAGCAGGTCGAGCAGCATGGCATCCACAGGGGGCACTCCCACGCGGGTCACGGCGGGCAGGACGGACGGTCACTCGCTGACGGCGGCGCCCTCGAGGATCGCCTCGGTGGGGGCGTCGCTGGCGCGCGCCTGAAGGGTGGCGGATGGACGGCGGTCCCGCAGCCGCTCAGCCACGACCTTCGTCACCGCGTCGGGACCCATGGTGATCCCGTAGAGCAGGTCGGCGATCTCCATCGAGCGCTTCTGGTGGGTGACGAGGATGATCTGCGCGTGGCCGCGGAAGGAGCGGATGACCTTCAGCAGGCGCTGCAGGTTCACGTCGTCGAGGGCGGCGTCCACCTCATCGAGGACGTAGAAGGGTGAGGGCCGGGCGCGGAAGATCGCGAACACGAAGGCCAGCACCGTCAGGGAGCGTTCCCCGCCCGACAGCAGGGACAGGCGGGTGACCTTCTTGCCCGGCGGCCGGGCCTCCACCTCGATCCCGGTCGCGAGCAGGTCGTCGGGGTCGGTCAGCACGAGGCGGCCCCGCCCTCCGGGGAACACCGTCGCGAAGGTCAGCTCGAACTCCCGGGCGACGTCGTCGAAGGCGGCCTTGAACACCGCACGGATCCGGTCGTCCACGGCGGCGACGACCTGCTCCAGATCGCGCCGGGACCGGCGCAGGTCGTCGAGCTGGTCGGACAGGAACGCGTGCCGCTCCTCGAGCGCCTGGAACTCCTCCAGCGCGAGGGGGTTGACCCGCCCGAGCAGCCCGAGCTTGCGCACGAGCTCGTCCTCACGGGCGGTGAGGTCGTCCCGCTCCTCGCCGGTGGCCTGCGGATGCTCGGCGCGCAGCTCGTCGGGACCGAGGGAGAGCTCGTCGCGCACCCGCGCCAGCAGGTGCTCCCGCCGGGTCGCGAGGTCCTGCCGCTTCAGCTGCGTCGCGTGGCGGCGCTCGGTCAGCTCATCGAGCTCGGAACGCACGGTGACGGCCTCGCGCCGGACGGCTGCGAGCTGGGTCGTGGCCTCCCGCACCTCGCTGTGGAGCCGGTCACGCTCCTCGGCGGCGGCCACGACGGAGCGCTCGATGGCCTCCAGCGCCGCCCGGGCGAGCACCGCGAGCTGGCCGCACCGCTCGATCGCCCGCCGGCGGGCCTCGCGCCGGCGCGCCGCCTCCTCGAGCGAGCGCTCGACCTCCTCGGCCTCGCGCCGGAGCGCCACCACCTGGTCCTCGAGGTGGCGCACCTGCTCCGAGGTGCGCTCCAGGGTCAGCCGGGCGTCCAGCTCCTTCTCGCGCGCGGCCTCCAACGCGGTATCGAGCTCGTCAGCGCGCCGGTCCGGCCCCTCCTCGGGCTCCTCGGCGGGGACCTCCGGGCCGCGCGAGTTCAGCTCCGACAGGGCCGCACGATCGCGCTCGAGGACCTGCTCGAGCTCCTGGTGCTGCACCGCGACGACCGCACGCTGATCGGCGAGGGAGTGCAGCTCGCGGTTCAGGCGCGCGAGCCGTTCCGCGGCCCCGGTGATGCGGGCGTCGGACTCGTTGATCCGCTCGGTCGCCCCGGCCAGCCGCTCCTCGGCGGCCGCGCGCTCGCGGTCGAGCGCGGCGCGTTCCTCCGTCACCGCGGCCAGCTCCGCCTCCAGCACCGCCGCGGCGGCGTCGGCCTCGTCCGCGGCGGTGGCCATGACCACCGAGGAGCGCTGCGGCGACCCGCCGGCGTGGAAGCCGGCGGGGCCCGCAAGGTCGCCGGAGGGGCTCACGAAGGTCAGCGCGGGGGCGCGGC
>JBKHEJ010000076.1:0-11574 GCA_046540855.1 Nitriliruptoraceae bacterium
GGTGGGAGACCGGCCTCACGCAGCCCCAGCACGGCGTGCCGGACCAGGGGCTGCCCGGCGAGCTCGACCAGTGCCTTCGCGTGCGGCGACCCGAGGCGCTCACCGCTCCCAGCCGCGACGACGATGACCCCGATCCTGCGGTCGCCTGCCATAGGGTCCGCGCTTCGGCCGTCCTCCCTGGCCGGCTGCGCCGCCGGCCTCACGCTGCCCCCTGCGCCACGCCCGCGAACAGCAGCCGGCCGGTGCGCGACTGCACCATCGAGGTCACCTCGACCGCGACCTCGGTGTCGACGAGATGCTCCGCACGCTCGACGATCACCATCGTCCCATCCTCGAGGTAGCCGATGCCCTGGCCAGGCTCCTTGCCGCCCCGGACGAGGCGGAGCTCGATCCGATCGCCGGGCAGGACGGGGGACCGGACGGCATCCGCCAGCGCGTGGGGGTTGAGGACCCGGATGCCGCTGGCCTCGGCGGTGCGTGCGAGCCCCTGGTCCGCGGTGATCAGGGCCGCACCCCGCTCACGGCACAGCGCCGCGAGCTTGTCGTCCACCGCCGCGACGCCCGCCACCTCCTCGTCGGCGATCTCGACCACCACGAGCCCCTCGTCCTGCAGCACCTGCAGGGTCGCCAGCCCCCGCTGGCCGAGCCGGGCGCGGTGCTCGCGGTCGTCACCGGCGATGCGCTCCACCTCGGCGATGACGAACCGGGGCACGATCAGGGTGCCCTCGAGGTAGCCCGTACGTGCCACCTCGGCGATGCGACCATCGATCAGCGCGGAGCTGTCCACGACCTTCGTGCCGGCACCGCGGGCGGGGTTGCGCACGTCGATGCGGCCTCGGACCCCGACGAAGCGGCTCAGCTCCGCCGCACGAGCAGCGCCGAGCAGCACCCCGGCGTAGACCGAGGCGACCACCACCAGCAGCAGCACCGGCACCGTGAAGCGCTGCGCCGGCAGCAGCAGCACCGGCGCCGCGATGGCCAGGCCGAGCAGCGCGCCGAGGGCCCCGCCGAGGGCGCCGGCCACGAGCTGGACGGCCGGGATGGCGGTCAGGCGTCGGGTCGTGGCCTCGGTGGTGACCACGAGCTGGCGCCCGAGGATGCCACCGAGCAGGTCACCCGCGAGCGCGCCGAGCAGGGAGCTGACCAGGCGCGTGGTCGACCCGTCCTCGAAGGTGAGGAGCCCGTGGAGCGGTTCGGCGAGGGCGTAGCCGGCCGCGGTGGCCGCGAGCACGACGCCGAGACGCACCACCTCCACGACCACGTGTTCCCGTGGCGGGTGACGCTCCACCATCGCTAGCTCCGCCGCTCGGTGACCGCCCGCCGGCGGCAGCAGCGCGGCGTCGGGACCATCCACCCTGTGCCCGCCGGACGCGACGCACGCCCGCGCAGGGGGCCGGGTCGGTCAGCCCTGGGCGGCGACGAGGGTCTCCTCCACGAGCGCCTCGGCCTGTTCCTCGTCCTTGTTGATCGCGACGGCGAGCTCCGACAGCAGGATCTGCTTCGCCTTGGTGAGCATGCGCTTCTCACCGGCGGACAGGCCCTTGTCCTTCTCGCGCGTGGCGAGGTTCCGCACCACCTCGGCGACCTGGTAGATGTCACCGGAGCGCAGCTTCTCGTAGTTGGCCTTGAAGCGCCGCGACCAGTTCCCGGCGGCCTTGCCCTCCGGCTCGCGCAGGACGTCGAGGACCTGCTCGACCTCCTTCTTGCTCACCACGTTGCGGATGCCGACCTCCTCACAGGAGTCGGCCGGCACCATCAGCGTCAGATCCCCGTAGGTGAGCCGGAGCACGAGGTACTCCCGGGCCTCACCCTTGAGCTCGCGCTCCTCCTTGCGTTCCACCACGGCCGCGCCATGGTGCGGGTAGATCACGGTGTCGCCGACGCTGTACGCCATGAAGGCTCGCTCCTCGCGTGGGGCGGATCCCGACCGGTCTCCGCGCGGATCCTGCCGCGGACCGAACCGGACGGCGGGCGGGGCCGAACCTGCCGTGCGAACCCCCACGAGGAGCGGTTCGCGGAGCGGACCCCACGTCGCTGTCGGCCGTCTCCGCGGCACCTTTCGCTCGCTTCGTGCTGGTCCTGGGCCGACCGCCCCCCGTGACCTCGGTGGCGGCCGGTTCAGCCGTCCCGGGGTCCCTGGAACCGGTGAGCACCGTCGAACGGCCGGTGCCAGGATAGCACCTGAACGGGCGCGTCGGCCAGGGTGCCGAGGTGCTCCTCAGGCGCTGCCGCCCGGCCTCACGCCCTCCTGGGCCACGCCATCTCAGGCGCGCCGGTCGACGCCGATCGGTTCCGACAGCCGGCGCAGCCCGTCCTGGATCATGCGGGCCCGGTGCTCCCCGATCCCCTCGACCTGGTCGAGGTCGCTGATGGAGGCCTCCATCACCTTCGACAGGGTCCCGAAGCGATCGACGAGCCGGTCGATGATCGAGGCGGGCAACCGCGGGATGTGGCTGAGCAGGCGGTACCCGCGCGGGGTCACCCCGGTGTCGAGCTCGTCGGCGTCGAAGGCCAGGATCCCCGCGACCCGCTCGGCGTCGAGCAGCTCGTCGGTCCCGAGCACCTCGAGTTCCCCGAGCACCCGCGGCAGCTTGCGGCGGCGGTCGCGCAGGTAGTCGCGCACCAACAGCTCCCGCTCGCTACCGACCGGGCCGACCAGCTCGTCGAGCTGGAGCTGGATGAGCCGGCCCTCGGTGCCCAGGTCGATGACGTGGGCCTCGACCTCGCCGGCGATGCGCCGCAGCATCTCCGAGCGCTGCACCGCGAGCACCGCGTCACGCACCGTCACCGTGTCCTCGACCTCGCGCGCGGTGAGCTGGCCGGTCACCTCGTCCAGCCGCGCGCGGTAGCGCTCGAGCGTGGACAGCGCCTGGTTGGCACGCACGAGCAGGGCGGAGACCTCCTCGAGCAGGTGCTTGGACTCGCCGAAGTAGAGGTTGACCATCCCCATCGACTCCGACACCGCGATGACCGGCTGGCCGGTCTCCCGTGCGGTGCGCTCCGCCGACCGGTGGCGCGTCCCGGTCTCGGAGGTGGGGATGGTCGGGTCCGGCACGAGGTGGACGTTGGCCCGCAGCACGCGGTTCGCATCCGCGTCGAGGATGAGCGCGCCGTCCATCTTGGCGAGCTCCGCGATGCGCTGGCTGGTGGCCGCGATGTCGATCACGAACCCGCCGGAGGTCAGGGCCTCGATCTTCGGCGACCAGCCGATCACGAGCAGCGCGCCGCGACCCGCCCGGATGATGCGTTCGATGCCCTCCCGCAGGTAGGTGCCGGGCGCGAGCAGGGCGAGCACCTCACGCAGGGCCGGATCCCGGGTCGGCTCGACCACGCGTGCCTCCTTCCCCGCCGCTCGGCCGGCGTGCGGCGCCGGCGTCGACGTCGAGCCTAACGCACCACCCTCGGTGCGCGCTGACCGCCCACCAACCATCGGGAGATGACCTGGACGTCGACGGCGAGGTCGAGGGCGTCGATCCGTTCGGCGACCCCACCGACCTCGGCGAGGAAGGCCTCGTGGCCTCCGCGGGCGGGGTCCTCCCCGGTGCCCCGGGCGTAGGCCAGCAGGAGCCGGGCGGCACGGCCGTCGTGCTTGACACGCAGCACCCGGCCGAGGCGCTGGATCAGCTGCCGCCGGGTCCGGAAGGCCGCGAGGACCAGTGCGAGGTCCGCGTCGGGCACGTCGATGCCCTCGTCGAGGACGCGGGGGGCGACGAGGCAGGCGAGCCGACCCCGCCGGAACTGCGCAAGACGGATGCGCCGACGGTCGCCGGTGAGCTGCCCGTGCACGGTCTCGGCGGCGACCCCGGCGGCGCGCAGCACGCGGGCCGCATCCTCTGCCTGGGCGACGGTGTCGGTGAACACCAGCGCGCGGGAGGAGCCCAGACCGGGCGCCGCGGCGCGGACGACCTCGAGCTTGGCCGCAGCGCTCGCGGCGACCTCGCGCCGCTGGCGCAACCGGGCCAGGTACTCGCGGCACGCTGCGACCTGTCGCCCCTGCCGGGCCGTCCCGCCTCGGTCGGCGTCGGCGACGACGGCCGTGACCGCGCGCAGCAGGGCACCAGGCTCCCGGGGCATGCCCAGAGGACCGATCAGCTCGCGGTGCAGGCCCCGCAGGCGGGCGTCGGCGGCGTCGTACGCGGCCCGCTCCGCATCGGACAGGTCCACGCCGACCAGGCCGATCGCGAAGGGCGCGACCGTGCCGTCGGGGACCGCGCGGTCGTAGCCGTAGCGGTACACCACCGCACCGAAGTAGGGCTCGAGCACCTCCGCGATGCCCTCGTCGCCGCGCTCGTAGGTCGCGGTCAGGGCGAGCCGCAGACCGAACGCCGGCTTCAGGGCCGAGGCCCAGGTCGGCGCGCCGTAGCGGTGCGCCTCGTCGGCGACGAGCAGCCCCGGACCGCCAGGCGGGGGCTCGATCGGGACCTCGGCGGCGGAGTGCGGGGTGGCCAGGAGCACCTCGTGGGAGAACAGATCATCCTGCCCGCCTCCGCCGAGCCGCCCGATGCGCGCGTCGGGGATCCGGGTGCGGAGCGCGGTGTGCCACTGGTCGATGAGCTCGAGGGTCGGCACCAGCACGAGCACCCGACCACCGCCGTCCAGGACCACGCGGGCCGCCGCGAGGGCGAGCCGGGTCTTGCCGGTGCCGGTGACGGCCTCGACCACGCCCCGGCAGGAGTCGGACCAGGCCGCGAGGGCCTCGGCCTGCCAGGGGCGCAGGTCGAGGGCGTCCAGGGCCGCCCGGTTCGGGATCGGCGCGGCGGCTCGGCCCGCGTCCTCCTGCGCGGCCCGCTGCCAGCGGCGACGGCCGAGCACCTCCACCTCGACGACCTCGGACGCCTCGGTCAGGACCCGCTCCAGCTGGGCCCGGCTGAGACCGTGACCGCCGGCAGCGCGGAGGGCGCGCAGGAGCTGCTCGGTGCTGCGTGGCTCGTCATCGGCGAGAAGATCCCGCACCAGCGCGAGGACCCGGTCGCTCACGGGCCCCGGCCGGGCAGGGAGAGCTGCCCGTCGACGTACTCCGCCATGCCCTCGCCCACGAGCTGGTCGGCGACCCGCCGGGCCCGGTCCGGCTCCTCGGGCCAGCCGGCGGCATCCGCGACCCGCTCGAGGTCGACCGGCCCCGTCCGAAGCGCCTGGACGAGCCGGCCGCGGCCCTGCCGGTCCGAGCCCGGGAAACGGCTCTGCCGCCCGGAAGCGCCGGCCGTCCCCTCGGCGGGGTCGGGCGGTGCGAACCCGGTCCGGGCCCAGGCGCAGGAGGTGCGGATCGGGCAGATGTCGCAACGCGGGGCGCGCTTGGTGCACACCTGCGACCCCAGATCCATCACCGCCTGGTTCCAGGCCCACCCGTGCCCGAGGGGCACGAGCTCGTCCGCGAGCTCCTGGGCGGCCCGAGCCGTGAGGCGGTGCCCGGCCGCCGCGCGGGCGAGGAAGCGGGCCGCGTTCGTGTCGACCACGCCGTGGTCCCGCTCGAAGGCGAAGGACAGGACCGCCCGCGCCGTGTACGGCCCGATGCCCGGCAGCGCCAGCAGGTCGTCCAGCCGGTCGGGGATGCGGCCGTCGTGCTCGAGGACCACGGCCCGGGCGGCGCGGTGCAGGTTGACCGCACGGCGGTTGTAGCCGAGCCCCTCCCAGGCGCGGACCACCTCGGCGACCGGGGCGTCGGCGCAGGCGCTCACCGTCGGGAAACGCTCCAGGAAGGCGCGGAAGCGGGGCTCGACCCGCGCCACCTGGGTCTGCTGCAGCATCAGCTCCGAGACCAGCACCGCCCACGGGTCACGCGTCCGGCGCCAGGGCAGCTCCGGCCGCACATCGCCGGCCCAGGTGAGCAGGTCACGGGTCATGCGCCGGCGGGTGGCCGCATCGGGCGCCTCCGGCGGCTCCGGCGGGACCGGCACCCCTCGGGAGGTCACGACACCGCCTCGAGGGCGTCGAGGTGCGCGCGGGTGAGCACCACCTCGGCAGCAGCCAGGTTCTCCTCGAGGTGGGCCAGCGAGGAGGTCCCGGGGATCGGCAGCATCACCGGGGAGCGGTGGAGCAGCCACGCGAGCGCGAGCTGGGCTGGGGTCGCGCCGGTCTCCGCGGCGAGGGCGTCGAGGGGACCGCCGGGACGGGCCAGCTCACCGACCTTGACCGGGAACCAGGGCAGGAAGCCGATGCCCTCCCGCTCGCACTCCTCGAGGACCTCCTCCGAGCCGCGGTCCAGGAGGTTGTAGCGGTTCTGGACGGTGGCGACCTCGAGGTGCTGGCGCGCCTGCTGCAGCTCGGCGACGCTCACCTCGGAGAGGCCGAGGTGGTGGACCTTGCCCTCGCGCTGCAGGTCGGCGAGCACCCCGAACTGCTCCTCGGCGGGGACCTGCGGGTCGATGCGGTGCAACTGGAACAGGTCGATGCGCTCGACGTCGAGGCGGCGCAGGCTCATCTCGCAGGCGAAGCGCAGGTACTCCGGCCGACCGACCGGGTGCCACTGCCCCGGTCCGGTGCGCACGAGCCCCGCCTTCGTCGCGATCGTCACCCCGCCGTAGGGGTCGTCGCCACGCCCGGTGTGCAGGGCCTCCCGGATGAGGTCCTCGGCGACGAAGGGGCCGTAGGAGTCGGCGGTGTCGATGAGGTCGACGCCGAGGTCGACCGCGCGGCGCAGGACCGCGCGCGCCGCCGAACGGTCGGGCGGATCGCCCCAGACGCCCTCCCCCGTCAGGCGCATCGCCCCGAAGCCGAGACGCGAGACGGACCGGTCACCGCCGAGCAGGAACCGGGCGGGCGGGGCGGTCGGTACCGAGGTCACACGGGCTCCTGGTGGCGGGGGCACGTCGCAGCGGACCGTCAGGGCGAGCGGGATCGGGGATCCCGTTCCCTGTCCCTGAAGGTCCGACGGTAGCGTTCGTGTCAGCGAGGAGAGCCAGATGGACCTGCCGACCACGACCACCGCCGCCACCAGCGACCCGACCGACCCCCCCGCCGTAAGCCCGGTCCCGGCCGGCGCGTCCTCCCCGGTCGACGACCGCCACGTCGAGGTCTTCGAGCCGATCGCGACCCCCGGCGAGGTCCGCGCCGAGCTGCCCACGACCCCGGCGCACACCGAGGTGGTGCGTGGCGCACGGGCCGCGATCGCCGCAGCGCTGCGCGGGGAGGACGACCGCATGGTCGCCGTGGTCGGCCCCTGCTCGATCCACGACGCCGGGCTCGCCCGTGACTACGCCCAGCGCCTGGCGCCCCTGGCACGGGAGCTCAGCGGCGAGGTGCTGGTGGTGATGCGGACCTACTTCGAGAAGCCGCGCACCTCCATCGGGTGGAAGGGACTCATCTACGACCCGGGGCTGGACGGCACCTCGGACGCCTCCCGGGGTCTGCGCATCGCTCGGCAGGTGCTGCTCGAGGTCACCGGCCTCGGGCTGCCCTGCGCGGTCGAGGTGCTCGACACGATCACCCCGCAGTACCAGGCGGACCTGGTCGCCTGGGCAGCGATCGGCGCCCGGACCGTGGAGTCCCAGGTCCACCGGCAGCTGGCCTCCGGCCTGTCGATGCCGATCGGGTTCAAGAACGGCACCGACGGCGGTCTCGGGGGCGCCACCAACGCCATCAGCGCCGCGGTCGCTCCCCACGCCTTCTTCGGGATCGACGGCTGGGGGCGCACCACCGTGGTGCGAACGACCGGCAACCCGGACGTGCACGTCGTGCTGCGGGGCGGCAACGACGGCCCGAACCACGACGCAGCCACGGTCGCAGCGGCCCGGGACGCCGCGCGCGAGGTCACCGGGTTCGCCCGGCCGGTGATGGTGGACGCGAGCCACGGCAACTCCGGCAAGGACCACACCCGGCAGCGCCTGGTGGTGGACGACGTGCTGGAGCAGTGGCGCCAGCCGGACCACGGGCTGCTCGGGTTGATGCTCGAGAGCAACCTCGCACCCGGCCGGCAGGACTGGACCCCCGATGCGCCCCTGGAGTACGGGGTGTCGATCACCGACGCCTGCGTCGGCTGGGACGAGACGGTCGAACTGCTGCGGCGTTGCGCCGCCACCGTGGCCGCGACGCGCTGACCCGCGGACCCACCTCGGCAGCCCCCGTCAGCCGACCGGGTCCACCGGCAGGACGTAGATGAAGCGCGCTGCCTCCGCCGGCAGCTGGATGCGGTGCCCGGCGAGCTCCAGCGCCACCTGCCCGCCGTCACGGATGATGACCGCTTCCTCGCCGGCGATCATCCCGTGCTCGTGCAGGACGTGCATCACCTCGGCATCGGCCTGCAGGTGCTCGGAGATCGAGTGCAGGGTGACGCGGTCGGTGGCCGCCTCGGCCAGCGGAACGACGTGGTCGAACCCGCCGCCGCTGCCCGGGATCGGGTTGCCGTAGGGGCTGGTCGCCGGGTTGCCGAGGAACTCCACCAGCCGCTGCTCGACCCGGTCGGAGATGACGTGCTCCCAACGGCACGCCTCCTCGTGGACGAACTCGTGCTCGAGGCCGAGCACGTCGACCAGCAGCCGCTCGGCGAGGCGGTGCTTGCGCATCACGTGCTCCGCGCGCTCCCGGCCCTCGGAGGTGAGCTCGACCTGCCGGTCCTCACGCAGGTGGAGCAACCCCTGGGCCTCCAACCGCGCGACCCCCTCGGAGATCGAGGGTGCGGACAACCCGAGCCGCTCGGACAGCCGCGCCCGAAGCGCCGGGATGCCCTCCTCCTCGAGCTCGAGGACGGTGCGCAGGTACATCTCCGTCGAGTCGATCAGATCATGCGCCACGCCTACCTCCCCGCGTCATCGGTGACCAAGGCACAAGACTAGCGCCGGCCCCCCGTCGGGGAGGCCGGCGCCGGTGCACGGCGGGGCCTGCTGGTCGGCCCGCTCGTGCTGCGCATCGCGCTAGTCGTGCTGCTCGCCGTGCTCGTCGTTGCTGTCGCCACCGCCCGCGAGCTCCACCGGCGGCACGTCGGGCGCCTCCGGGGAGTCGACGGCGCGGAACACCACGCTGTCGGTCTCGGTGTCGAGGTCGGCGACCACCAGCTGCCCGGCGGTCAGGTCACCGTGCAGGATCCGCTCGGAGAGCCGGTCCTCGAGCTCGCGCTGGATCGTGCGACGCAGCGGCCGGGCACCGAGCTGCGGGTCGTAGCCCTTCTCCGCGAGCCACCCCTTCAGCGCATCGGTCAGCTCGAGGTCGAGGTTCTTGGCCCGGAGCTGCAGCTTCACGCGCTTGAGCATCAGGTCGACGATCTGCTTGATCTCGTCGGTGGTCAGCGGGTGGAAGACGATCGTGTCGTCGATGCGGTTCAGGAACTCCGGGCGGAAGTGCTTCTTCAGCTCGTCGTCCACCTGCCGCTTCATCTTGTCGTACATCGACGCGTCGTCCTCGGCGGCGAAGCCCACCGCTGGCGAGGTCAGGTTCCGGGTCCCGAGGTTGGAGGTCATGATCAGGATCGTGTTCTTGAAGTCCACCGTGCGGCCCTGCGCGTCGGTCAGGCGGCCGTCCTCGAGGATCTGCAGCAGGGTGTTGAACACGTCCGGGTGGGCCTTCTCCACCTCGTCGAACAGCACCACCGAGAAGGGCTTGCGGCGCACCTGCTCGGTGAGCTGGCCACCCTCGTCGTAGCCGACGTAGCCGGGCGGCGAGCCGATCAGGCGGCTGACGGTGTGCTTCTCCATGTACTCGGACATGTCGAGGTGGATGAGGGCGTCCTCGTCGCCGAACAGGTACTCGGCGAGCGTCTTCGCGAGCTCGGTCTTGCCGACCCCGGAGGGGCCGAGGAAGATGAACGAGCCAGCGGGACGCTTCGGGTCCTTCAGCCCGGCGCGGGTCCGGCGGATGGCCTTGGAGACCGCGGAGATCGACTGCTCCTGGCCGATGACGCGCTTGTGCAGCTCGTCCTCCATGTGGATCAGCTTGTCGGTCTCCTCCTGCGTGAGCTTCAGCACCGGGATGCCGGTCCAGGTGGACAGGACCTCGGCGATGACCTCCTCGTCGACGGTCAGCACCTTGTCGAGGCCCTCGGTCCGCCACTCGTCCTCGCGGCGCGAGCGCCGCTCGATGAGGCGCTTCTCCTCGTCCCGCAGGGCGGCGGCGCGCTCGAAGTCCTGCGCGTCGATCGCCTCCTCCTTGCGCCGGCGGGCCTCGTCGATCTCCGCGTCGAGGTCCTGCAGGTCGGGCGGGGTGGTCATCGACCGGATGCGCAGGCGCGAGCCGGCCTCGTCGATCAGGTCGATGGCCTTGTCCGGCAGGTAGCGGTCGGAGATGTAGCGGTCGGCGAGCTCCGCGGCAGCGATCAGCGCGTCGTCGGTGATGGTGACGCGGTGGTGTGCCTCGTAGCGGTCGCGCAGCCCCTTCAGGATCTCGATGGTGTGCTCGAGCGAGGGCTCCTCGACCTTGACCGGCTGGAAGCGGCGTTCGAGCGCGGCGTCCTTCTCGAGGTGCTTGCGGTACTCGTCGAGGGTCGTGGCCCCCACGGTCTGCAGCTCACCCCTCGCCAGCATCGGCTTGAGGATCGAGGCGGCGTCGATCGCGCCCTCGGCGGCACCGGCACCGACGAGGGTGTGGATCTCGTCGATGAACAGGATGATGTCGCCGCGGGAGGTGATCTCCTTGAGCACCTTCTTCAGGCGCTCCTCGAAGTCACCGCGGTAGCGCGAGCCCGCCACGAGCGCACCGAGGTCGAGGGTGTAGAGGTGCTTGTTCGCGAGCGTCTCGGGGACCTCGCCGGCGACCACGCGCTGGGCGAGACCCTCGGCGATGGCGGTCTTGCCGACGCCCGGCTCACCGATCAGGACCGGGTTGTTCTTGGTCCGGCGGGAGAGCACCTGCATGACCCGCTCGATCTCGCGAGAGCGGCCGATGACCGGGTCGAGGTCACCCTCGCGGGCGGCCTGGGTCAGGTTGGTCCCGAACTGGTCGAGGATGGTCGAGCCCTCGCGCGGGCCCCCGGCGGAGCCCTCGCCGACCCCGGCGCCGGCCTTGCCCTGCTCCTGGCCGGAGTAGCCGCTGAGCAGCTGGATGACCTGCTGGCGGACCTTGTTCAGGTCGGCGCCGAGCTTGGTCAGCACCTGGGCGGCCACACCCTCGCCCTCACGGATCAGGCCGAGCAGGATGTGCTCGGTCCCGATGTAGTTGTGGCCGAGCTGCAGGGCCTCGCGCAGGCTGAGCTCGAGCACCTTCTTCGCGCGCGGCGTGAAGGGGATGTGCCCGGCGGGTGCCGTCTGTCCACGGCCGATGATCTCCGTCACCTGGTTGCGCACGGCGTCCAGGGAGATCCCCATGGACTCCAGCGCCTTGGCGGCGACGCCCTCGCCCTCGTGGATCAGGCCAAGGAGGATGTGCTCGGTCCCGATGTAGTTGTGGTTGAGCATCCTCGCCTCTTCCTGGGCGAGGACCACCACGCGACGGGCCCGGTCGGTGAACCGCTCGAACATGCGGACGACTTTCTGGCTGGGGTCCCTCGGTCGAGGTGGAGGTCCCTGCGCCCCGGCCGGTGCAGCAACGGGCGGCTGCGGCGGTGCCGGCGCGGTGGCTGCGGACGGACTCCCACGTGTTCCGAGCGTAACCCATCGGTTGCGTACGTCTTCCCCGC
The DNA here is from genome assembly GCA_046540855.1 of Nitriliruptoraceae bacterium. Lineage (GTDB taxonomy): Bacteria > Actinomycetota > Nitriliruptoria > Nitriliruptorales > Nitriliruptoraceae > T1Sed10-7. Next base: position 11,540 of record JBKHEJ010000076.1, read on the forward strand.
TTTCGGCCCTCGGGCGCTGGTCGCATCCGTCCGAG
>JBKHEJ010000077.1:0-11547 GCA_046540855.1 Nitriliruptoraceae bacterium
ACCGCGGACCGGCTGGGACGTGCCGCCCAGCGCGGTGCGGCCTTCACCGCGGACGCCTCCCACCAGCTGCGCACCCCGCTGACGGCCCTGCAGCTCCACCTCGACGCCCTCGCCGCTCAGGGCGTGGCACCGGAGACCCTCGCGGCGGCCCAGGCGGAGGCCGACCGGCTCGACGCCACGATCGGCGAGCTCGTGGCGCTGACCCGGCCCGAGGCGGACGTCGAGGAGGTGGACATCGGTGCGCTCGTCGCCGACCGCGTCGAGGCGTGGCGGCTGCGGGCGGAGGCCGCCGGCCGCGAGCTGCGGGTGGAGCAGGCCGTCACGCCGCGCCTGCAGGTGCGCGCTGCCGCGGTCGGCCAGGCGTTGCAGGTCCTGCTGGACAACGCGTTGGCCCACGGCCAGGGCCCCATCGAGGTCCGGGTGACCCCGACCGTGCCGAGCGCGGACCTGCGGGGGGTCCAGGTGTGCGTCGTGGACCGTGGGCCGGGGTTCGACGCGACCGCGGTGCTGCGACCGACCAGCCGGGACCGCGGCGCGGTGCCCGTCCACGGTGGCCGCGGCCTCGCCCTGGCGCGCTCCCTGGTCGAGGCCGAAGGGGGCCGGCTGCTGCTGGACCCGTCCCCGCAGGGCACACGGGCCTGTCTGGTGCTGCCGGGCCGGTGATGGTGGCCGTCGCCCGCGCAGGTCGCGGGCCTTGACCGAACCTTTACCTGACCGCGGGTCCGCCCTGACCTGATGCTCCGTACGGTCCTGCACCGAGACGCCCCACCGGGACGGACCGCGTCAGCGCGACCCGGCCCTGGGGCCCGCGATCAGGAAGGAGCCGCCATGCAGGCATCGGACCGAGCCCACCTGCCACCGGGCGAGAACCCCGGTGCGCCGACGCCGCCGACCCCACCAGCGACCGCCCAGCAGCCGCCGCCGCCGCCGCGGTCGGCACCCAGCGGGTCGACCGCACCCGCAGCGGGCGGGATGCGCCTGCGCAGCTACGTCGCCGTGGGGGCCCTCGCCGCCGTCGTCTCCGCCGGGGTCGCCGTTCCCGCGACCCTGCTCGTCGCCGACGCTCCGGAACCGGCGGCCGAGGAGACCGAGCGGGCTGAGCCGACCCTGACCAGCACGTCCGGCACCGAGGGGGTGGTCGCCGCGATCGCGGCGGACGTCAGCCCCTCGGTCGTGCGCATCGACGTGGCCACCGCCGCCGGCCAGGGCGCCGGGTCCGGCGTCGTCTACTCCAGCGAGGGACACATCCTCACCAACGCGCACGTCGTCCGGGATAGCGAGGAGGTGACCGTCACCCTCGCTGACGGCGAGCGGGTCACCGGCGAGGTCCTCGGTGCCGACCGGATGTCGGACATCGCGGTCGTGCGGGTCGCCGACGGCGACCTGCCGGTGCCGGCCTACTCCGAGGACGACGTCAAGGTCGGCGAGACCGCCATCGCCATCGGCTCGCCCTTCGGGCTCGACGGTTCCGTCACCGCGGGCGTGGTCAGCGCGCTGAACCGGACCCTCACGACCCAGCAGGGACCGCAGGTCGACATGATCCAGACCGATGCGGCGATCAACCCGGGCAACTCCGGTGGCGCGCTGGTCGACGGCCAGGGCCGGATCATCGGCATCAACACCGCGATCTTCTCCCGTGGCGGTGACAGCGCCGGCATCGGGTTCGCGATCCCGGTGGACACCGCCACCGCGATCGCCGACCAGATCATCGAGGACGGCCAGGTGCAGCACGCCTTCCTCGGCATCCAGGGTCAGAGCGTCGATGCGCAGGTCGCCGAGCTGTACGGGCTGCCCGTCTCCGAGGGTGCGGTGGTCGTCGCGGTCGGCCGCGACACGCCGGCGGCGGAGGCGGGGTTGCAGCGCGGGGACATCGTCGTCGCGATCGATGACGATGAGGTGAGCTCGATGGAGGAGCTCAGCGGCCGCATCCAGCGCCGTCAGCCAGGCGAGACGGTCTCGCTCTCCCTCTACCGCGGTGACGAGCAGCTCACCGTCGAGGTCGAGCTCAGGGAGCGTCCTGAGCGGCGCTGACCGGCGCCGATGCGGCCACCGCCGAGGACCTGAGCGGGGGTCAGCCCGGCGAGCAGCTCGCGCGTCGCCGCGACCTAGACTCCCGCTCAGCGGTGGCCCCGGCAGCTGACACGAAGGCCCGTGATGCGACGAGCCCTACGGTGGGTTGCCGGGGTGGCCGGCGTCATCCTGGTCCTGCTCCTGGTCCTGCCCTACCTGCTGCCCTTCTCCTCCTCCGGCACGCTGACCGAACGCCAGGCAGCGGCGGCCTCGCTCGGGACCGCACCGACCTACGTGGAGGCCGCCGGCCTCGACGTCCACGTCGAGCGCGTCCCCGCGGCCGAGGCGGTCGCTGATGCCGGGGAGGTCCCGCTGCTGGTCGTGGTGCACGGCTTCGGGGCGAGCGCGGCGACCTGGCGGGCGATGCTCCCGCGCCTGGCTGAGCTCGGGGAGGTGGTCGCCTACGACCGTCCGGCCTTCGGTTTCACCGAGCGGGCCGCCCCCGATGGACCCATCGACCCTTACGGGACCGTGGGACAGGTGGCCGTGCTCGCCGAGCTCATCGAGACCTTCCGTGGTGAAGGGTCGGACCGGCCGGTCGTCCTCCTCGGCCACTCGGCCGGTGGGGCGCTGGCGGCCGAGCTCGCCCTCGAGCGAGCGGACCTCGTCGACGGCCTCGTCCTGGTCGCACCGGCGATCCTCACCACCGGTGGCACGCCGGGTTGGCTCAGGCCGGTGCTGTCGTTCCCGCCGATCGACCGCTGGGGCCCGCGTCTGGCGCGTGTGGCCGCCAGCGGTGCTGACCGGCTCCTCGAGCGCAGCTGGCACGACCCGTCACAGCTGACCGAGGAGGTGCGACGCCGCTACCGCGAGGCCCGGGAGGTGATCGGCTGGGAGCAGGGCCTGTGGTGGCTGGTCCGCTCGTCGGCGTCCTTCGGTGTCGCCGAACGACCGGAGGCGTTGGAGCTGCCGGTGCTGCTGGTCACCGGGGACGATGACCGGGTCGTGCCGACGGAGGACTCACAACAGCTCGCGGACCTGGTCGACGGTGCGCAGCTGGTCGTGCTCGAGGACACGGGGCACGTCCCGCACGAGGAGTCACCCGACGCCTTCGTCGCCGCGGTGACCGAGAGGTGGCCTCTGGCTGAGCGGGGCTGACCAGGGGCGACGGCGCCCCCGCGATCAGCTGCCCGACCGGCCGCTCGCGCGCTCGAGGGCCGAACGCAGGTCCTCCCACAGGTCCTCGACGTGCTCGCACCCGACCGACAGCCGGAGCAGCCCGGGCGGGACGTGCTCCTGGCCGGCCAGCTTGGCGCGACGCTCGATGGTGGACTCGACCCCGCCGAGGCTGGTCGCGGCGGTCACCACCCGCACCTCCTCGCAGACCCGGTCGGCGGTCCTCGCATCGCTGACCTCGAAGCTGAGCATGGCCCCGAAGCCCCGCATCTGGCTCTCCGCCAGGTCGTGGCCGGGATCGTCGGCCAACCCCGGATAGCGCACGGCGTGGACCGCCTCGTGACGCGCCAGCCGGTGCGCCAGCGTGGCCGCGTTCTCCTGGGCCTGCCGCAGGCGCAGCGCGAGGGTGCGGGCGCCCCTGAGGGCCAGGAAGCACTCGAGCGCGCCGGGCGTCGCGCCGGCGACCACCCGCCGCCGCCGCAGCTGCGCCACCAGCTCCTTGCGGTGGCTGACCGTGACGCCGAGCAGCAGGTCGGAGTGGCCGCCGATCAGCTTCGTGGCGCTGTGGACGACCAGGTCCGCCCCGAGCTGGAGCGGTGACTGCAGCAGCGGTGTCGCGAAGGTGCTGTCCACGACGACGAGCGGGCCACCGGCGGCCACCGAGCAGACGGCAGCGATGTCGACCAGGTGCAGCATCGGGTTGCTCGGCGTCTCCAGCCACACGAGGTCCGCGTCGCCGACGGCGGCCTCGAGCGCCGCGGTGTCGGTCATGTCGACGGTCCGGACCTGCCAGCGGCCACCGGCCGCCGCCCCGTCCTGCAGCAGCGCCCGCACCCCGGTGTAGCTGTCCGCGGGGACGACCACCCGGGACCCGACCGGGAGCAGGTCCAGCACCGCGGCGATCGCCCCCATCCCGGAGGAGAAGCACACCGCCTGGCCACCCTCGAGGTCGCCGACGAGCTCCTCGAAGGCCTCCCAGCCCGCGGTGCCGTCGTCCCGGGCGTACGCGCGCTGCGCACCCTCGGCACCCGCCCGGAAGGTCGAGGCGGGTACGATCGGGACGTTCAGCGGTGCGCCCGCCTCGGCTCGTCCCCGCCCGAGCGCGGTCAGGCGGGTCTCGATGTGCCGTTCCTGCGCCGTCGGTCGTGCACGGTCCATGCTGGGGGCTCCTGGTGCGGGAGAGGTCGGGAGGGCGACCACGACGCGAGGTGTGTGCGCCTCGTGGCGTGACGGGTGCGGCTTACGCCGGTGCGGCTGCCGGTGGGCGCTACAGGGTCCGGTCGAACCAGTCGGTGACGATCCGCAGCGCGTCCCCGGCTGCGGCCCGGTCCATGAGCAGGTGGTCGGTGCCGAGCAGCGGGACGAACCCCTTCGGCTGCCGGGCGGCAGCGAACAGTCGCTCGCCCTCGCTGACGTCCACCACGGCGTCGTCGACCGCGTGCACCACGAGCAGCGGCCGTCCGAGCCCGGTGACGTGGTCGAGGTCGTCGTGGGCCTCGAGGTCGTCGAGGAAGCCGACACCGATCGGGAACGAGCGGCCACCGATGGTGACGGTCGCGCACCCCTGGGCGCGGATGGTCGCCTCGTGGTCGGCGATGAGGTGCCGCACGTGCGACGCGGTCGCCGGGGCCCCGAGGACGACGAGGGAGCGGACGGTCCGCACCCGCTCGGCCGCGAGCAGTGCCGCCGCGCCGCCGAGGCTGTGGCCGAGCAGGCCGCACGGCCCGTAGCCACGTGCGATCAGCGCGCTGGCGGCGGCGACGACGTCGCGGACGTCATGGGAGATGGAGGTGGCCCCGAACTCCCCCTCGGAGTCCCCGAGGCCGGTGAAGTCGAAGCGCAGCACCGCGTAGCCGGCGTCGGCGAGCCCCCGGGCGAGCCGGGTCATGGTGTGCAGGTCCTTCGAGCAGGTGAAGCAGTGCGCGAGCAGGATGCTGCCCCGCGTCCCGCCCTCGGGGGTGTGCAGCACCCCCTCGAGCCGCGCACCGGTGCTGCCCGGGAAGTCCAGCCGTTGCGTGCCCACCGCATCTCCTGTCGCGACCGGAGCACCCTAGGCGCGCCGCGGGGCCGGTGTGGGCACGGAGGATGGCGCGCGAGGACGGCGCACGAGCACGCTGGCTCAGCCCGCCTGCTGCGCCCTGAGGTAGGCGAGCGCGTCGTCGGCGTGGACGTCCATGTTCGTCTCGCTGGCGATGCGCGTGGCGACCGTCAGGTCCGGGCGCAGCACGATGGTCTGCCGCTTGCTCGGGATCGGGCCGGGCCGCTTCGCACCGAAGGCCTTGGCCACCCTCCCGTCGGGGTCGGCGATGAGGGGGAAGTCGAACCCGTGGGTGTCGGAGAAGCGCGCCTGGGTCTCGACGTCGTCGCGGCTGACCCCGACCCGTCGCGCGCCCGCCGCGGCGAACTCCGCGCCGAGGTCGCGGAAGTGGCAGGCCTGCGCGGTGCACCCGCCGGTGAAGGCCTTCGGGTAGAAGAACACGACGAGGTGGTGCCCGTCCGCGAGCTTGGAGAGGGTCGTGGTGGCCCCGTCATCGAGGGTCACGGTCAGGTCGGGGATGGTCTCGGTGGTCATGGTGTGCTCCGCATCGGTGGGACGGTCCGCGGTGGTGACACCGTCCCTCGACCGACCTTCGGGGCCGGGGGAGGCGATGGTTGCCTCGCGCAGAGGATGACCCCGCGGGACGCGTGCCCTATGCTGCGCGGCATGCGCTGTGACGGACTGCTGCTCCTTCGTCGCCGCGGCGGGGTCGGGTAGGGCCGGCATCCTCGCCGCGGGGGTCCCGCGATGCCGGTCGCGACGAGCACCACCGACCCGCTGGCAGGAGCGCCACCGATGAGCGAGACCACCCCGTCCTTCACGCCCGTGCAGCAGCCCTCCGGGCTCCCGCTGCACCGCTACCGGCCCTACCACGAGCAGGTCGCCGTGGAGCTGCCGGACCGGACCTGGCCGGACCGCCGCATCGAGCGTGCGCCGCGCTGGGCCGCGGTCGACCTGCGCGACGGCAACCAGGCCCTGATCGACCCGATGGACCGGCAGCGCAAGCTCGCGATGTTCCAGCTGCTCGTCCGGCTCGGCTTCAAGGAGATCGAGGTGGGTTTCCCGGCGGCCAGCCAGACCGACTTCGACTTCGTCCGCCACCTCATCGAGGAGGACCTGATCCCCGACGACGTCGTGATCCAGGTCCTCACCCAGTGCCGGGACGAGCTGATCGAGCGGACCTTCCACTCCCTCGTCGGCGCCGACCGCGCCATGGTGCACCTCTACAACTCGACCTCGGTGACCCAGCGGCGGGTGGTGTTCGGGTTGGACCGAGCCGGGATCCGTGACATCGCCGTCCGCGGTGCCACGTCGGCCCGCAAGTACGCCGACGTGCTCACCCCCGACACCGACATCCTCTGGCAGTACTCGCCGGAGTCCTACACCGGCACCGAGCTCGACTTCGCCGTCGAGGTGTGCAGCGCGGTGATGGAGGTGCTCGAGCCCACGCCCGACCGGCCGATCGTGCTGAACCTCCCGGCCACCGTCGAGATGGCCACCCCCAACGTCTACGCGGACTCGATCGAGTGGATGCACCGCAACCTGCCCGACCGGGACCGCATCGTGCTGTCGTTGCACCCGCACAACGACCGCGGCACGGCGGTGGCGGCCGCGGAGCTCGGGATGATGGCCGGTGCCGACCGGGTCGAGGGGTGCCTGTTCGGCAACGGGGAGCGGACCGGCAACGTCGACCTCATCACCCTGGGGATGAACCTGTTCAGCCAGGGCATCGACCCGATGCTCGACCTGTCGGACCTCGACGGCATCCGCAGGACCGTGGAGTACGCGAACCAGCTGCCCGTGCACGAGCGGCACCCGTGGGGCGGGGACCTGGTGTACACGGCCTTCTCCGGCAGCCACCAGGACGCGATCAAGAAGGGCCTCGAGGCGCTGGAGCGTGAGGCCGTCGCCAGCGGCACGGCGCTCGAGGACATGGTCTGGGACGTGCCCTACCTGCCGATCGACCCGAAGGACGTCGGTCGGACCTACGAGGCGGTCATCCGGGTGAACTCGCAGTCCGGCAAGGGCGGCGTCGCGTACGTGATGAAGAACGACCACCAGTTCGACCTGCCCCGGCGGCTGCAGATCGAGTTCAGCCACGTCATCCAGGCCCGCACCGACAGCCAGGGCGGTGAGGTCACCTCGGCCGAGATGATGGCGATCTTCACCGACGAGTACCTGCCGTCGGCGTCCGCGCCGTGGGGCCGCTTCCAGCTGCGCACGACCCGGACCGTCCCCGGGGACGGGGGGAGCGACCAGCTCTGGGTCGAGCTCGTCGACCGTGGCGAGCCGATCACCCTCAAGGGCGAGGGCAACGGCCCGATCGCCGGGTTCTGCGACGCGCTCGCGACCCACGGCGTCGCCGTCGAGGTGCTCGACTACTCCGAGCACGCGATGTCCGCCGGGGAGGACGCCACCGCCGCCGCCTACATCGAGTGCGACATCGACGGCCAGGTGCTGTGGGGGGTCGGGGTGGACCCGAGCATCGTCACCGCGTCGTTGAAGGCCATCGTCAGCGCCGTCAACCGGGCGCACCGGGCCGGCTGATCCGCCGCGCCGACCTGGCCCGCCGGCAGGACCGGCGGTCCCGGCGTGCCCGGCAGCGAGGAGGCACCGAGATGGAGCAGCAGCGTGAGCAGTGGGGGACCCGTGCCGGGTTCCTGCTGGCCGCGATCGGCTCCGCCGTGGGGCTCGGCAACATCTGGCGTTTCCCGTACGTGGCGTGGGAGAACGGGGGCGGCGCCTTCATCCCGCCCTACCTGTTCGCCCTGCTGACCGCCGGCATCCCCGTGCTGGTGATGGAGTACGCGATCGGGCACCGCCAGCGCGGCAGCGCGCCGCTGTCGCTGGCGCGGCTGCACCCGCGCGCGGAGTGGATCGGGTGGTGGCAGATCGCGATCAGCTTCGTGATCGCGACCTACTACGCCGTCATCGTCGCCTGGGCCGGCAGCTACACCTGGTTCTCGATCGGCACCCGCTGGGGCGGGGACCCCGAGGCGTTCTTCTTCGAGGAGTACCTCGCTGCCACCGACGCCGGGACCTTCGGGGGGTTCCGGCTCGGGGTGCTGGTGCCGCTCGTGCTGGTCTGGGTGGTCACGCTCGGGGTGCTGGTCGGTGGCGTCCGGCGGGGCATCGAGCGCGCGAACCGGGTGCTGATCCCGTTGCTCGTGGTGCTGTTCGCGATCATCGTGGTGCGGGCGGTGACCCTCCCGGGTGCCGCCGACGGGCTGGGCGCCCTGTTCGAACCGGACTGGTCACGCATCACCGACGCGTCGATCTGGGTCGCGGCCTACGGGCAGATCTTCTTCTCGCTGTCCATCGGCTTCGCGATCATGATCACCTACGCGAGCTACCTCCCGCGCGAGCAGGACCTCACCGGCAACGCCTTCATCGCCGGCTTCGCGAACTCCTCCTTCGAGCTGTTGGCCGGCATCGGCGTGTTCGCCGCGATCGGGTTCCTGGCCGCCAGCGAGCAGACGTCGGTCGAAGAGGTCGCCCGCTCAGGGATCGGGCTCGCGTTCGTCGGCTTCCCGTCGATCATCTCCCGCATCCCCGGGCCGTCCAGCCTGTTCGGGGTGCTGTTCTTCGGCTCGCTCGTGCTCGCCGGGCTCTCCTCGCTCATCTCCATCGTCGAGACCTACATCTCGGCCATGCAGGAGAAGTTCCGGCTCTCGCGCCGCCGTGCCGTGGTGATCAGCGGGGGCGGGACCGCGCTCGTCTCGCTCGTGTACGCCACCGGTGGGGGCATCAACACCCTGGACGTGGTGGACCGGTTCATCAACAGCTTCGGGATCGCCCTGGTCGGGCTCATCGAGGTGGTGGCGGTGGCCTGGCTGCTGCGCGAGGTGCCGCGGCTGAAGGCCCACGCCGACCGGGTCTCCGACCTCAAGCTCGGCCGGTGGTGGTCGCTGGCGCTGCTGGTCGTCACGCCGCTCGTGCTCGGCTGGATCGTGCTCGACAACCTGCTGGCGGAGCTCGGTGCGCCCTACGGTGGCTACCCCATCTGGTTCCTGGCCATGTTCGGCTGGGGGCTCGTCGTGCTCGTGGCCGTCGTCGGGCTCCTGCTCGCCCGCGCCCCCTGGCCCGCCCACATCGCGCTCACCGGCGCCGGCCACGCTGACGATGCGGACGGGGCGGGCGGGCAGAGCCCGGGAGGACCAGCATGAGCGAGGCCGCGATCGTGACGATGGTGGTGGCCATGCTCGCCCTGTGGGGTGGGCTCGCCGCGAGCCTCGCCGTGGTGCTGCGCCGCACCCGGCGGCGCTCGGACCGCTAGCGGTCGGTGCGCGTGAGCGGTCCGGGAGGACCCACTGGTAGCCGCGCCCGGGACGCAGGGCGCTCAGCTCGCCGGCGCAGGGTCAGCCGTCAGCCGGCCCGTCGACGCGGGGCAGGCGGACCAGGCACCGGGTGCCGACACCGACCTCGCTCGTCATCGTGATCGTGCCGCGGTGGTGCTCGACGGCGTGCCGCACGATCGACAGCCCGAGCCCGGTCCCACCGGTCGTACGCGACCGGGTCGCGTCCACCCGGTAGAAGCGCTCGAACACGCGGGTGAGCTCCTGCTCGTCGATACCGATACCCGTGTCCTCCACGAGCAGCTCCACCTGCTCGACGGGCGCGGGGTCGTAGCCGTCCTCGCTGCGGCCGTTCCCACCACCGCCGCCCGTGACCGAACGCAGGGTGACCGTGACCTTCCCGCCCGGCCGGTTGTAGGTGATCGCGTTCGCGACGAGGTTCTGGACGACGAGCTCGAGGTCGCGGCCGGCGCCGTACAGCTCGAGCCGGTCGGGCGCGACGACCTCGAGCTCGACCCGCGCTGAGCGGGCCCGGTCGAAGCGGTCGGCGACGACCCGTCGCACCACCTCGGCGAGATCGACCACGGACCGCTCGGGGCTGCCGTGCTCCTCGAGGCGGCGCAGATCCAGCAGGTCGTACACCAACCGCGAGAGCCGCACGGCCTCCTTGTTCAGGCGCGTCACGAGCGCCGGTGCCCGCTCCGGTTGCTCCTCGACGACGACAGCGAGCGCTTCGGCGAGCGTCTGGATCGCGGCGACGGGCGTCTTCAGCTCGTGGGAGGTGTTGGCGACGAAGTCCCGTCGCAGTTGCTCGAGCCGGTGCTCCTCGGTGCGGTCGCTGAGCAGCAGCAGGACCTCGTCACGCACCAGCGACACGCTCGCACGCAGCCGCAACCCGTCGTGGTCCACCTCCAGGCTGAGCGAGCGCCGGCTGTCGAGGACGTCCTCGACCGCCTCGGTCAGCGCCGGGACGGTGAGCACGTCGCGCGCGGTGCTCGCGCGTGCCTGAGGGGCCAGACCGAGCAGCAGGCGCGCCGCGTCGTTGATCGCGAGCACCTGCCCGTCCTCCGACAGCAGCACCGCACCCTGCTCGATGGCCTCGAGCACCTCGCGTCGGCGGGTACGGGGTTGCACGTCCAAGGACACCTCGATCCTTCCGGCAGGGCCGCCGCAGGGGCGGACCCGGAGAGTCTAGGTAGCCCGCGCAGGCAGCGCGCACGCGCGGGCGCTGCTTGGCTGTGCGGGGCACGGCCCGCCCTACCCACCGTCACCGGATCCCGCCCATGACCGAACCGCCCCCGACCGCTGCGGACCGCCCCGAGGCCGGCGGCGCGCCGGGGCTGCTCGCCCTGGCGGATCACCTCGAGCGTCTCAGCTTCGTGCTGTCCGCCAGCGCCGCTGCCGAGCTCCGCGAGGAGCGCGAGCGGGTGGTGCGGCTGCTGCGCGGCGTGGTGCTCCGGGCCACCGCACCCGACGCGCCGCTGCTGGTGGTGGTCGGCGGGGGTACCGGGGCCGGGAAGTCCACCCTGGTCAACAGCCTCGCCGGGCGTCGCATCAGCCCGGCCGGCGTGGTCCGCCCGACCACCCGGGCGGCGGTGCTCGTGTGCCACCCCGCGGACCGGGAGGCCTTCGCGCTCGATGACCGGGTCCTGCCCGGGCTCGTGCGCGTGGACGCCGACCGGCTCGAGCAGGTCGCCGGGGAGCGCACGCTGCTGCTGGCGACCTCAACGGCGCTGCCGCCCGGGCTCGCCGTGCTCGACACGCCCGACGTCGACTCGGTCGAGCACGCCAACCGGGCGCTCGCCGACCGGGCGCTGGACGCGGCCGACGCGTGGCTGTGGCTCGCCACGGCCCGGACCTACGCCGACGAGGTCGGGATGGGCTACCTCAGGCGTGCCGCCGCCCGCCAGGCGCTGCTCGCGCTCGTCCTGACCCAGGTGCCCGAGGCCCACCGCGAGGAGCTCCTCGAGGACGCCACGACCCTGCTGACCGCCCACGCGGCCGCGCCCGCCCGGCGCGTCGCGATCG
>JBKHEJ010000078.1:0-11541 GCA_046540855.1 Nitriliruptoraceae bacterium
CTGGGGGTTGAGCTTGACCACCGCGGCCATGGTGCCGGGGGTGGCCGTGCACGCCTCCCCCATGGCCCTGCCGCGCGCGGCGACGACCCGCGCTCCGGCCTGGACCGTCAGCGCCGAGGCCGCGATGGCCGCGGTGTACTCCCCCAGGCTGTGGCCGGCGAGCAGGTCGGGTCGCACCCCGGCGTCGGTCAGCGCGCGCCAGGCCACCAGCGAGGCGGCCAGGATGGCGGGCTGGGCGTCGGCGGTGCGGCCACCGGCGGTCGGGTCCTCGGCGAGCGAGCGGACGTCCCGGCCGAGCCCGGCCTCCACCTCGGCGAGCACCGCAGCCGCCGGGTGGCCGTCCCACGCCGCGAGCGCACCGGGCCGGTGGGAGCCCTGGCCAGGGAAGACGAACGCGAGCGACATCGAGGACCTCTCGGGGCGGGTGACGGGGGCCGACGGGGGGTGCGGGCCCGTAGTTGACATCGACGTCAGTGTCGATGTCAAGGTGGGTGCCGATCGACCGGCCGGGGCCGGCACCGTGACGCTACGGTCCGAGCAGGGCGACAGCAGGGAGCAGCGTGGACCGCCACGAGAGCGCGCGACGGGACGCGACGGACCCTCTGGCTGACCGGCGGGCGGCCTTCGCGATCCCGGAGGGGGTGATCTACCTCGACGGGAACTCGCTCGGCGCGCTCCAGCCCGCGGTCGCGGACCGGCTGCGTGAGGTCGTCGAGGAGGAGTGGGGTCACGGTCTCATCCGCAGCTGGAACGACGCCGGGTGGCTCGAGCTCCCCCGCCGCGTCGCCACCCGGCTGGCACCGCTGGTCGGGGCGCACGCCGACGAGCTCGCGGTCACCGACTCCACCTCGGCGAACCTGTTCAAGGCGCTCGCCGCGGCCCACCGCCTCCGGCCGGAGCGCCACGTACTGCTCACCGACGACGGCAACTTCCCGACCGACGTCTACGTGGCCCACGGGCTCGCGGAGCTGACCGGCACCCTCGAGGTCGAGGTCGTCCCGACCGACCAGCTCGGAAGCCACCTCGACGAGCGCGTCGCCGCGCTGATGCTCACCCACGTCGACTACCGCACCGGGCGCCGGTACGACGCGGCGGCGCTGACCGCGGCGGCCCACGCGGTCGGCGCGCTCGCGGTCTGGGACCTGTCCCACTCCACCGGCGCGCTCGCGGTGGAGCTCGGCGCCTGGGGGGCCGACCTCGCCGTGGGCTGCACCTACAAGTACACCAACGGGGGACCGGGCGCACCGGCGTTCCTGTACGTCGCGCGGCGCTGGCACGACCTGGCCGCCACGCCCGTGCGGGGTTGGTTCGGGCACGCCCGGCCCTTCGCCTTCGACCTCGGCTACGTCCCCGCGCCCGGCGCCGAGCGGTTCCTGGACGGCTCCCCGCCGGTGCTGTCGATGGCCGCGCTCGAGACCGCGCTGGAGGTGTTCGACGGCGTCAGCCCCCACGACCTCGATGCCCGCGCGCAGGAGCTGACGGGCCTGTTCATCGCCGAGGTGGACCGGCTGCTCGGCCCCGAGGTGGAGGTCGTCACCCCACGCGAGGCCAGCCAGCGCGGGGCGCAGGTCTCGCTCCGCCACCCGGACGCCGACGCGATCACCGAGGCGCTGCTCGCCCGCGGGGTCATCGGCGACCACCGGCCGCCCGACCTCGTGCGGTTCGGGTTCGCACCGCTGTACGTCACCCGGGTCGAGGTCCTGGACGCGGCCGAGGCCGTGGCCGAGGTCATCACGGGCCACGGTGAGGACCGCCCGGGGTTCCGCCGCCAGCCCACCGTGACCTGATCGACCGCGGCCGGCACCGACCGCCGGCGCACCGCAGGCCCCACGGCCCCGAACCTGGTGGTCGCCTGGGAGGTCCGCCGGTGCTCCTCGTCCTCGCCCACGCCACCGCCACCCTGCTCCTGGTCGGGCTGATCTGGACGATCCAGGTGGTCCACTACCCGCTGTTCGCCCTGGTCGGCGAGGACAGCTTCGCCGCGTTCGAGGCGGCGCACTCGGCCCGCATCACCGCGGTGATCGCCCTGCCCTGGGCGGTCCAGGGCGTGACCACCGCGGCGCTGCTGCTGGCCAGCCCCGCGCAGGTACCCCGCCTGCTCGTGTGGGCCGCGGCGGTGCTCGCCACCATCCCGGTGGCCGTCACCGTGCTCGCGAGCGTCCCGGCGCACACCGCGCTCGGCGACGGGTTCGACGCCGGCGCGCACGCGCGCCTGGTCACCACGAACTGGCTGCGCACCGCCGCCTGGACCCTCCACGGCGCCGTCGCCGTGGCGATGCTCTCCGTCCTGCTCAGGCGAGGGTGATCGAGCGACCCTGGGTCGCACCGATGCGCTCGACGAGCTGCGCGAGCACGTCGTCGGGGACCGCGTCGTCGAGGCTGAGGGCCATGATCGCCTCGCCGCCGGCGGCACGCCGACCGACCTGCGCTGCGGCGATGTTGACGCCCGCCTCGCCGAACCCGGTCCCGACCGCACCGATGATCCCGGGCCGGTCCTCGTAGCGGAAGAAGCACATGTGCCGGGTCGGCTCGACGTCGACGGGGGTGTTCCACACCTCGATGAGCCGCTCGCGGTCCCCCGGGAGCACGGTGCCGGCGACCCGGATCGGGGTGCCGTCCCGATCGATCCCGGTCACCCGCAGCACCGACACGTAGTCCTCGGAGTGCGGATCGGAGATCTCCCTCACGTTCAGCCCCCGCTCCTCGGCGATGAGCGGCGCGTTGACGAAGGTGACCGGTTCGCTGCTGACCGGCGCGAGCAGCCCCTTGAGGACCGCGAGCCCGAGGGTGCGGCCGTCGGCCTCCGCGATGTCGCCGAGGTACTCGACGGTGACCTCGCCCGTCAGCCCCCGCTCCGCGAGCGCGCTGAGCAGCCGGCCGAGCTCCTCGCCGAGCGGCAGGTAGGGCTTGATGCGGTCGTCGACCGGTCCGCCCTGCATGTTCACCGCGGACGGGACGAACTCCCCGCGCAGCGCCAGGTTGACGTACTCGGCGACCTGGGTGCCGGCCTTGTCCTGCGCCTCCTCGGTGGAGGCACCGAGGTGCGGGGTGACGATGAGGTTGTCGATCCCGAACAGCGGGGACTCCTTGGCGGGCTCGACGGAGAACACGTCCACGGCCGCGCCGGCGATCACGCCGTTGCGGACCGCCTCGGCGAGATCCTCCTCCACGACGATGCCGCCCCGGGCGACGTTGAGCAGCCGCGCCGTGGGCTTCATCCGCGCCAGCCGTGCGGCGTCGATGAGCCCGATGGTGTCGGTGTTCTTCGGCAGGTGGACGGTGACGACGTCCGCGCGCTCGAGGACCTCGTCGACCTCCGCGAGGAGCTCGACCCCGAGCCGCGCGGCGCGCTCGGGCGCCACGAAGGGGTCGTAGGCCACCAGCCGCATGCCGAAGGCGTGGCAGCGCTGGGCGACGAGCGTGCCGATGCGCCCGAGCCCGAGCACCCCGAGGGTCTTGTCGTGCAGCTCGGTGCCGGTCCAGCGCGACCGCTCCCACCGGCCCTCGGTCAGCGCCGCGTGGGCCTGGGGGATGTTGCGCGCGAGCGCGAGCAGCAGCGCGACGGTGTGCTCGGCGGCGGAGATGACGTTCGACTGGGGCGCGTTGCACACGATCACCCCGGACTTGGTCGCCGCCTCCACATCGACGTTGTCGAGCCCGACGCCGGCGCGGGCGACGACCTGCAGCTTGCTCGCCGCGGCGATGACGTCGGCGTCGATGGTGGTCTGGGAGCGCACGACGATGCCCTCGTACCCGCCAGCGATGGCGACGAGCTCCTCCTTGCTCAGCCCGGTGCGGACATCGACGTCGTGCTCGGCGGCCAGGGCAGCGACGCCCGCCTCGGCCAGCTTGTCGGCGACCAGGATCCTCACGGCATGCTCCGGCTCGGTGACAGGTGGACCTGGGCGCGCAGCCTACGACGTCGCGAGCTCGCCGGGGCGAGGCCCAAGGGCCCCGCCCCCGCGGGCCGAGGGACATCTCGGCGCCAGGACCGCTCAGGGCTGCTGCGGCAGCACCTCCACCTCGGGTGGGAGCTGGTTGATCAGCGTCGGGGTCGCCCGGGCCACGTAGGCGAGCACGTGCGCCTCGGCCTCGGCCGGCCAGCCCTGCTCCCGCACCGCCGCCGTCATCAGCTCGGCCCAGCGCTGCGCCGCTTCTGGGGTGATGGGGAAGGGGGCGTGGCGCATCCGGAGCCGGGGATGCCCGCGCGCACGGCCGTAGACCTCACCCCCGCCCCAGTACTGGGCCAGGAACCAGGCCAGGTGCTGCTTGCCGGGCTCGAGGTCGTCGGGGTACATCGGCCGCAGCAGCTCATCGGCCGCGACCCGGTCGTAGAAGGCGTCGACCAGCCTCTCGAAGGCTTCGAGCCCGCCCACGGCGTCGTGGACCTGGTGCGGCTCGAGGGGGCTCTCGTGGCTCACAGGGCACGCTCGTAGTAGGCGACGTCGAGGTAGCGGCCGAACTTGTACCCGGCCTCGGTCAGGGTGCCACGCAGACGGAAGCCGTGCCGCTCGTGGAAGGCGACCGAGCCCGGGTTCGGCAGCGCGACGATGGCGTAGGCGCGGTGGAAGCGCTCGTCCCGGGCGAGGCGGTCCAGCACCGCGGCGTACAGCGCGCCGCCGACGCCCTGCCCGGTGGCGTCGGGCGCGACGTAGACGCTCAGCTCCAGTGAGCGGGCGTAGGCGGGCTTGGGCCGGAAGGGCTGGGTCTCCACGTAGCCGGCGAGCACGCCGTCGATCGTGGCCACGTCCAGGGAGTACGGTCCGGCGACGACGTTCGCCTCGTACCGCTCCTGCCACTGCCGCGGGGTGCGCACCTGGGTGTTGAAGGTCGTCGTGGTGCGCAGCACGTAGTGCGTGTAGACGGCGGCCACCGCCGGCAGATCGGCGCTGGTCCCCGGGCGGACGGTCACGGTGGACATGCCCGGCACCGTAGCGGGCGTGCTCAGGTGCGCAGCGTGGCGTCGAAGCGGGCGATCGCGACCCGAAGCCCCGCGCTGCCGAGGCCGGCCAGCACCACGACGTGCACGGGCAGCAGCCAGGACCACACGCCGAGCATCGCGGCACGCACCACCTCGACGCCGTGGTAGAGCGGGGAGAGCCACACCACCCAGCGCACACCCTCCGGGTAGACCTCGAGCGGGTAGAAGGTCGCGGAGAACAGCAGCAACGGCAGGAGCACGAGCTGGACCAGGTCGAAGTCCTGCCAGGAGCGCATGTAGCTGGTCGCCGCCAACCCCATCCCGGCGAAGGCGAAGCCGATCAGGGTGGCCGCCGGCAGCGCGAGCACCGCCCAGGGCGAGGTGACGAGCCCGGCGACCGTGGCGACGAGGAGGAACCCGACCGCGTAGACCGACCCGCGCACCAGCGCCCAGGTCAGCTCACCGACGGCCACGTCGCGGGGGGTGAGCGGGGTGGCCAGCACCGCGTCGTACACCCGGCCCCACTTCAGCTTCGCGAACACGTTGAAGGTGGACTCGTAGGTGCCGCCGTTCATCGCCGAGACCGCGAGCAGCGCGGGCGCGACGAACACCCCGTAGGACACCGGCTGGCCGTCGGGGCCGGGCACCTCGCCGACCAGGGCCGCGACCCCGACCCCCATCGCGAAGAGGTAGAACACCGGCTCGAACAGCCCGGACACGAAGATCATCCAGGCGCGCCGGTTGGCCAGCGCGTTGCGCTCGACCAGCCGGGCCGCCCGTCCGAGCAGAGGCGGCGGGGTGGTCCTGAGGGTCAGCACGTGGCCGGGCTCCTGGCTCGGCTGGTGGGCCACCTCCTGGCTCGGCTGCTGGGTCGCCTCCTGGCTCATGGCCGCAGCCGCCGGTCGAAGGTGACGGCCCCGAGCACGATCCCGGCCACCAGCAGGCCGAGGACGACGGCGAGGTGGACCGGCCAGGCCAGCGCGGGGGCCGTGCCGAGCGCCAGGGCGCGGGTCAGCTCCACCCCGTGCCACAGCGGCAGCACGCGTGCGAGGGTCGCTGCGGCGGCGGGCAGCTGCTCGACGGGGAAGAAGGTCCCGGAGAACAGGAACAGCGGCACGACCACGAAGCGCTGCAGCCCGGACAGCAGCTGGTCGGAGCCGATCCTGACCACCACCGCGCTCAACGCGGCGCAGAAGGCGACCCCGGTCAGCACCGCCGGGGCCAGCGCGAGCACCCCGCGCGACAGCGGCACCGCCCCGAACACCGCGGCGACCAGGACGAACACCCCGCCGATGACGCTGACGCGCAGCGTGGCCCACAGCAGGTTGCCGACGTGCAGGTCACGTGGCCGCACCGGGCTCGCGACGGCGGTGTGGTAGGTCCGCACCCAACGGGTGCCCGCCATGATCGGGAAGGTCCCGTCCGCCGCCCCGGCCTGCATCGCCGAGGCGGCCAGCAGCCCGGGGGCGAGCCAGGTCAGGTAGCTGACCCCGGGCAGGGGTGAGGCACCGCCGTCGTCGACGAGCTGGCCCAGCCCGAGCCCCATCGCCGCGAGGAACAGCACCGGGGTCACGATCGCCCCGATCGTGGTCCCGCGCCAGGTGTGGCGGTAGGCGCGGGCGTGGCCCTCGAGGACCCTGAGCGCGATCGGGGTGGCCATCAGTCCACCAGCGCGCGCCCGGTCAGGCGCAGGAAGACGTCCTCGAGGGTCGCGCGCCGGGTCAGCACGGTGGTCGGGGCGAGCCCGAGCGCGTGGACCTCGCGCACCAGCGCCTCCCCGTCGTCGGCGTACACCAGCGTCCGGTCCGGGAGCACCTCGATGCGGTGCCCGGTGGCCTCCAGCGCCGCGGTGGGCCCCGCCTCCTCGGCGTCCGGTGGGAAGCGCAGCTCGACGACCTCCCGCGTGGCGTGGGCGGCGATCAGCTCCCGCGGCGTCCCCTCGGCCACGATGCGGCCCTGGTCCATCACCACGAGCCGGTCGCACAGCTGCTCGGCCTCGTCCATGTAGTGGGTGGTCAGCAGCAGGGTCGTGCCGCGCTGCTTGAGCCGGAAGAGGCGGTCCCACAGGGCGTGCCGGGCCTGGGGGTCCAGCCCCGTGGTGGGCTCGTCGAGGAGCACGAGGTCCGGGTCGTTGACCAGCGCCCGGGCGATCACCACGCGGCGCTTCATCCCGCCCGACAGCGGGTCGACCTGGGCGTCGCGGCGCTCGGCGAGCTGCACGAACTCCAGCAGCTCGTCGATGCGCTCGCGCAGCAGGCGTCGGGGCAGATCGAAGTAGCGCCCGTAGATCGCGAGGTTCTCCGCGACGGTCAGCTCCTGGTCGAGCGCGTCCTCCTGTGGGACGACCCCGAGCCGGGCCCGAAGCGCCACGCCCTCGCTCGCCGGGTCCATCCCGAGCACGCGCAGGTAGCCGTCGGTGACCGGGGAGACCGCGCCGATCATCCGCATCGCGGAGGTCTTGCCGGCCCCGTTCGGCCCGAGGAACCCGAACGCCTCACCCGGTGGCACCTCGACGTCGATCCCGTCGACCGCGGTGAAGGACCCGAAGCGCTTCGTCAGGCCTCGTGCCTCGATCACGGCACCCACCGCCACCTCCACAGGTCGTCACCGGTCGTCGTCCGTGGACCGAGCGCGGCGGCGGCCCCGCCGGCCTGGGTGAGGGTACGGCGCCGCTCAGCGACCCTCACCGCCCCAGGCCGTGGAGATGCCCCAACGGGAGCGGCGGGTGGTGGCCTGCCTCCGGCTGAGCCGCTCGGCGAGCACCCACGCCACGACCCAGGGCAGCTCGGGCGGCAGGTCGCCGGAGCGCAGCACGAGGTCGTGGACCGGGCGGGTCAACGGGCGCTGGCGCACCTCGAGCACCACCCGCTCCTCGTCATCGTGGACCGACCACCGCCTGGTCCACCACCGCCCCGTCGGCACCACCACGAACCGGCCGCCGCCGGCGAGCTCGAGCGCGAACCGTTCCCCCACCGGAGCGTGACGGGCGGCGGTGGCCACCGGGCGGTCCCCGTCGGCCAGCCACCACTCCCCCGATCCGGGCGGGTGCTCGATGCGCCAGGACCACCCGTCCTCGTGCCGGATCGACCCGGAGCCGTGGTCGGGCGCCACCTCGACGTCCGCGACGTGACGCCCGTCGCGCACGATCACGGTCAACCGTGGCGGCCCCGCCTCGCGGTGGACCTCCAGGACCACCCGCCGAGCCGGCCCGGCGCTGGCGCTCACGCGCCGTCGCGCTGGGGCTCCGGGCGTCCCGGCATCCCGTCGAAGCCGTGGCCGCGCTTGGGGACGAGCACGCTGCGCACGAACTCGCACACGATCACCCCGTCCTGGTTGGTGCCGATCGTGCGCACCTTCACGATGCCCCTATCCGGCTTGGAGCGGGACTCGCGGACCTCGAGGACCTCGGTCTCGGAGTAGATCGTGTCGCCGTGGAAGGTCGGGTTCGCGTGCTTGAGCGACTCGATCTCGAGGTTGGCGATCGCCCGCCCGGACACGTCCGGCACCGACTGGCCGAGCACGATCGAGTAGACGAGGTTGCCCACCACCATGGCCCTGCCGTGGGGGGTCGCCGCCGCCGCGTAGTTGTCATCGCTGTGGAGCGGGTGCTGGTTCATCGTGATCGAGCAGAACAGGATGTCCTCGGCCTGGGTGATGGTCTTCCCGGGCCAGTGCTTGTAGACGTCCCCGACCTCGAAGTCCTCGAGGAAGCGGCCGAAGTCGGCGGTGGGCATGGCGATCCTCCTGCTCGCTGCGGGCACGGTGCGCCGCGCGGGTGGCTTGCGACCGGCATGGTCGCCGCACGGGCGCACGCAGCGCAAACCGTCGGCGCCGGTTCGGTGTCGACGCCGGTTCGGTCCTGACCGGGGTCGCGGCCTACGGTGCGCCCGGGAGCCCTCGGCACGCCCGGCACGCCCGGCAGGACGCGGCCGCACCCGGACCGCGCCCCGCCCCGATCGTGGAGGCAAGGATGCGCAGCCCCAAGGACTTCTTCCGGCCCCTGGCGATCGGGGCGCCGGCCCCGCCGACGCAGATCCCCTTCCGTCCCTCGCGGATGATCCACTTCTTCGACCCGTCCAACCCGAAGATGGTCGCCAAGGTCCCCGAGATGGCGTCGAAGGTCGACGTCCTGCTCGGCAACCTCGAGGACGCGATCCCGGTCGAGCGCAAGGAGGCGGCGCGCGCCGGGCTCGTCGAGGTCGGCCGCACCCTCGACCTCGGTGCCACCCAGCTGTGGGTCCGGGTCAACGCGCTGGACTCGCCCTGGATCCTGGACGACCTCACGACGCTGGTGGGTGAGATCGGCAGCGCGCTCGACGTGATCATGCTGCCGAAGGTGGAGGGCGCCGAGGACATCCACTACGCCGACCGCCTGCTCGCGCAGCTCGAGGCACGCGCCGGGCTCGACGAGCCGCTGCTGCTGCACGCGATCCTCGAGACCGCCCGCGGGGTCGCGAACGTCGAGGAGATCTGCCTCGCCTCGCCGCGCATGCAGGGGCTGTCCCTGGGACCGGCGGACCTCGCGGCCAGCCGCCGCATGAAGACCACCCGCGTCGGCGGCGGCCACCCCGGCTACCTGGTGCGTGAGGACCCGCCCGACGGCGAGGTGGAGGCACCGCGGGCCACCGCCCAGCAGGACCTGTGGCACTACACCATCGCCCGCATGGTCGACGCCTGCGGGATGGCCGGGATCCTGCCCTACTACGGCCCCTTCGGCGACATCAAGGACACCGTGGCGTGCGAGGACCAGTTCCGCAACGCCTACCTGCTCGGCTGCGTGGGGACCTGGACGCTGCACCCGGTCCAGATCGACATCGCCAAGCGGGTGTTCTCGCCCGAGCCCGCCGAGGTGGCCTGGGCCAGGCGAGTGGTCGAGGAGATGGGCGACGGCTCCGGTGCGGTCATGATCGACGGCAAGATGCAGGACGACGCGACCTACAAGCAGTGCCAGGTCGTGCTCGACCTCGCGCGGGCCCTGGCGGCACGCGACCCCAAGCTCGCGGAGGTGTACGGCCTGTGAGCACGCTGATCCGTCCCCGACGCACCGTGCTGTACCTGCCCGGCTCCAACGCCCGGGCGCTCGAGAAGGCGCGCACCCTCCCCGCCGACGCGCTCATCCTCGACCTCGAGGACGCCGTCGCGCCCGATGCCAAGGAGACGGCCCGGAGCCAGGTCGCCGAGGCGGTCGCGGCGGGCGGCTTCGGCTACCGCGAGGTGCTGGTCCGGGTCAACGCCCCCGACACCGCCTGGTTCGCCGACGACGTCGCCGCGCTCGCACGGGTGGGCGCCGACGGCCTGCTCGTGCCCAAGGTCTCGAGCGAGGCCGACGTGCACACGGTCGAGGCGGCGCTGGCAGCGGCCGACGCCCCCCAGGGCCTCGCCCTGTGGGCCATGCTGGAGACCCCCCGCGCCGTGCTGGACGCCGCACGGATCGTGCACGCCTCCGACCGGCTGGTCGGGTTCGTCATGGGGACCAACGACCTCGCCAAGGAGCTCGGTGCGGCGCACGTCGCCGGTCGGGCCCCCCTGCTGACCGCGCTGTCGTGGTGCCTGCTCGCGGCCCGGGACGCCGGGAAGATCCTGATCGACGGGGTGTTCAACGACCTCGACGACGCCGAGGGCTTCGCGGCGGAGTGCCGTCAGGCGGTCGAGCTCGGCTTCGACGGCAAGACCGTCATCCACCCTCGGCAGCTGCAGCCGTGCAACGCCGCCTTCACCCCCACCGAGGAGGAGGTGGCGCACGCCCGTGAGGTGATCGCGGCCTTCGAGGCGGCCAGCGCCGAGGGGCGCGGGGTCGTGACCGTGGGCGGCAAGCTCGTCGAGAACCTCCACGTCGAGCAGGCGCGCAGGGTCCTCGCCGTGTCGGAGGCGGTCACCGGGCGCTGAGCTCGCGAGCCACCGGCAGGTCGTCCTCGACCGCGAGGACCTGTCCCGACGGCCCGATGGCGACCACCTCGACCACCGTCACGGGGCCGTCGAGCACCACCCGGTGGACCTGGTGCCAGGCGAGCGAGGAGACCCGGCTCTCGTGCACGGAGCCGGCGTCGGTGGTCAGACGGACCGAGCGGGTGTCCGGCGGGACCGAGCCGACGACGGCCACCGCCTCCGGGCCGAGGCGCACCTGCTCGGCCTGGAGGCGCCCGGGCCACCGGGTCCCTGCGATCGTGACCGCGGCGTCCTCGGCGGTGACGGTGAAGGCGGGTGTGAGCGCGCGCGGCGCCGCGGTCACGGTCCACTCCGTGCCCAGGATGGCGCGGCCCTCGTCGAGGGTGCGTGGCACGAAGGCCACCGCGAGCACCGCGGCGAGCAGCAGGACGAGCAGCGTCGCGAGCAGGGCGCGGAGCCGCGGGGTGAGCACCTCGAGCCCGGGGATCGGGTCCGCATCGCCGCCCGGGACCGGGTCCGGGTCGGCGCCGTGCTGCCGCTCGCCCATGACGCCGGCCCCTTCGTCGCTGGCTGGTCCGGGCGGTCCCGTCAGACCTTCCGACCGCGCCGAGGCTACCGGCCGGCGAGGGCGGTCAGGAGGCCTGCTCCTCGTCCGCTGCGTCCTCGGCGGCCCCGGTCTCCGGGCCGGGGGCGGTGCGCGGCGCGCTCGCTTCGCCGGGTTGCGACGCCGCCGC
>JBKHEJ010000079.1:0-11521 GCA_046540855.1 Nitriliruptoraceae bacterium
TACGCGAACGATCCGGCGTACCTGGTCGGGTCGCCGGTTGGTGATCCGTACGCGATCGATCCCACCTACGAGACGGCGTTCGAGGACGACTACATCGATACCTTGGACCTCGAACTCGACCTCGAAGACGAGCCTTCGGTCGGCGCGCAGTCGGCGCTTGGCGGCAACCAGGCCCCCGCGACGAAGTACGGGCAGGTGCGCTCGCTCGGCTCGGGCTACGAGGGCGAATCCGAGTCCAACCGGCTCGACTTCGTGCTCGAGATCTTCAACCACGCCCTGGCGGGATACCTGCGCGCTGAGGGCATCCTCTCCGGCAGCCAGAGGGAGGTCCACGCCATGCTGAAGGCGGGGAGGCTGCCCGCGGAGGCCGCCGAGGTTGCCAACGACCCGGCGGTCGCGCGCAAGATGCTCATCGAGCAGATGGGGTGGCGGGCCGAGGACATCCCGATGGTCATGCAGGCGCGCACGACCTACCTGGCCACCGACGACGATCGGCACGCCTACGAGCTCACCGGCGGCGGGACGCTCATGCAGAACGGCGCCCCCTTCGACACCACGGCGCCCGAGCCCATGTACTCCAAGTTCTCCGGCAAGGGGTGGGGCATCTACGTGATGGCGCCCGACGGGCGGCTGTACGCCGGCTCGCACCGGGTCGGGCTGTTCCACCACTCGAGCTTCCTCGCCGGTGGTGACGTCGCTGGCGCCGGTGAGCTCAAGGCCGAGAGCGGCAGGTTGCGTGGGATCACCAACAAGAGCGGTCACTACACCCCGGGACCGGAGCATATGCGCCAGGTGCTCGAGGAGCTCGCGGCTCGCGGGTCGAGCCTCGCCGGGGTCCAACTGCGGCTGGTCGGTGCCGCCGACCCCGGCCCGTTCGACGCGGCGACGTGGCTGCGCGAGCAGACGGCCCCCCAGGACTCCAGCAACGATGGACCGGTCCTGTACTCCGAGGTCCCCTCCGAGAACGGGCAGTACATCGAGGACGACGAGGGAGTGGCCAGTGGTGGGTCGGACAGCTACTCCTTGACGCCTGCGTATGAGGGATCGGGTGGTGGTTCCTCTGGTGGTGGGTCGGACGGCTACTCCTCGACGCCTGCTCATGTGGGGTCGGGTGGTGGTGGTTCGTCTGGTGGTGGGTCGGACGGCTACTCCTTGACGCCTGCGTATGAGGGATCGGGTGGTGGTTCCTCTGGTGGTGGGTCGGACGGCTACTCCTCGACGCCTGCTCATGTGGGGTTGGGTGGTGGTTCGTCTGGTGACGAGCAGGTCGGCTACGTCTACTCGACCACGCTGGACGAGGACCGCGAGCAGCCGGCGAGGTCCGGTGGCCGTGGTTCACCTGCATCGCTCGCGTACCTGCGAACCCCCTCGGAGGTCCCATGAGCCCCTCGCCGGGGTTCGACTTCCTCGTGACGAGCCTGCGCGAGGCCGGACTCGACATCGCCGAGCACCCGGAGCACGCCACGGTGTCGTTCGAACACGCGGGCGAGACGGGCCGCTGGATCGTGTTCTGTCGGTCCCAGGACCCGCTGCCGCAGGTGCTGGTGTACTCGCAGTTCCCACGGCAGGTGCCGGAGGATCGCCGGGCGACGATGATGGCCCTGATCACCCGCATCAACTACGGGCTGGCGATCGGCAACCTGGAGATGGACCTCGATGACGGCGACCTGCGGCTGCGCACGAGCCTCGACTTCGGCGAGGACCGCCTCACCGGTGCCCTGCTCGCCCGGCTGCTCGGGCACAACCTGGCCACCTTCGACCGGTACTTCCCGGCGCTCGACGCGGTGCTGCTCGGTGGTGACGACCCGCAGGTGCTGCTCGAGATGGTCGCCGACCGCCCCGGGTGACGGCGCACGCGGCCGCGCCTACCGCCCGGTCATGGCGGAGCATCACGTCTCGTCGAGGTCGTCCAGCAGGTCGGTGACCGAGTCGATGATGCGCGAGGGCCGGTAGGGGAAGCGCTCCACATCGCCGAGGCTGGTGAGGCCGCTGAGCACCAGCACGGTGGTCATGCCGGCCTCGATGCCCGCGACGACGTCGGTCTCCATGCGGTCGCCGACCATCGCGGAGGTCTCCGAGTGCGCGTCGAGCGCGTTCAGCGCCGTGCGCATCATCAGCGGGTTCGGCTTGCCGACGAAGTAGGGCTCCACCCCGGTCGCCCGGCTGATCAGCGCCGCCACCGAACCCGTCGCCGGGAGCGGTCCGTCGGCCGCCGGTCCGACCGGGTCGGGGTTGGTCGCGATGAACCGTGCACCGGCGCTGACCAGGCGGATCGCCTTCGTGATGCGCTCGAAGCTGTAGGTGCGGGTCTCGCCGAGGACCACGTAGTCGGGCTGGGTGTCGGTGAGGGTGTAGCCGATCTCGTGCAGCGCGGTGGTCAGCCCGGCCTCACCGATCACGAACGCGCTGCCGAGGGGCCGTTGCGCCTCGAGGAACCGGGCCGTGGCGAGCGCGGAGGTCCAGATCGAGGTCTCCGGCACCTCGATGCCGCCGCGCTCGAGCCGGGCTGCGAGGTCGCGCGGTGTGTAGATCGAGTTGTTGGTCACCACTAGGAAGGGTCGTTCGAGCTCGCGCAGGCGTGACAGGAAGGTCGCCGCGCCGGGGATGGCCTCGTCCTCGCGGACCAGCACGCCGTCCATGTCCAGCAGCCACGAGCGGATATCGCGTCGGGTCATGCGGCGACCTCGGATCGGTGGGACGTGCAGCGGGGCGCTTCGACGGTGGCTCCGGCCGGTCCTACGAGCCCTACCGTCCGCTGGTAGGCCATGGCGAGCGAGACGGAAGCATGGGTCATCGCAGCACGCAAACGGGGCCGCCCGCCGAGCCGGTGCCCGCAGCCGGCTGCGCCCGCACGTCCGGCGTGGCGAGACATGGCGGCTCTCACGCCGGCGGCCAGCTATCGGGGAGGCTGGTCGGAGATCGCCGTTCCCTCGCAGCATCCGGGAGGGGCGGAGGCACTGCCGCGGCGGCGTCGGGATGCTCCAGACCGAGCCGGCCATGGGTAGCCAGGACGAGCGCGATGGCAGCGAGCGTGGCGAGCGCGACGGCCACACCGAAGGCCAACTGGTTCGGAGCCTCCGGCTTGAGGAGGGGGAACACGCCCGCAGCGAGGTTGGTCATGGTGTGCAGCACGAGCACGAGCGGCAGGCTGCGGGTGCGGTTCCACAGCCAGGTGTAGACCACGGCGGTGGAGAGGGTCTGACCGAGGTAGAGCAGCGGGGGCAGGGCCGCCTGGACCTGGCTCGGGTCGAGGAAGAGCGGCAGATGCCAGACCCCCCACACCGCCCCGAGCAGCAGCGACGCGGCGACGGGTCCGCTGCGGGCCTGGAGGTGGTCGAGCGCGAAGCCCCGCCAGCCGAGCTCCTCACCCAGAGGTCCACCGGCCACCAGGATCACCAGGAACGCCGGGAGGACGAGGTAGGCGCTGGCCGGGTCGTTGAAGGTTCCCGGCTCCGTCCCGAGCAGCGCCGTCAGCCCGATCGAGACCAGCACGAGGACGGTCGGCCCGGCGACGACGAGCAACCACAACGGCGCCGGGGCACGCCAGCTCCGCAGCGGGACCAGGAGCTCGGACAGTCCCGAGCGGCCTGCGACGACGACCGTGACCACGATCGCCGCCACGCTCGGGCCGTACCGGCCCGCGACGAGGAGCGAGTGCGCTGCCGGTTCCGGCAGGTCCGCCCCGGCGGCGAGCGCCCAGAGCGCCCAGCTCCAGCTGAAGGTCGCCACGAGGAAGGCGACGAGCGGCCCCGGTCGGCGCACGGTCACCACCGTCCTTCGGGAGCCTCGGGTGGCCGCAGGACCTGGAGCAGGACCCGCAGGAACAGGACCGCGCTCCCGAACAGGCCGAGCCAGCCCAACACCTCGACCAGGCGCAGGTCACCTCCCGCCAGTACCGGCCCGGCCTCGGTCGCGAGCAGGAGCGTGGCCAGCAGGCCGAGTCCCAGGGACAGCGCGGTCAGGACAACCCGGTTGACCAGCCGTTCGGCGACGGCGACGTCCTCGGCATCCGCGAACAACCGCACCCGGGTCGTCAGCCGCCCGTGCTCCGCGAGCGTGGCGAGCCGGTCGAGGTGTCGCGGGGCCCGCTGGAGCAGCGGACCGAGCTGCGCCCACTCCCGCTGCACGAGCTCAGCGACCGACGACGGCGAGCTTCGTTGCTTGAACTCAGCGCCGCCGAGCGCTGCGACCTGCTCGATCAACGGGTAGTCGGGCGACATCAGCTCCAGCGTCCCGGCCAGCGTCGCGAGCGCCCGGAACATCGTCGAGGTCTGGGGTGGGAGGCGGAAGCCGAGCTGGGTGGTCAGGCGCAGCAGGTCGGTGAGGGCGCTGGCGGGCGGGAGGCCTGAGCCGAGGTTCGCGGCCATGTAGCGGGCCAACTCACGCTCGATCGCGTCGGGATCGCGGGTGGGAGGTACCGCTCCGACGGCGACCAGCGACTCGTAGAGCAGCGACGGTTCACCGAGCTGCAGCGCGAGCAGCATCTGGAGGACCGAGGCTCGCTCGAAGGCGTCGAGACGACCTGTGACGCCGAAGTCGATGAGTCCAAGCCTCAGGTCGTCGAGCAGGAGGACGTTGCCTGGGTGGGGGTCTCCGTGGAAGCGTTGCCCCTGCAGCATGGCCTCAAGCTGGGAGGCGCACAGCTCGTCAGCTAGTCGGCGCCGCGCGGGAACGTCACCCTCCGCTACTCCCGGGGGCAGCGACGACAGTGGGGTGCCGGCCAGTCGGTCCATCACGACCAGCCGTTGGGTGGTGAGGTTCTCCACGACGCTCGGCACACGCACCAGCGCATGGCCTGCGGTGGCCTGCGCGATCTCAGCGGCATGTCGTGCCTCGATGCGCAGGTCCAGCTCGCGGCGTAGCGAGTTGGCGAAGTCCTGAGCGATCGCTCCCACCTCGTAGGTCCGACCCCAAGCGGTCCGGCGTTCCGCGAGGCGCGCGAATGCGACGGCGATCGCCAGGTCGCGCTCCACCTCGGCCACCAGACCGGGACGGCGGACCTTGACGACGACCTCACGCCCGTCGCGCAAGCGCGCGGCGTGCACCTGGGCGATCGACGCCGAGCCGATCGGCTGCCAGTCGACCTCGGCGAAGATCTCCTCGAGCGGACCAGGAAGCTCAGCCCTGATCGCGGCTTCGGCCTCGCTGCGCGGGAGTGGTCGGGCCCCCGCGTGGAGCCGGCCGAGCTCGGCCAGGACGCCCGGTGGCAGCAGATCCGGCCGGGTGGCCAGCAGCTGCCCGAGCTTGACGAACATCCCGCCCGCATCCTCCAGTGCGAGCCGCGCGCGCCGTGCCAACTCCTCCGGGCTGCGGACGTCCAGTTCACCGCGGCGCAGGCCCAACGCCGGCGCCAGGCCGTGCCGGGAGGCGATGCGCGCCACCCGGAGCGACCGCCAGCCGAGCCCGAACCACCTGGTGCTGCGTCGCAGGCGACTGAGCAGCCCGACAGGGTGCCCGGAGGTGGGTCGGGCGAACAGCAACTCCAGGACCACGACCGTGAGCATGGTCGTCAGCACCTGGAACGGCAGGGCGACGGTGGTGAAGGGGCCGCGCTGGTCCTCGAAGGCTGACAGCTGCCCGGCGATCGGTGCGGTGACGTCGATCACGAGCAGGGCGGCGACCCCTGCACCCAGCGCAGCGCCGACGATCACCGCCGCGACGAGCCGGCCCCAGGTCACCTGGTGCGCCCCGAGCAGCGCGCGCACGACCCACGCCGACAGCAGGACGACGACGAGGTTGCTCAACAGGCCCATGCCGTTCCTCGCCGTCGCGGTGATGCCGAAGGCCGGGTCCGCCCCGGCGGTCGGCACCTGCACCGGAGTGGTGCAGAGGATCACGGGTAGGGCATAACCCACGGTGACGAACGGCCGAAGGGACCATGGTTGACCGGCCCTGGGACCGAGGACCCACCACCACCCGGGAGCTCACTGGCACGCCTGGCGGCCTGGACCGTTCGGGAGAGGATCAGGGTCCGTGCTGGAGGTGGGTGCGACACCCTGACCCGCTCCGCACACGATCGAGGAGCACAGATGCGTAGCAACGTGAAGCGAGGGTTGGTCCTGACGGCAGCGGTCGGGCTCTTCCTGGCCGGCTGTGGCGACCAGGAGCAACCGGAGGACGACACCGGGGAGGGTCAGACCCCGACCGAGGACCCCGAGGGTGAGGAGCCGTCCGACGACGAGGGTGGCGAGGAGGAGCTCGACGAGGAGGCGCTGGAGGATCTGCTCGGCGGTGAGGAGGGCCTGCCTGACCCGAACGAGGACATCGAGGACGGCGTCTACCGGGGCAACGGCGTGGTGCTTCCCGTCCCGGAGGGGTGGTCGATCGATCCTGCGTCCATGGCACAGGGTGTGGTCGCGGCGTTCCCGGAGGACGGCTCGCAGCAGCTGACGGCGCGGGCGATCGATACCGAGCAGGCCGAGGCCGCTGATGCCGAGCCGATCGAGCTCGACAGCCTCGTCGACAGCGTGCGGCAGCAGCTGGATCAGGATGCCGACACCGATGAGGAGGTCGAGCTGGCCGGGGCCGACCGGGCCTACCGGCTGACCTACCTGGAGCTGCCCGCCCAGCAGGAGGGGCAGTCGGACGCCGGGATCACTCTGGTGCTCGCCGAGCGCGGCGGGGTCGTCGGGGAGTTCGTCTACAGCGCAGGCACCGAGGACTACGACGAGGACATCGTCGCGCAGCTGGTCGACGAAGCCGGGTTCGACCCCGACAGTGACGTACCGGCTCCCGCACCCGCTCCTGCTCCCGCGCCGTGAACCGCGGACTCGCTCCGGGGTGGTTCGGCCCCGGAGGGAGCCACGGCCTGACACGCTGAACGCGACCGCCGTGGGGCGGTCGCGTTCAGACGCTTCCGGCTCAGACGGCGTTCAGCGTGAGGTCGTGCGGTCGCGCGAACGGTCGGGCCTGGTGCGTGAGATCGCGATCAGAGGTCACCCTCTCCCTCTTCCTCGGGGAGCGGGTCCTCGACCGGGTCCTCGACCTCGCCGTTCTCCATCTCGCAGGCAGCGGCACCGAGCGCGAGTGTTGCAGCGGCGCCGGCGAGCGTGAGCCTGGTGGCGAGTGTGCGCTTCATGGTTCGGCCCTTCGGTTGGAGTCGGTACATGAGCGCGTCCGGCGGCCATGCATCGCGTCCTGCGGTTCACGGCCTCGCATCTCGTCGACGCGCTGGAACGAGTCTGCGCGGACCACCGGCACGCCGCGCCCGGCCGCTCGGGCACCCTCTCGGACGGACGACCACCGGCCGGCCGGCCACGCTGGGCGTCGCGGGCACGCGAAGGCTGAAGTAGACGACGGCCCTGGTCGGCCCTTCACGCCCCTACCGACGCTCGGTGATCCTCAGTCCTCGAGGGCACCGGGGTCGTCGGGGACGTCGACCGCGTAGCGGTGGAGCACCTCCAACGGCACCAGGTCGAGCACCCGCGCGTTGGTCGCTGCGAGCACCACCGGCGCCGCCGCCCCGTCCTGATGGGCCCGGAGCCAGTTCGGCGCGGTCACGCACCACCGGTCCCCGGGCTCGAGTCCCGGGAAGCGGAACTCCGGCCGGGGCGTGGACAGGTCGTTGCCGATCGCCTGTTGGTGGGCGAGGAACTCGGCGGTGACGACGGCGCAGATCGTGTGGCTGCCGCGATCATCGGGCCCGGTGCGACAGGAACCGTCCCGGAACCACCCGGTGAGCGGGTCGGTGCTACACCCCTCGAGGTCGCCGCCGAGCACGTTGCGTTCGTCCATACAGCGATCCTACCGGTGGTCCCGGGACCGGGCCGTGGCTCAGGTCGTCGTCAGACCGCCGTCGACGAGGTTCGGGCCACCGGCCATGAAGGAGGCCTCGTCGCTGAGCAGGAAGCAGACCAGTGCCGCGACCTCGTCGACCGTGCCGTACCGGCCCATGGGGCTCATCGACGCGAACTGCTCGTGGGCTGCCGCCTGGTCGCCGTCACCGACCACGCCCTTCTCGATCCGGTCCATCATCCCGGTGGTGATCGGACCGGGGTTCACGCTCATGACCCGGATGCCGAGCGGCGCGACCTCCGCGGCGACCGACTTCGTCAGGCCCATGACCGCGTGCTTGGAGGCGACGTAGGGTGCGAGCCCCGGGGAGCCGCGCAGGCCCGCGACGGAGGCGGTGTTGACGACCGCGCCGCCGTCCCCCTGCTCGGCCATCTCGCGCAGCACGTGCTGTAGGCCGAGGTAGACGCCACGCACGTTGATCGCGATCACCTTGTCGAAGTCGGCGATGTTCGCCTCGGTGGTGGGCGCGACCTTGCCCTCGATACCGGCGTTGTTGAAGAACAGGTCGATGCGACCGAAGGCGTCCTTGGCTGCCGCCACGTAGGCCGCGACGCCGTCCTCGGTCGAGACGTCCGCGGTCACCGCGACGGCACCATGTCCGATGCGGTCCGCGGCGGCCGAGACCGCCTCACCGTTGATGTCCACGACGACGACCTTCGCGCCCTCGTTGGCCAGTCGCGTCGCGACGGCCTCGCCGATGCCGCCGGCGCCACCGGTGACGACCGCGACCTTGTCCGTGAAACGGCTCATGCCTGCTCCTTCTCCCTGGGGTGCTGGCTCGGTGCTCACGGACGTACGGCGTCCGCGTCCGGGCGAACGCCGACCGTTGGGGAGGTATTCCCCGCGCACCTCGGCGGGGGTGCGGCGGCGCCCGGCGTGCCCGGACCAGCCATGCCGAGGCGGGGTCGGGACCCCGTCACCTCCAGCGGTGTCCCGACCCCGGGGTACGTCAACCGCAACTGGTGCCCTCGATCGCCGCAGCGGAGGCGCTGTCGTCCCCCAGGAACTGGCCGGTGTTCGGCTCGTAGCGGAAGCTGAACGCGATCGACTCGCCGCTCTGGAAGTCGGCATCACCGTAGACGTACCACCAGCCGTCGCCGGCGTCGTCCGCCTCGATGACGGTGGGGAACAGGCCGCAGGAACGCAGCTCCTCCTCGGCTCGGGCCAGGACGTCCTCCGAGGTGAACCCCGTCCCGGGGTCGGTGGCCGGCGCGGCCGGAGCGGCGCTGCCACCGACGGTGAACGTCCACTCCTGGGAATCACCGCTCGCGGCGAGCTGCGAGGTCTCGTCGACCTGGAGCACACCGTCGGCGAGCACCTGGAGGTTGAACGCCTGCGGTCCTGGGTCCTCGCAGGTCGAGAAGTAGGTCACCCGGACCGTGTACGTCCCGGCCGGAGCCTGCCCTTCGGGCCAGAAGATGTTCTCCACCCGGGCCGCGTCCGGGTCGCTACAGGGGATCACGTCGACGTCGAGTTCCCCACCGCTCGGCGAGGTCTGGCTGTAGAAGGCCACGGTGTCGCCGTTCGGATCGACGACCTCGAGGTCCATGTCCGCGTCCGAGGTCCAGCGCAGCGTGGCCTGCACGTCCCCGGTGCCGAGCTCGGGCTCGTCCGGGTCCGGGACGATGACCTCATCGTCGCCGGCACTCACGTCGCCGGCGGTCACCTCGTCGCAGACCGGATCGTTCGGGAAGAGGTCGCACACCTCGGCCGGTTCCAGCGGGACATCCAGGTCACCCCTCGAGCCCACGGGGCGTTCGAAGGGCTTGTCCCCGCCGAGGTCAGCGATGACGAACTCCTCGACGCTGACGTCGACGACGACCTCGACGAGCACCGCGGTGTCCAGCCCGGGCCACGTGTCACCCCGCCAGCCGACCTCGAGGTCCTGGTCGATGACCGCGGGCGGCAGCAGCGGGTTCCCGCAGCCGCACTTGACGCGCGGAACCCCGCGGGCGTCGACGAGCACGGCCGTCCCGGCCTGCAGCACCGACTGCAGCGACGGTGCCTCGCCGTCGCGGTAGTCGTGGTTGGTCACGCGCGTGTCGCGGGTGAGCACCACGGGGGTCAGCGTGTCGACGTACTCGCGGATCTCGCTCGGGGCGATGCCGAGGACCTCCGCCCACGCGGCAGCCTTCTCGGGCTCCGACTCGAGGAAGCTGACCAGCCCCTCCGGGTCGCAGGAGGTCTCATCCTGGGTGCCGCCGTACAGCCCGGGGAGCGAGCCGGCGACGCGCCGTGGCGCGGGTGGTGGGGGACCCGGCTCCTCGAACTCCGCGACGACGGTGCGGGCTGGTGGCGCAGGCAGCGACTCGACCGTCGCGGCCGGGACCTGGATCGCCTGTTCGAGCGGAGCCTCCGACCGTGCGACGCTGGAGGTGAAGGGGTCCGGGGTCGTGACCGCGACCGGCTCGAGCCGGATCTCCAGGTCGGGCCCGCCGCGGAGCAGCAGGAAGCCGACGACGCCGAGGGCGACGACGGCGACGACGCCGAGGACGGCGACGAGCGCCTTCATCCCGCCGCCGGATCCCGATGAGCCGTCACCGGCACCGCCGCTTCCCGCGGGCGGGGGTGCGCCGTACCCGGGGGGTGCCCCACCGGCGGGCGGCTGGGCGGGTGGCTGGAGGGAGCCACCACCCGGAGGCGGTGGGGAGGCGCCGCCTGGCGGTGGTGGCGGCGTGCCGCCCCCCGGCGGCGGTGGAGTCGGGGTGTTCGGGTAGGGACCGTCGCTCACGCTATCGACCTCCCGCAGGAGGTCGCGCGCGGGCCTCCCACCTGACGCTACGACCACGCAGCGTGGCGTCGTAGCGGGCGACATCCTCTGGCGCGGGAGGCGCTTCTACGTCCCGCATCGAGCCGAGCACGGAGCGTGAGGGGTCCGTGCTGACGCAGCCGCTCAGGTGATCCGCGGGGTGTCCTCGACACCGCCGGGTCGGTCGTCGTGGTCGAGCACCTCGTCGACGTGGACCACGCCCGCGCCGCGACGCGCGGCCAGCGCGATGGCGGCGGCCGCGCCGAGGGTCAGCACGGCGGTCGGGACGAACGGGTCGAGCGCGGGGACGGCCGCCGCCAACCCCCCGACGAGGGGTGGTCCCAGGGCCAGGCCGACGCTGAAGGCCACGTTGAACAGGCCGAAGGCGCGACCGCGGGTCTCGGCGGTGGAGCTCGCGGAGGTCGCGGCGGTCACCGCGGGGAAGATGAGCCCGTACCCGGCACCGAACAGCGCGCTGCCGGCCACGGCCACAGCAAGGTTGGGGGCCACCGACAGGAGCAGGAGCGACACCCCGAGGGTCGCGAGCCCGAGCGCCAACGGACCGTCGGCACCGCTGCGGTCCACCCGGCCGGCCACGGGGGACAGCATCAGCCCGGCGGCCACGATGGCGTAGGCGGTGAACAGCCCTCCGACGGCCGAGGCCGGTGCACCGAGCGCCTCGGCGGTGCCCGGCAGGAACCCGGCCAGCACACCGACCGCGGCCGTCAGGCTGACCGTCCCGAGCAGCGCGCGACGGATCGGCGCGAGCCGCAGCAGGGCCCGCATCGCCCGGGGGCGGGCGTGCCGGTCGCCGGTGGTGGGACGAGCGACCTCGGGGGCGTCCGTCACCGCGACCGCGGCGATCACCGCGCCGAGCAGGAGCAGGAGGGCGACGCCGAGGAAGACCGCGTCGGTGCCGACCGCTTGCCGGACCACACCGGCGGTCGCCGGGGCGACGACCGCGGCGGAGCCGATGAC
>JBKHEJ010000080.1:0-11265 GCA_046540855.1 Nitriliruptoraceae bacterium
CCACGGCCGGCGCGACCCAGGAGCTGCTGGTCGGCACCGCCGGGGCAGCGCCCGCCCACCTGCTGCTGTCCGGCGAGGTGGACCCGTCACGGCCGCTGCGGCCGGATCACCTGCCGCCCGGTCCCGCCGCCCAGCGGGTCGGGCAGCTCGCCGGCGGGCGGGCGTTGGTCCCGGTGGTCCGGTGCGTGACGCGACGCCGCAGCGGGATCGCGCTCGATGCGCGGGGCGTCCCGACGCTGTCCGTCCACCTCGACGAGGTGATCGCCCACCACCCCGGCCTGAACGGGGCGCCCACCGCCAGCTGGCGCCGGCCGGTCGCGACGGTCGAGGTGGTGCGGATCCCTGGATACGAGCAGGTCGCCGCGCAGTTCGCGGCCGAGCTGAGCGTCGCGCTCGGCACGGACGCCCGGCCCGCCGAGCCCGTCCCCGGCGACCTGCTCGACCTCGTGGCCGCGCGTGCCGTGGCCACCATCGACCGCGGAGCACGGCCCGCTCACCGGAGGGCCGATCGTGATGACGAGGCGCTGCGCGGGTTCCGGTCGGTGCTCCGCGGCCTCGCCGAGGAGCTCGATCGCGCCTGGGAACCGGCCGCGGACCACCTCGACGATGAGGCGCTCAACGACCTCAGGCTCGCGATCGATCGCACCCGCACCCTGCTTGCCACCGGCCGGCGCATCCTGCCGCCGAAGGTCCGACGCCGCTACCGCGCTGGGTTCGCTGCCCTGGGGGCGGTGACCGCCACCGCGCGGGACCTGGACGTGCACCTCGCCAGCTGGGACCGGCACCTCGCCCCGCTGGGGGTGGCCTCGGCACGCGCGCTGGAACCGGTCCGCGAGGCCCTCGCCGCCGAGCGCGCGCGAGCCCACCGCGAGGTGGCCCGGACCCTGCGCTCCCCCACCGCCCGTGACCTGCAGGCTGGCTGGCTCGCCTGGCTCGAGCTGCCCGAGGACGAGGTCGTCGGGGGCTCCGACGCCCACCGCCGCCTCGGTGTGGTGCTCGCGGCACGCATCCGAAGCCGCCACGAGCGCCTCCTCGACGACGCTCACGCCGTCGACGAGCACACCCCGCCCGCCCACCTGCACGAGCTTGGCAAGGATGGCCAGCGCCTGCGCTGCCTGCTGGAGGGCTTCGGCCACCTCGGCGGCCGCAAGCGTGCGCAGCGAGCCACCGCCACGCTGCAGCGGCTGCAGGACGGGCTCGGCGCGCTCCAGGACACCCAGACCCAGGCCGCGTGGCTGCGCACCCGCATCCAGGTCTGGGCCGACGGCGACCAGGACGAGGCCGGGGCGACGCGGCACCCGACGACACGGGCCGCGGCCGGCCCGTTGCTGCGGCTGCTGGACGAGCAGCAGGCCCTGCAGCGGGCCGAGGCGGTCCGGCTCGTCGCCCGCTACCGGCGCCGCAAGCACCGCACGGCGGTGGTCGAGCTCACCGAGCGCATGGCGAGGTAGCACGGTTGGTGGCCGCAGCCACCGCGCACCCGACGATGCCGGCGTCCACGCGTGGCAGATACCCCCACCCCGAACGCGCGCTCTACGCGCGCCTGGGCTGGAGCGACACCGGCCGCCGCCGACGGTATCGGCAGACCGACCTCCCAGGGGATCGCCATGCTCGCGCGCCGCAACCTCAGGACCCGCCTCATCGCCGCGACCGTCGCCATGCTGGCGGTCGCCGTGGTCACCGCGACGGCCGTCGGGCTGATCTCAGCCGGCCAGCTCGCGGAGGAAGCCGAGGCGCGCGAACTGCAGCGCACCGCCGACGCGCTGGCGGTCGAGCTCGACAACGCTTCCACCACCGCTGCCGCCCTGACGACCCAGCTGTCAGCGAGCCCCGAGGTGGTGGCCGCCTTCGCGGACCGGGACCGTGAGCGGCTCCTGGAGCTGACCGCGCCCCCCTTCGAGGTGCTGGCCGAGCGGTTCGGGGCCCGGCAGCTGCAGTTCCACGTCCCCCCGGCGACGTCCTTCCTGCGCACCCACCTGCCGGAGGACCACGGGGACGACCTGTCCGGGTTCCGGGGGACCGTCGTGGCGGCCAACGCCGAGGAGGAGCCGATGACCGGGCTGGAGCTCGGGGTCGGGGGCCTCGGGATGCGGGCCGTGGTCCCGGTGAGCCTGGACGGCGAGCACCTCGGCACCGTCGAGGTGGGGACCTCCTTCGGGGAGGCGTTCTTCGAGCGCTTCGCGGAGTCGAACGGGATCGGGGTCGCCCTCTACCTCGCCACGGCCGAGCAGGTCGATGCGGGCTCGGCCGCGACCACGGCTGGCGACACCTTCACGACCTTCGTCTCGACCGTCGGCGAGGAACCCTTCGTGCCCACCGAGCAGCTCCGTGAGGTGCTCGGTGGGGCCAACGTCGACATCAGCGAGACCATCGACGGCGCGGCGCACGTCCTGCGCCACGTCCCGATCGCCGACTTCTCCGGTGAGCCGATCGCGGTCGCGATGCTCGCGGTGCCGATCGAGGAGCTGGTCGCCACCCAGCGGCAGGCCCAGGTGCTGCTCGTCGGCCTGGGCACGCTGGTGCTGCTGCTCGGCGGGGTCGGCGCGTGGTGGCTCGGCCGGTCGATCGGATCGCAGGTCTCCGCGAGCGCGGGCGAGCTCGCCAGCGCCTCCGACGACGTCGACACCCTCGCGACCCGCATGGGCGAGGTCGCCGATCAGACCGCCGAGCGGGCGGGGGCGGTGGCCACCGCCGGTGAGCAGGTCAGCGCGAACACCGCCACCGTCGCCAGCGCGGTCGAGGAGCTCAACGCCGCGATCGCCGAGATCGCCCGCAACGCCGAGCAGGCGACGTTGGTCGCGACCGAGGCACAGGACACCTCCACGGCCGCCAGCACCAAGGTCGGCGCGCTCGAGTCGGCCTCCGAGGAGATCGCCGAGGTGGTGGAGCTCATCACCTCCATCGCCGAGCAGACGAACCTGCTGGCGCTCAACGCGACCATCGAGGCCGCCCGCGCCGGCGAGGCCGGGAAGGGCTTCGCCGTCGTCGCGAACGAGGTCAAGGAGCTGGCGACCGAGACCGGCCAGGCCACCGCCCGGATCGCCGAGCGCGTCGAAGCCATCCGCTCCGGTACCACCGACGTCGTCACCACCATGCAGCAGGTGGGTGCGGTCATCGAGCGCATCGGCGACCTGCAGCGCGCCATCGCGGCTGCGGTCGAGGAGCAGCAGGTCACCACCGCCGAGGTGGCCCGCTCGGTCGGTGAGGTGGCGACGGGCTCGGAGGAGATCTCCTCGAGCATCCACACCGTCGCGGACGCCGCGGTGGAGTCCTCCGAGCACGCCAGCGACCTCCTCGGCGCGGCCGCAGGGCTGAGGGCGGTGTCCGACCGGCTCCACGCGATCGTGGAGGGGGCGGGGCAGGAGGCGGCCGCCAGCGCTGCCGCCGAGCCCCCCTCAGGCGACCCAGGGGGCGACGCGCGCGAGGATCGCCGGCTCGTCCAGGCCGCCCGGTAGCGTCCCGAAGGCCAGCCCCGCGTCGCCCGCGATGCGGCTCGCCAGGAACGCGTCGGCCACCGCCGCATCGCCGTCACGCACGAGCAGGGCCGCCTGCCAGACCAGCGCCATGCGCTCCACGATCCGGCGCGCCGCCCGCTCGTCCACCGAGGTGAGCTCGGTGCGCAACCGCTCGACCGCCCGGCCGAGCCGCGCATCCGCAGCGGCGACCTCCCCCACCTCGGCCAGGTACGCCTCGACGCTCTCCGGGGAGCGGTGCATGGCCCGCAGCGCGTCCAGGCACTGGACGTTGCCGGAGCCCTCCCAGATGCCGTTGACCGGGGCCTGCCGGTACAGCAGGGGCATCCCGGACTCCTCGACGTAGCCCCCACCGCCGAGGCACTCCATCGCCTCGGCGACGTACGCCGGCGCCCGCTTGCAGGTCCAGTACTTGGCGATCGGCGTCCCGATGCGCTGGATCGCGGCCTCGTGGGCGTCGAGCTCGGCCTGGTCGAAGGCGCGCGCGAGCCGCAACGAGAGCGCCGTGGCGGCCTCGGACTCGATGGCGAGGTCGGCGAGCACGTTGCGCATGAGCGGCTGCTCGACCAGCCGCCGCCCGAAGGCGGCTCGGTGGACGCTGTGCCACGTCGCCTCGACGAGCCCGGCCCTGAGCCACCCCGCCGCGCCGCTGACGCAGTCGAGCCGGGTGTGGGCGACCATCTCCATGATCACCCGGACCCCGCGGTGGGGTTCACCGATCAGCCACCCCAGGGTGTCCTCGAACTCCACCTCGCTGGAGGCGTTGGAGCGGTCCCCGACCTTGTCCTTCAGCCGCTGGATGAGGAAGGTGTTGCGGGTCCCGTCGGGTCGCCACCGCGGCACCAGGAAGCAGGACGGGGTCGGTGCGTCGTCGACCTTGGCGAGCACGAGGAAGGCGTCGTTCATCGGCGCGGAGCAGAACCACTTGTGCCCCGTGATGCGGTAGGCCTCACCCGGGCCGCCCCCGTCGATCGGCACCGCGACCGAGGTGTTGGCCCGCACGTCGCTCCCGCCCTGCTTCTCGGTCATCGCCATGCCGAACAGCGCACCCTGCTTGTCCGTGAGCGGCTGCTCGGCCGGGTCGTAGGTGCTGCTGAGGACCTTCTCCTCCCAGGGGCCGGCGACCTCCGGCTGGTGGCGCAGGCTCGGGACCACCGCGTAGGTCATCGTCAGCGGGCACAGCGTCCCGGAGTCGATCCGAGGCCACAGCACGTAGCGGGCCGCGCGGGCGACGTGCGCGCCGGGCCGGGGCTCGGCCCAGGGCGCGGCGTGCAGCCCGACCCGGACGCCTGCGTCCATGAGCTCGTGGTAGGCCGGGTGGTAGACGACCCGGTCGATGCGGTGACCGTAGCGGTCGTGGGTCTCCAGCACCGGCCGGTGCTCGTTGGCGAGCCGACCACGCTCGACCCAGGCCGGATCGCCCACCAGCCGCCCCACGTCGGAGAGGTCCTCGACCGCCCAGCCGGCGCCCTCGCGCTGGACGGCCTCCCGCAGCGCGAGGTCCTCCGCGAAGGCGTCATGGGCCTCGCGTGGCGGCGGCTGGTTCAGCACGGTGTGGGTCGCGGGCATCACGGTCCTCCCAGTCGTGACGACGGTCCGAGAGGGCAGTGAAACGCCGCGCCACACCCGGAAGCAAGCCGTGGGCGACACGGCGTCCCGGCGTGCGCCTACGGTACGGCGAGGACCAGGAGTCACCTCGCGATGACGATCAGGATCGAGGCCGACCCGGCCGATGCGACCGGGCTGTGGGTCGCAGGCTGTCGGCGCGTCCGGCCGCCCGGATCGTGGGTGGGCCCTGTCGGCTCGTGGGTGGGCCATGTCGGCTGACCGACGCCTGTTCGTCGTGCGCCACGCCCACGCCGTCAGCCACGGCAGCGGGCTGAGCGACGCCTACCGGCCCCTGTCGGCCCGCGGCGAGCAGGACCTGCCCCAGCTGCGCGAGCGGCTCCGCGAGCGTGGCGGCGCCATCCGGGCCGTGCGGTGCTCCGCGGCGGTGCGCGCCGCCGCGACCCTGGCCGGGGTGCGTGACGTGCTGCCGGCCGACGCTGACGTCGAGGTGGCGAACGACCTCTACCTCGCCGGAGGGGAGGAGCTGCTCGCACGCTGCCAGGAGCTCGACGCGGACGTCCCGGCGGCGCTCCTGATCGGCCACAACCCGGGCGTGGCCGCCCTCGTCCACGAGCTCACGATCCAGGACACCCCGGTGGTGCGGCAGGTGCTCTCGCACGGCTTCCCCCCGGGGGCGCTCGCGGAGCTGGTGGTGCCCGTGCCGTGGCAGGAGCTCGGCTGGGCCACCTGCCGGCTGAGCGCGCTCCACCGGCCTGGCCGGCACTGACCCCGCCAGGAGGCCCGATGCCCGCCCACCGCCTGCTGGTCCTGCGGCACGCGAAGTCGAGCTGGG
This sequence comes from Nitriliruptoraceae bacterium, assembly GCA_046540855.1. Classification (GTDB taxonomy): domain Bacteria; phylum Actinomycetota; class Nitriliruptoria; order Nitriliruptorales; family Nitriliruptoraceae; genus T1Sed10-7. The sequence goes on from JBKHEJ010000080.1 coordinate 5,875, forward strand.
ACGACGCGAGCCTCGCCGACCACGACCGGCCCCTGGCCGCCCGTGGGCAGCGCGACCTCCCGGCGCTGGCACGGGTCCTGGCCGTCCGCGGCAGCGCGGTGACGCACGTGCTGTGCTCCTCGGCGGCGCGCACCCAGGCCACCCTCGATGGTGTGCGGCCGGCCCTGCCGACCGACGTCGAGGTGGTGGTCGATCCGGCCCTGTACGACGCCGACGCGCGGACGCTGCTGGCCCGCTGCCGCCGGCTCGGCCAGGACGCGGGCGCGGCGGTCGGCGACGTCCTGCTGGTCGGGCACAACCCCGCGGTGGAGGAGCTGGTGGCACAGCTCACCGGGGACGCGACGCCCGCCGCCCACCAGCAGCTGCGCACCAAGGTCCCGACGGGCGCGCTCGCGCAGCTGACGGTCCCCGCGCCCTGGACCGAGCTGCGAGCGGGCACCGGCCACCTCGACGTCCTGCTCGTCCCGAAGGCGCTGCCCGACGCCGCCACCGACTGGGCCGAGCAGCTCGCGAGGTGGCGCGTCCCCGAGCACCTCCCGACGCCGGCAGCGGACGACGAGCGCTTCGAGGTGGAGCGCTTCGCCCGCATCGCCGACCAGGCCGTCCACCTCGACAGCCCCTCCCGGCGGCGGGCCCGTGAGGTGCTACAGCCCGGCGGGGCGGTCCTGGACGTCGGCTGTGGCGCCGGAGCCGGCAGCCTGCCGCTCGTCCCGCCGGCGGGACGGCTCATCGGCGTCGACGTCCAGGACGACATGCTGGCGGCGTACGCGACCCGCGGAGGAGCCCGCGGGGCGGTGGTCACCACCGTCGAGGGCTCCTGGCCCGAGGTCGCCGACCGGGTCCCCCAAGTCGAGGTGGCGGTGTGCCACAACGTGCTGTTCGGCGTCGGTGACCTGGTGGCGTTCACGGCCGCCCTGACCCGTCGCGCACGGCGCCGGGTCGTGGTGGAGATCCCCCAACGGCACCCCCTGAGGTGGCTGACGCCGCTGTGGCGGGAGCTGCACGGCATCGAGCGGCCGGAGGGTCCGACCTCCGACGACGCGGCGAGGGTGATCCAGGCCGCGGGGTACGACGTGCACGTCGAGCACTGGACGAAGCGCCGGCTCGGCGGCAGCGACGAGGGCGAGGAGCCGCTGCGCTTCGCCCGGCGCCGGCTGCGGCTCGACCCGTCGCGGGACGACGAGCTCCGGGCGGCGCTCGCCGCGCACCCTCAGCCGCGCGAGCGCCCCACCACCACGCTGTGGTGGGACGTTCCCTGAGCGCGTCCGGGCGTGCGTGTCAGGCGTCGGCGGCAGGCGTCGGTGTCAGGCGTCAGGCGTCAGTGACCTCGGGGTGGCGGACACCGGCTGCGAAGGGGCAGTGGCGGCATCCCGACCGGCAGCATCTCCCGACCCGCCACAGGTACCCGGCGGTGAGCACGACCAGGCCGGTGCGCGGATCGAGGTACGTCGGCGATCCCGCGTCCAGCGCCTGCTGATGGGCCCGCACGATCGTCCTGCGCTCGGTCGGGTCGGCCGGCAGCCGAGCGAGCAGCGGCGAGCGCCGATCCTTCGGCAGCGGTCTAGCCACGACCGCAGCCGCGCCGCGGGAGCCAGCGGCCGCGAGCACCGGTGAGGGATCGCTGCGCTCCACACACCACGATCCCGATCATCCGATCCGACGCAGCGCTTCCTCGAGCAGGTCACGGAAGGTCGAGACCGATCCGTCGCACGCCGCCAGTTCCGTGGGACCGAGCAGGTCGATGACGTGCCCGTCGCCGGTACGCGCCAGGATCACCGGAAGCTCCACCGCGTCGGCGGCAGCGCGCGCCCAGAAGGGCACCTGGTTGCGGTGCACCACGCTCAGCGGCACCTCGAGATCGTCGACCAGCTCGTCCCACTCGGGCTTGCGTCGTAGCGGCGCATGGGTGATCGAGCACAGCGCACACTCGGCGGTGCCGAGCAGGTGACCGAACAGGTAGCGGGCCTCACCGAGTGCCCCTCCGTCGGCGTCGTACACGCCCAGGAGCTGCTGGGTCGAGGTGCCACGGACGCGGTCGGGTGCCGTGATGGTCGTCCTCCGGTTCCTGCCGTCAGCGGGCAGTGTGCCGTGCGCGTCGCTCAGGTCCGAGCACCCGCGACGTGACGCGGCGCCTCACGGGGCAGCGCCCGCGCGTCACGGCGTCAGACGCTGCTTGTAGCGCGCCTTGCGCTGGTACATCTCGCTGTCCGCCCGGTGGATCAACGAGGCCTCGTCGTCCTCCGACTGCGCCATCGCTGTGCCGACCGACGCATGCGCGGTCAGCATGACCGCGCCGAGGTCGATCGGGTCGCGCAGGACCTGCTCGATCCGGATCGCCATCGAGGTGAGGATCTGCGGCGTCGCGGGGTGGACCACGAGGCAGAACTCATCTCCGGCCCACCGGTAGGCCACGTCCTGTGCCCGGGTGACCGACCGCAGGCGCTGCGCGACCGCGCGCAGCAGCTCGTCGCCGATGGTGTGCCCGTGCTCGTCGTTGACCGCCTTGAAGCCGTCGAGGTCGAGGAAGACCAAGCCGAGATCCTTGGCGGGGAGGTGGTCGGCGAGCGAGGCGCGCAGGGCGCTGCGGTTGTGCAGCCCGGTCACGGGGTCGATCAGGGCCTGAGCCTCGAGCTGCCTCGTGCGCTCGACCTGCGCGGTGACGTCCCGGACGATGAGGATGCGGAGCTCGTCGTCATCGACCACGGTGTCGAAGGAGAGCCACCGGCGCTGGCCCGACGCATCGACGATCGAGCCGCGCCCCTGGGCCCCGACCGCCGAGGGCGTGGTGCCGGTCGCGTTGACCCAGGGGCCGTGGAGGTCGAACACCTCGTCGATCGGGTGGTCGAGCAACTGACCCGGTGACCGGTTCGCGAGCTCGACCGCCACGGCGTTCGCGTCGATGATGCAGCCGTCGGCGACCACGAGGATCGCCTCGTTGGAGGCCTCGAAGAGCCGTCGGGCGTAGGACTGCTCGGTGCGCAGGTGCTCCACCAGCAGCCCGACCGGCAGCGCCAGCACCACGTTCGACAGCAGCCGGAACGCGATCGAGGTCGCGGGCAGCTCCCGCCCGATCGCCTCGTAGCCCGCCGCCGCCCACGCCACCGCCAGCACCCCAGCGAGCAACCCACCCAGGAGCGCCCCCTTGCGGCCCCACTTCAACGCGGCCTCGACACCGATGAGGTAGGTCACGAAGCCGACGGGGTCGATGGGGTCCTGCGACACGGCCGCGAGCAGGAGCCCCACGACCACGACATCGGCGACGAAGGTGACGACCCCGAGCGACCGCAGCGCGCGAGGCTGCTCGGCACGGCGCATGCCGAGCCAGGAGACGAGCACCGACACCGCAAGCACCAGGACCGCCAGGGTGACCAGCGAGCTGCGGTCGGGGCCGAAGGACAGGACGAGCCCCGCCGCGAACACCAACCCGACGACGCGGCCGCGCTGGATCATGCGCTCGGTGTGAAGGTCGTTCATGGGGCGCTCACGCGGCGGCGGACGCGGAGCAGCCGCCCCCGTGGAACGGCCCGGTGCCCACACAACCCTCCTCGTCCACCCGCGCTGCGGGCCGGACGACCACATCCAACCATCCCGTCCGCGCCGACGCGACCTCGGCTACCCCGCCGCACCGAAGCCACGGTGAGGGCACCGGCGATCGGGCGCCACCGATCCCCCGGGTTCCACCCCCGATGACCGCTCAGCGTCGGAGGGCTCCGACATCGCAAGGTGCAGGTTGCCCGTACCTGCCGCCCTGTTACCGTCAGGATCGACGCCGTCGGGGACGAAGCGACCGGACAGGTCGCCCCGCCGGCGCTCTGGGAGAGAGCGATGAGCACGGACATGCAGGGCAAGGTCGCGCTGGTCACCGGAGGCGGAGGCGGGCTCGGTCGGGCGACGTCGCTGGCGTTCGCCGATCAGGGTGCGGCGGTCGCCGTCGTCGACCTCGATGAGGACGGCGCTGTCGAGACCGTGCGTCAGATCGAGGAGGCGGGTGGGGAGGCGATCTTCATCGCCTGCGACGTCACCGACGAGGAGGCCGTCCACACGATGGTCGCGTCGGTCGTCGACCGGTTCGGCGGCCTCGACTACGCGTACAACAACGCTGGGACCGAGGGCAAGCAGTCACCGCTGGCGGAGATGGACACCGCCGAGTTCCGTCGTGTGATCGAACTCAACCTCTTCGGGGTGTTCTACTGCATGAAGGCGCAGATCCCGCACATGCTCGAGCGCGGTGGCGGGGTCATCGTGAACACCTCGTCGACCGCTGGCCTTCGCGGGTACCCGCAGCTCGCGCCCTACACCGCGTCGAAGCACGGCGTGGCGGGACTGACGAAGGCCGCCGCTCTCGAGTACGCCGACCAAGGCATCCGGATCGTGTCGGTTCACCCAGCCGCGATCGAGACCGCGATGGTCGCCCGCGCTATCGAGGACAACCCCGGTCTCGGGGAGGCGATCGCCGGACCGATGGGGCGGATCGGCCAGCCGCGCGAGGTCGCCGACGTGGTCGTGTTCCTGTGCTCGGACGGCGCCTCGTTCCTGACCGGCAGCCAGTTCGTGATCGACGGTGGGATCCTGAGCTCGGGCTGACACGCAGGTCGGACCCGTCGGGCATGCCGGGATCGCCATCGACGTCGCCAGCTGGGCACCCTGAGGCGTTCGACGCCGATGGCGATCACCGGGAGGGCACGCGGCAGCCGCGCTACAGGCACCACGCCGAGGACCGGCGGCATGCGGTGTCCGGACCAGCAGGGTCAGGCGCTCGAGGCCGTGGGTCGCTGCGCCTTCCACCACCTGCGTACGAGCTTCGTCGCCGAGCGGTAGTGGGCCGCCGACGCCGAGGTCACGTACGCAGCCAGCGTCGTGTTCCCCGTGAACGGGTAGAAGTGCGCGCCGAACAGTTCCTCCTCGTCCATCGCCTCCACGACGGTGTAGAGGCGGTCGTGGACGTCGGCGAACTCCGCCTCGACCCGTTCCAGAGGAACGTCAGCGAACCGCTGCTGGATCTGGGCGTTCAGCGCCGGTAGCTGGTTCCACTTGAACCCGGGAGTGGGGACCGCCGGGACGCGGCCGGCCCGTGCCTCATCGTGCCAGCGCAGCAGCATCCGACCCCACTCGGTCCGATGCGCCAGCAGATCCTTGACACTCAGCCCGTCCGCGACCTCTTCGAGCTTCCGATCGGCTGGGATCGAGGCGAGCAGATCGTCCAGCCTGCGGCGTTCGCGAGCGATCTCGTCGAGCAGTTGCGACTTCGAGGTGGCTCGTGCCATGAGCGAGGCTCCTGGCGCCGGTCCTGTCCAGCCTGCCTGCGGTCGGCCAAGCACCGCCAGGGGCCGAGGTCATCGCCACGAGCCTGCGCGCTGCAACGGCATCGGGGCGGCGCGCATCGCTGGTGAT
>JBKHEJ010000081.1:0-11208 GCA_046540855.1 Nitriliruptoraceae bacterium
GACGGGCGTTCCTGAGAGGCTCCGTCGCGGTCACGGCCGCCGGCGCGCTCGCCGCACCGGGGTGGCCGACCGTCGGATCGTTGACCGCATCGTTCCTGGCGTGCGAGGCGGCGAAGGCGTCGGAGTGCACCCAGGCGTCGTACGCCCCGACGTCGCGCCACCGGGTCACCACCAGGTAGCGGTGGGAGCCGTCGGTGGGCCGCAGCAGCTCGAAGGACTCGAAGCCATCGACGTGCTCGACCTCACCCGCGCGGGCGGCGAAGCGTTCCTCGAGCGTCGCACCGCCCCCCTCGGGTACCTGGATCGCGTTGATCTTGACGATGGACACCTCGATCTCCTCCCTGGCGCACGCGGCCGTGCGCGACCACCTCACCGTAACGGCGCCCTCACGGCCCGGCCACGGGCGTCCGGACGGGGTGAACCGCTCACGCGTTGCCGCTGCTCACCACCAGGCGGTCCCCTCCGGTCCCTTGAAGGGGCCGACGACCCGCGAGGTGATCCAGCCGCCGTAGAAGTCGCTCTCGCTCGCTCGCACCACCTCGCCATCGACGAGGCACCGCTCCACCCGGCTCGGGTAGAAGGTGACGTGGCCGGCGAGCGCCGCGAAGCGCCCGGTCGGCTCCGGGTAGTACCACCCGGCGAGCGGGACGCGGTGGTCTCCGACGACGACGTCGAGGTAGCTGGCCTGCCCCTTGAACTCGCAGAAGGTGCGGTGCGGGTTGTGGACCAGCACCTCCTGGTCGACGTCGTCGAGGGGGAGGTAGTACGAGGGCGGGTGGGAGGTCTCGAGCACGCGGATGGCGCGGCGGGTCTCGGCGATGCGACGGTCGGCGACGAACACCTCGACGTGCTCGTCGCTGGGGTCCATCGCAGGCGGCCGCGGGTAGTCCCAGACGGACTCCTGACCGGGGCCGACCGGGTCGGGTTTCGGCCGTGGACGCATGGTTGCTCCGGGTGGCGTGCGGACGTCGACGCGCGAGGTTCGGACCTGCGCACGGCCAGGGTGGGGGCGGGCCGGTCTACCCTCCACCCTCCCGCAGGACCCGGAGCAGGCATGGCCACCAAGGATGAACGCCGGGAACGGCAGCGGCGGTTCGCGACGCTGTCGGCACCGGACCGGCGCGCCATCGTGCGCAGCGTGAACCGGGGGCAGCCGGTCGAGCAGCGCAAGCACGCCGAGCACGCGGTCCACATCGCTCGGCGTCAGATGCGCTTCTGGCGCTGGTCGTGGCTGATCGGTCCCGCCGTGGGCCTGGTCCAGATCGGCCAGCTCGGGTGGCAGGTCGCCCTGCTGAACGCGGCGGTGGCCGCGCTGGCGCTCGGTGCCATGTCGGCGTTCTTCTTCCTGCGAGCCCGGCGTGCACTGCAGGCCAACCTCGCGCTGCTGTCCCGTCGCGACGCCGCCCGGCTCGGTGAGGGCGAGGGTGCCTCGGGGCGGGACAGCCACCTGCCGGGAAGCACGCCTCAGCGCGGTGACGCCGGGGCCGGGCCGGGCTCGCCGACACCTGAGCGCCGCCCCTACCAGCCACGGGGGCGCAAGCGGCGTGATCGCGGCTGAGAGGCGCGCGGTCGGCACGCCGCGCGCGGGCACAGGACGTCCCCAGCGCCCGACCGAGCTCGCGCTCCCTTCCCCGTGGAGCGTGGTCCCGATCGAGCGGCTGGGGACGTCGTTCGAGCACCGTAGGCAGACCGGGTCCGCGTTGTCGACCACGACCGGTCCACGCCCTGTGGATGAGCCCCCCGGATGGTGTGGACAGGATGTGGACGCGTCGTGGACGAGGGGGTGTCCGAGGAGCGATGACGCCCGCCACGGACACGCAGCGCCGGTCCGCGGCCCGCTGGCTCCACACCTGCTCCACAACCTGTGGACAGGCAGCTGGACCCGTGCGAGCGAGCCCGACGCCGCTCGAGTGCGTCCGTCGCACGCGGGGCCCCGGACGCGGGCATCACGACCCGTCCTGTGCTATCGGGGGCGCGGCGCCCGCCCCCGCGGCCGCCGTCGCTCACCGTCGCGGCGGGGCGGCCAAGCCGGACGTCGAGCCCCCGCGAAGGACCCTGGAGCGCGACCGTGGACGTCGCTACCGGCGCGATGAGCACCCCACACCCCCCAGGCGTCCAGCACCTCGCCGCGACGACGGGTCGCCCACCGGTCGAGATCCACCGCAGCACCCGCCGCCGGCGCAGCGGGCAGGCGGGGCTGCGGGACGGACGGATCGTCGTGCGCATCCCGGCCGGCCTGCCCCCTGAGGAGGACCAGGCGCTGGTGGACACGCTGCTCGGCAAGGTACTCCGGACCCGCTCGGCAGACGATCGCGGTGGCGACGCCTGGCTGCAGCGACGGGCCGACCTGCTCGCCGACCGGTACCTGGACGGGGTACGGGCCCGCACCGTGCGGTGGTCGTCGCGGATGCAGCGCCGCTGGGGGTCCTGCACACCCTCGACGGGTGAGATCCGCATCAGCGACCGGCTCGCGAGCGCCCCGACCTTCGTGCTCGATCACGTCCTGGTGCACGAGCTCGCGCACCTGCACGTGCCCGGTCACGACCAGCGCTTCCAGGCGCTGCTCGCCCGCTACCCCCACGCCGAACGGGCGCGCGGCTACCTCGACGGCTTCGAGGCGGGCTTGGCGGCCGCCGCCCGTGGTGGCCGGGGCACGGATCCTCAGCCGCGCGGGTCGGCGCCATCCTCCGGGCCACCCGGGTCCTCGTCGTCTGACTGAGCGTCACCGTCCTCAGCGCCGCTGTCCGGCCCTGCGCCGCCCTGCGCCGCGAGCCGCTCAGCGGCGCTGTCCTCGTGCGGGGCGTCGCCTAGGCTCTCGAACAGCGCAGCCAGGTCGTCGGGGACCTCCTCGCTGGTGGCGGTCCGCGCGAGCCAGCGGTTGTGGTCCGCCAGCTCCTCGCCATCGGGCAGGTTCTCCGGGTGCGCGAGCGCACGGTGCAACCCCTCGGGGCCGAGCGCCGCCTCGACCGCCTCGACGAACCGCTCACCGACGGACTCGTCCGCCGGTTTCAGGTCCAGACCGAGCAGCGCCGCGAGCAGCTGCTCGCCGTCCCCGCGGGCCACGCGGCGACGTCGCAGCACCTCCTGGATGCGCCCGAAGCTCGGGAGCCGGCCCTCGACGGCCCGTGCCACCTCGTGCCTCGCCCAGGCACCGACGAGGCACACCACCCCCTGGAGGCGGTCCAGCACCCGCTGCTGCTCCTCGGTCGGGGTCAGCCGGAAGCTCGCCGCCCGCTCCATGGCGCGGGCGAGGGACTCCTCGTCCTCGGGGTCCAGACCGACGGTCAGCTCCTCAGCGACCTCACGCATGCGGTCGGCGTCCACCACCGTGCCAGCGGCGAAGCGCGCCACCAGCGCGGCGACGTGCGCCTCGAGCCACGGTACGGCGTGGTAGAGGCGTCGATGGGCCGCCTCGTGCAGCGCGAGGACCAGGCGCACCTCCTCGTCGTCGAGGCCGTACCCGGCGAGGTCGTCGGCGACGTTGACGACCAGCAGGTGGGCCTGCTCCCGGGGCGCGGTGGGGATGCCGAGGTCGTACTGCCCGATCAGCTGCCGGGCCAGCTGTCCGATCACCTGCCCGGCCTGGAGCCCCGCGAGCCCGGCGCCGGCCGGCCGGAGCAGCTCACCGGGGTCGCTCCCGAGCAGCTGCTCGAACATCGGCCGCAGCTCCTCGGGCAGCCCCGCGGCACCGAGCAACCCCTCAAGCTCCTCCCGGCCACCCTCGCCGGTCAGCTGGTCGAGCTGCTCCCGGGCGAGGTCCACCATGGCATCGGTCGCCGCGCGCGCCACCGGCTCCACCAGCGGCTTGAGCGCCGGGATCGCGGCGTTCACCCAGGTCTGCCGCGACGCCGCGACCACCGTCCCCACCCCCGTCGGGCTCGGCAGCGGCGTCTGATCGAGCCAGTGCTCCGCGAGGTCGAAGGCGGCCGTGATGGCCAGAGCCTCCACGTCGGTCGCGGACCGGTCCCCCTCGGCGGCGACCTGCAGGGCGACGCGGGTCGCGAGCTCCCAGTCCACGGGGCCGGTCGGGACGGTGGCGGGGAAGGCGCCGAACCCCGGCATCCCGCCACCGAACAGCTGGGAGAGCTGCTGCTGGGCCTGGGCCAGCGCGTCCGGCCCACCCAGCTGCTCGAGCATGGCCCGAAGCTCCGGCGGGAGGTGCTCGAAGGGATCCTGCGGACGATCTGGGTGCTCGCTCACGGCGGGCCTCGCTGGGTGCGGAGGCTCGCTACGGTAGAGCAGAGATGACCCCGCGGTGCGGGGGATGAGGGGAGGCAGCGCAGGTGACCGTCGTCGCGATCACGGGTGCGAGCAGCGTCCTCGGCCCGCGCCTGCTGCGGCGGGTGGCAAGCGCCTCCGACATCACCCGCATCATCGCGATCGACCGCTCCCCGCCGCTCGGCGTCACGGTGACAGGCTGCAGCTTCCACGAGGCCGACCCGGGCACCGCGGACCTGCGAGCGGTCCTCGCTGGCGTCGACGTCGTCGTCCACCTCGGCGCGACCCTGGAGCCGACCCGGGACGACGCCCTGGTGCGCAGGCGTGAGGTCGATGCGGCCAAGCGCGTCGCCGAGGCCGCTGCGGAGGCCGGGGTCGGCCACCTGGTCGTGACCTCCAGCGTGCTCGCCTACGGCGCCCACCCCGACAACGAGGTACCGCTCACCGAGGACCGTCCGATCCGTGGGCTGTCGGGGCTCCCCGCAGCCGAGCACGCCGCCGAGGTTGAGCACTGGCTGGAGCGGTTCCGTGCCGCGCACCCCGAGGTGACGGTCACCACCCTGCGCCTGGCCCTGCTCGCCGGGCCCGACGTGGACACGCTGCTGACCCGAGCGTTGGAGGCCCCACGCATCCCGGCGGTCCGGGGGCACCGACCACCCCTGCAGTTCCTCCACCCCGACGACGCCGTGGACGCGATCGTCCACGCGATCGCGCACCGCCTCGCGGGCGCGTACAACGTGTGCGCCGACGGCTGGCTCTCCTTCGACGAGGTCACCGCGATCCTCGGCCGGCCGGCCCTGGAGGTCCCCGAGGAGGTCGCCTACAGCGGCGCGGCCGGCGTCTACGCGCTGCGGCTGGGCGACCTGTCCCCGGGTCTCGTCTCCCTGTTCGTGCACCCGTGCGTGATGAGCAACGACGCGTTGACGGCGACGGGCTGGCGCCCGCGCGCGAGCAACCGGGACGCCGTCGCGGCGCTCGCGGTGGAACACGGCCGCTACCTCACCCTCGGCCGGGTCCGGGCGACCCGGGCCACCGTGGCGGTCTCCGCGCTGGTCGGCACCGCGCTCGGCAGCGTGGCCCTGTGGCAGCTCGCTCGCCTCGCACGGCGCAGGTGGCAACGGCGACGCGCCCGACGGTGAGCCCCTCAGGCCCCTAGCCCCGGGGCTTCTCATCGCGCGCGCGGACCGGTCTCAAGCCGGCACCCGCACGAGCCGATGGTGGGGCAACGGCGCCCCCAGGGGTGTCGTCACGCTCGCGAGGGAGATGACGATGGGCTACGCGGTGCACCACGTGGACGCGGACGGTGCGACGCACCTGGAGGACCACCCCACCCTGGACGGGGCGCTGGCGCGGGTCGAGTCGCTCCGCAACGACGGGCCGGCCTCCGAGGTCCGGGTCTTCAAGGAGATCCCGATCGAGGTCCGGACCTACTACAAGGTCGTGGCCGTCGAGGCTGCCGAGGAGCCGACGGAGACCGCGGACACGGCGGAGGAGGCCACGGCGACGCTGCCTCCCCCGACCGAGCCGGTGGCCCACGAGGCCCGTACGCACCCCGTCCGGCTCGAGCCGCCGCCCGGTGCGATGCTCATCGGTCCTGCCCCGTCGACCGCGGAGCCGACCGCCGCGCCGGAGTCGCGGGAGCAGGCGGCGCACCGGGGGATCTTCTCGCGCGGTTGAGCCCGCGGCACCACCGGTAGCCTGGTCCGGCCCCGTCCGTGTCGTGGTGGAGGAAGCGCGTGGGTCCGGTCCGAACCCTCGCGCGGCGCGCGCTCAGCGTGGCGCTGGTGCTGGCTGCGATCGCGGCGGTGGTGGGCTTCTCGAACGGCATGGTGCCGTGCGAGGTGCTGGCCGCACAGCCTTCCTGCCAGGTGGCCCTCGAGCCCGGTCCGGTCGAGGACAGCCTGGAGCTCATCACGGTCAGCGACGCCACGGTGTTCCCCCCCGAGGAGGGCAGCCTGCGCCTGACGACCGTCGCGGTCCAGGAGCAGCTCGGCCTGGTCTCCTGGGTGCGAGCCCACGCCAGCGGTGCCGTCGAGGTGGTGCCGCGCGAGCAGCTCTACCCACCCGGCGTGGATCGCGAGGAGATCGCCGAGCGCAACGCGCTGTCGATGCGTGACAGCCAGCAGGTGGCGACCATCGTCGCGCTCGAGCGGCTCGGCTACGACCTGGAGCCGGCTGGCGCGCTCATCCTCAGCGTCGAGGAGGACGCCGTCACCGACGAGCTCGAGGTCGATGACGTCGTGGTCGCGGTCGATGACGCCCCGGTCCGGGAGAGCACCGAGGCCGTCGAGGCCATCCGCGCCCGTGAGCCCGGCGACACCGTGACCCTGACCGTGCGCGCAGCGCAGGGGGAGCGCACCGTCGAGGTGGTGCTCGGCCCCAACCCCCTCGACCCGACCCTGCCGTACGTCGGCGTGCTGCTGACCACCGATGTGGACCTGCCGGTCGACATCGCGGTCGATGCCGGGGTGATCGGCGGGCCCTCCGCCGGTCTCATCTTCGCGCTCTCGCTGCTCGAGCTGCTCGAGCCCGAGCCCCTGCTGGGTGAGCTCGCCGTCGCCGGGACGGGCACCCTGGCCCGCGACGGCAGCGTCGGCAGCGTCGGCGGGGTGACCCAGAAGGTCGTCGGCGCCACCGACCCGCAGGACGGCAGCCCCCCCGCTGAGGTGTTCCTCGTCCCGCAGGACGACCTCGACGACGCGCTCGAGGCCCCGGTCCGCACCGACATCCTCATCGTCCCGGTCGGCAGCCTGGAGGACGCGCTCGAGGCCCTGGAGCTGCTGCGCTCGGGGCGCACGCCGGCCGACGGGGTCGTGCTCGCCGCTTCCTGACCGGCGTCTGCCCCGCCCGGTCCGGGTCGGTACCTTCCTGCATCCGTGACCGGCTCTGACGCAAGGATCGCTGTGGGCGAGTTCGTCCGCCGTCGGCTCGGCACCGTCGTGGTGCTCGGCCTCCTCCTGGTGCTGTTCAGCGCGAACCGCATCGCCGTGCTCGTCACCGACTTCTGGTGGTTCGACGAACGCGGCTTCCGCGAGGTCTTCTCGACGCTGCTCAGCACGCGCGTCCTGCTCGGGGTGGTCTTCACCCTCATCCTGACGACCCTGATCGCGGTGAACCTGTTCATCGCCCGGCGCCTGCGGCCGTTCTTCGTGCCGAACTCCCCGCAGCAGGCGCAGATCCAGCGCTACCGGGAGATGGCGGACCCCTACCTGCCGTGGCTGATCCTGGCCGTGGCCGCGGTGTTCGGTCTGACCTCGGGCCTCGCCCTCAGCGCGAGCTGGGAGACCTGGCTGCTGTTCCTCAACGGCGGCGAGGTCGGCATCGAGGACCCCCAGTTCGGCGTGGACCTCGGCTACTACCTCTTCCAGCTGCCCTTCTGGTCGCTGCTGCAGTCGTGGCTGTTCACCTCGCTGGTACTGACCGGGCTGCTCACCGCCGGCGCCCACTACCTGCTCGGTGGGATCCGTCCCGAGGCCGATACCGACAAGATCCTCCCCTCGGTCAAGGCGCACCTGTCCATCCTGCTGGCGCTCATCCTCGCCGTGCGAGCGTGGGGCTACTGGCTCGACCGCTACGAGCTGCTCTACTCCGAGCGCGGCACCGTGACCGGCGCCTCCTACACCGACGTCAACGCCGAGCTGCCGGCCCTGTACCTGCTCATCGGCGTGTCCGTCGTCGCGATCGCGCTCGTGCTCTTCGCGCTGAGACGCGAGGGGTTCCTGCTGCCGGGCGCGGCGGTCGGGCTGCTCGTCGTCGCCTCGATCATCCTGCAGGGGGCCTACCCAGCGGTGATCCAGCGCGTACAGGTGGACCCGCAGGAGCTCGCCCGGGAGCAGGAGTTCATCCAGCGCAACCTCGAGGCGACCCGTGCCGCCTACGGGTTGGCGGACGTGGACCGGGTGCCCTTCAGCATCCGCAACGACCTCGACCTCGACGACGTGGTCGACAACGACATCACCTTCCTCAACGTGCGGCTGTGGGACCCGAACGTGCTCGAGACGACCTACGAGCAGCTGCAGTCGCTACGGCCGTACTACGAGTTCAACTCCGTCGCCACCGACCGCTACGAGATCGACGGGGAGCTGCGGCAGGTCATGCTCGCCACCCGTGAGCTCTCCGAGCTGCCGGAGACCTCCGACAACTGGCAGAACCGGCACATCACCTTCACCCACGGCTTCGGCATCGTCGCCTCGCAGGTCAACACGGCCAACAACGAGGGCCAGCCGGTGTTCATCGCGGAGAACATCCCGGTCTCCGGCTCCGACGCGGTGGTCCCGGGCGAGCAGTCGGAGATCTACTTCGGCGAGTTCGCCGACCCGATCTACAACCTCGTCCGCACCGAGGAGGACGAGCTCAACTTCGAGGATCCCAACACCCAGGAGCAGGTCCTCACCGAGTACGACGGCGAGGCGGGCGTCCCCATCGACTCCTTCCTGCGCCGGATCGCCTTCGCGCTCCGCTTCAGCGACTACAACCTGGTCCTGACCAACCTGCTGCGCGACGACTCACGGATCATCTTCAACCGGCAGATCACCGAGCGGGTGCGTCAGGTCGCGCCGTTCCTCGAGTTCGACTCGACCCCGTACCCCGTGGTCGCCGACGGGCGGGTCACGTGGGTCATCGACGCCTACACCACCTCGAACGGCTACCCGTACTCCGAGCGGCAACTGCTGACCATGGGGAACCGTCAGGTACCGGTCAACTACGTGCGCAACTCGGTCAAGGCGACGGTCGACGCCTACGACGGCGACGTGACCCTCTACCGCGTCGAGGAGGACGACCCGGTGCTCGACGCCTGGGAGCAGGTGTTCCCCGACCTGATCGAGCCGATGTCGGGGGCGGGCGAGACGGCGGACAACTTCCGCTACCCGCAGGACCTGTTCCGGCTGCAGTCGGACATCTACACCTCCTACCACATCCAGGATGCCGCGGCCTTCTTCAACCGGGCCGATGAGTTCGACCTGCCCAACGACCCCGCCGCGGCGGCCAACGCCTCCAGCGGCAACGGGACCGCTGCCGTCGGCGACCTCGCTGGTGGCGAGCAGCGGCTGGAGCCGTACTACCTGCTCATGAAGCTGCCCGGTGAGGACACCGAGGAGTTCGTGCAGATCCAGCCCTACCTGGCCCGCAACCGGCCGAACATGGTGTCGTGGCTGGCCGGCCGCTCCGACGGGGAGAACCTCAACCAACTGCTGCAGGTCCGGTTCCCCTCCGACCAGCAGGTGCTCGGCCCCGCGCAGGCCCAGGCCCGCATCGAGCAGGACGACGACATCTCGGCCTACATCACCCTGCGCTCGCGTGAGGGCTCCGACGTGGTCCGAGGCAACCTGCAGGTCCTGCCCGTGGCGGACTCGATCCTCTACGTCCAGCCGCTCTTCCTCGAGAACCCGCAGGCACAGATCCCCGAGCTCGCCCGTGTCGCGTTGGTGATGGGCGAGCGGACGGCCTTCGACCGCACCCTGGCCGGTGCCCTGAGCCAGATCATCGGCGTGCCGGTGCCCGACGCCATCGCCGACGACGAGGCCATCGACGACCCCATCGACGAGGACGAGCTCGAAGAGGACACCGACGAGGGGGAGCCGGCTGAGGACGAGCCGGAGGACCCGGCGCAGGTCTCCGAACGCCTGCTGCGCGAGGCGCTAGCCGCCTTCGCGCGCGCCGAGGACGCCCTGCGCGAGGGCAACCTCGCCTCCTACCAGGCCTCCGTGCTCGAGGCTCAGCGCCTGATCGAGCAGGCCGCCCGGTCCGCCGGTGTCAGCGTCGAGGAGCTCATCAACGGTGAGGAGGAGGACGACGACGAGCCCTCCGACGCCGAGCTGCTCGAGGAGTTGGAGGAGGCCGAGCCAGAGGAGCCGACCGAGGAGGACCCGGACGCCGAGGGGTGACCGGGACCTGCCGTGAGGGTTGTCCGGACAGGGACCTGACGGACACGCCCCTCGGTTCGACAAGCACGGGAGCGGTTGGGTACCTTGGGGATTCACGGCGCGGGGTGGAGCAGTTCGGTCAGCTCGCCGGGCTCATAACCCGGAGGTCGCAGGTTCAAATCCTGCCCCCGCTACGACGGAACGGCCCTTCGGGGCCGTTTCGCATTTCATGGGTGCCCTATGCCGGCCGGACGCGGTCCCTGGGTAGGCGGCGGGTCCCATCACTCACGCGGAGCGGAATCTCTCCCACCGCCGCTCCAAGTAGTCAGCTGAGGGACGCTCGTCGTGCCGCCGCGGGACGACCCCGCGTGACAGACCGTGGAAGTCCTGCAGCCCATGCAGGAGCATGGGGCCGTCGACCTCCTCGAGGATGTCCTGGCGGATCGCACCGTGCAGGTCGGGACGGCGCTGGGCGCTGCCAGCCACATGCATCCGATCGAGCGGGGTAGCGTGCGCCGCATGCCAGCTCACCGGATGAACCGCGACGAGTTCCACGCCAAGATCGCAGGCTACGACGCCGACCAGCTGGGCAAGATCCTGTGGACCCTGTACTGGCGCGGGTCCGCGCCGATGCGCGAACGCATCGAGGCACAGCTCGACCCCGAGGTGCACGCCCGTCAGCAGCGCCAGAAGGTCGAGCCGCCGCGCGCGGCCGCGGTGCGAGAAGAGGTCCGTGAGTTCGTCTCGCTGGCACGCTCCGGGGCGTACCTGGCCGGTGACCGGCGCGTGTCACCCAAGGAGCGGACCCGCTGGCGGTTCACATTCCGTCGGCTCGCGGCCGACGCTCAGGCGGCCCTGGCAGGCGAGGACGTCGACACCGCCGCTGCCGCGGTGGAGCTGCTCGTCGACCTCGCCTGCGAGACCGGGGGCCTCGTCTACTTCCGGTCTGACGATCCGATGCAGGCCGCCGGGTTCGTGGTCTCGGACGCGGTCGCCGGACTGTGGCGCGCCCTCCGCGATCAGCACGGGTTCGCGACGTTCGTCGACCGGGCGGCGCCGCAGCTGCTGCGCTGGGAGACCGGCCACGGGTGGACCATCTACGGCGGGGGCAGCGTCGCGGAGAAGG
>JBKHEJ010000082.1:0-11191 GCA_046540855.1 Nitriliruptoraceae bacterium
CAACGAGGTCAAGGAGCTCGCGAACCAGACGGCGACGGCGACGGAGGAGATCTCCTCGAAGATCGCGGCGATCCAGGGCGACTCGGGTGAGGCGGTGGCCGCGATCGCCGAGATCGGTGGAGTGATCGAGAGGATCGCGGATATGCAGACCACGATCGCTTCGGCGGTGGAGGAGCAGACCGCGACGACGAACGAGATCGCCCGCAGCGTGAACGAGGCGGCAGCGGGAAGCTCGCAGATCGCGGAGAACATCACCTCGGTCGCCACGGCTGCGGGTGAGGCGGCGCAGGGTGCGGGTCGCGCGCAGGAGGCGGCGACGGATCTGCGTGCGGTCGCCAAGGACCTGCAGGCGGTCGTGCAGGGCGCCAAGGACGATGGTCAGCCCGTGGTCGCGGTCAAGCCGTCCCAGACCAAGGACAAGGACCCGGTCACCGTCTGACCACCCCACCCACCCATCCACCCACCCCACCCATCCACCCCGGGCCGGCGCACACGCGCCGGCCCGGGGTGTCGATGGCGGTCGATCGAGACCGGCGGCCGGCGACCTCAGCCGCTCCGCTACGGAACACCTCCGTTCGGCCGACAGGGCAGGGGACCGATCCGGTCCGATCCCCGGACCGCTGCGGTGCGGACCAACCGTCGTCGAGTGGGGCGGAGGCGAGATGCGGGCCATCGTCGTGGATGACTCCCGGGCAACCCGGGCCATCCTGGCACGGATCCTGGGCGAGCTGGGGTTCGAGACCATCCAGGCTGCCAACGGCAGCGAGGCTCTGGCGATGCTCGCGGAGCACGCGCCGGTGGAGCTCGCGCTCGTGGACTGGAACATGCCGGTCATGGACGGGCTGGACTTCGTCCGCGAGGTCAAGGGCACCCCGGAGCTGTCCGCGATCAAGATCGTCATGGTGACCACCGAGGCCGACATGGACCACATGGTCCGTGCGCTGGAGGCCGGTGCGGACGAGTACGCGATGAAGCCGTTCACGGCCGCCGTGATCCGTGAGAAGCTCCAGCTGCTGGGGGTCACCCCGTGAGGCGCGAGGTGGCCGCATGATGCGCACCCGGGTCCTCGTCGTCGACGATGCCGTCGTCGTGCGGCGCATCGTGACCACGGTCCTCAGCGAGGAACCGGGGCTCGAGGTGGTGGGGACCGCGCCGAACGGCCGTATCGCGCTGCAGAAGATCGAGCAGCTCAACCCGGACCTCGTGACCCTGGACGTCGAGATGCCGGTCATGGACGGGCTCGAGACGCTCAAGGCGCTGCGCAAGCGCCACCCCCGGCTGCCGGTGATCATGTTCTCCACGCTGACCGAGCGCGGGGCTGCGGTGACGATGGAAGCCCTGATGAGCGGGGCGAACGAGTACGTCACCAAGCCTGCCAACGTCGGCAGCGTCACCGAGGCGATGGAGCGCATCCGGCAGGAGCTGGTCCCGAAGATCGCGGCGCTGACCGGCAAGCCGCTGCCGTCCCGGCCCGGGGCGACCGGCCGTCCGACCCCGGCGCGACCGAGCACGCCCGCCCCGCCACCGGCACCTCGGCGCCAGAGCAGCGCGCAGATCGAGATGCCGGTCCAGGCGGTCGTGATCGGGGTGTCCACCGGCGGTCCGAACGCGCTGGCGGAGCTCGTCCCGGCCCTGCCGGCCGGGCTCGCGGTCCCGGTCCTGGTCGTCCAGCACATGCCACCCATGTTCACCCGTCTGCTCGCGGAGCGGCTCGACCACAGCGCCGCCCTGCACGTGCGTGAAGCGGGTGACAACGAGCTCGTTCGGCCGGGTGAGGTGCTGCTCGCACCAGGCGGCAAGCACCTCGAGGTGCAACGGCGCGGCCCCCAGGTCTACACCAAGCTCACCGAGGGACCGCTCGAGAACTCCTGCCGTCCCGCAGCCGACGTGCTGTTCCGGACCGCCTCGTCGGTGTACGGCGCCGGCCTGCTCGGCGTGGTCCTGACCGGGATGGGCTACGACGCCCGGAGGGGAACCCAGCACGTGCGCGACGTCGGAGGACACGTGCTCGCGCAGGACCAGGCGACCTCGGTGGTCTGGGGCATGCCGGGGGCGGCCGTGGAGGCCGGCACCGTCGATGCGGTGCTGCCGCTCGGTGAGCTCGCGGGGGAGATCGCCCGCCGGGCCGCGACCTCCAAGGGGGACCGTCCAGCGCAGGAGGTGCGCGCATGAGCCACCTGAGCCCGGCGGACGTCGACTACGTCCGTGAGGTCGTGCGGGAGGCCTCCGCGATCGTCCTCGACCTGTCGAAGACCTACCTCGTGGAGTCCCGGCTGGCGCCGATCGCCCGCCAGGTGGGTGCGGCCGACCTCGGTGACCTCGTCTCCAGGCTGCGCAAGGACCACACCGGCAAGCTGCGGGACATGGTCGTCGACGCGATGACCACGAACGAGACCTCCTTCTACCGCGACCCGACCCTGTGGGCAGCGCTGGAGGAGGCCATCATCCCGCAGCTGGTCCAGGCCCGGAGCGCTCAGCGAGCGCTGACCTTCTGGTCGGCGGCCTCGTCCAGCGGGCAGGAGGCCTACAGCCTCGCCATGCTGCTCAAGGACCGCTTCCCGCAGCTGGCGAGCTGGAACGTCCGGATCATCGCGACCGACCTGTCCGCCGACATGCTCGGCCGCGCCGCCTCCGGCCGCTACACCCAGCTCGAGGTCAACCGCGGCCTGCCCGTGAGCCGGCTCGTCCGCTACTTCGAACGCGATGGGTCCTACTGGCGGATCAGGGACGAGATCCGGTCGATGGTGGAGTTCCGGGCGTTGAACCTCGTCAGGCCCTGGCCCTTCGTGCCGTACACGGATGTGCTGTTCCTGCGCAACGTCCTGATCTACTTCGACCTCAAGACGAAGCAGGAGATCCTGGCCAGGTGCCGGTCGGTGCTCAAGCCCGACGGGCACCTGGTGCTCGGGACCTCCGAGACCACCATGAACATCGACCCGAACTTCACCCGGCTGGTGACCGGTACGGCCACCACCTACCGGCCTGCTTGAGACGAGGACACACCATGGAGACCCCCACCGTCGAGCTCGATCGGATCATCAGCGACATCTGGGCCGCGATGCTCGGCCTGACGCTCGAGCCCTACCACGACGCGCCGGTGTTCCGGCCGGACCAGCGGGTGGCGACCGGCGTCGTCCAGGTCACCGGTGATTTCGAGGGTGCCGTCACGATCCAGCTCACCGAGGACCAGGCGACCGAGGTGGCGGCGCTGATGTTCGCGATGGAGCCGGACGAGATCGGCGAGGAGGAGGTCTCCGACGCCGTCGGGGAGCTCGCCAACATGGCCGGCGGGAACGTGAAGTCGACGCTGCCCGGTAGCTGCCAGCTGTCGCTGCCGTCGGTCACGAGCGGCCGGGACTACCACGTGAGCGTCCCCGGCACCGTGGTGCGTGACAGGATCGGCATGACCTGCGAGGAGGACCTGGTCGTCATCAGCCTGCTCGCCCGCGAGTCGCACTGACGACGCCGCGCCGCCCCCACCAGCCAGACCACCCGCACCACCCGCGGGCAGGAGTGACGGAAGGACCCGAGGTGAAGATCCTCGTCGTGGACGACAGCAAGGCGATGCGCGCCATCGTCAAGCGGGCGCTGTCCGGTCTCGACCGGGTCGCAGGCGCGACCATCATCGAGGCCGTGGACGGCAGGGAGGCGCTGGGCGTCGTCCAGGCCGAAGCCCCGGACCTCGTCCTGTCGGACTGGAACATGCCCGAGATGTCCGGCATCGAGCTCCTGCAGGCGCTCAACGATGCCGGCATCACCCCCGTGTTCGGCTTCGTGACCTCGGAGTCGACGCCGGAGATGCACGAGCTCGCCAGGACCCACGGCGCGCGGTTCCTCGTCAGCAAGCCCTTCACCCCGGCCTCCCTCGACGAGGCCCTGGCCGGCGCGCTGTGAGCCGAGGAGGTACCCCGTGAGCGCGCGTTGCCCCCTGCCGGCGCGGGCCTCCTTCCGTGACCTGCTCCGGGACCTGGTCGGACAGTCGGTGACGATCCGGCCCGGATCGCCCCTGACGCTCACCCCGGAGCGTCCGAGCTACCTCGCCGGGTACCGGTTCGATGCGGGTGACGCCGCGGCCATGGCGGTCGCGGACCTGACCCTGGCGGCGGCGGCCGGCGCCGCGATCGGCATGATGCCGCCCCAGGAGACCCTCGCCGAGGTGGAGGAGGCGGGCGGCCTCGATGGGGATCTGCTCGAGTTCTTCCACGAGGTGGTCAACGTCGCCGCGAGGCTGCTGAACAGCCCCTCGACCCCGCACGTGGCGCTCAAGAGCCTGGATCCCGTCCCCGGCGAGGTCGCCGAGGATCTGGCCGAGATGGCCACCACCCCGTCCGTCCGGCATGACTGGACCGTCACGATCGAGGGCTACGGTGAGGGCAAGCTGGCCCTGCTGGGCTGACCTCCAGCCCGGCGTCGGATGGCTGGCGCTGGGAGGTCTCCATGTCTGTGCTCGTCGTCGGAGCGACCGGTGGGACCGGGCGGCTGCTGGTACGGGAGCTGCTCGAGCGCGGCCGGTCGGTGACCGCGTTGGTGCGCGACCCTGCCCGTGGCCAGCCGCTGCAGGAGCTCGGGGCACGGGTCCGGGTCGGTGACCTCGAGGGCGACCTCGACGGTGCGGTGACGGGGGTGGACGCGGTCGTGTTCTGCGCGGGCTCCGGCTCCTCGACCGGCCCTGATGCGACCCTCAGGGTCGACCTGCACGGGGCCCTGCGCATCATCGACGCGTGCGTGCAGGAGGGGGTGCGGCGGTACGTGCAGCTGTCCTCCATGGCGGCCGATGACCCCCTGCAGGGTCCGCCCGCGATCCGGCACTACCTCGCCGCGATGCACGCCCGGGACCGCCTCCTGGTGGCCAGCGGCCTGGACGCGACGATCGTCCGGCCGGGCGGGTTGACCGATGAGCCGGGGACCGGCCGGGTGCGCACCGGCGTCCCGACGCTTCAGGAGCGGGGCAGCATCCCCCGAGCGGACGTCGCGGCCGTGCTCGCTGCCTGCCTGGAGGAGCCGGGCACGATCGGCGCGACCTTCGAGCTCGTCGCCGGCGACGTCCCGATCGCTGACGCGGTCGCCGAGGTGGTCCGCTCGGCCAGGTCAGGGTGACCGGAGCGCATCCACCAGCGCGGTGAGCGTGGCGCTGGTGTCGCTGCGCAGCACCACCTCGGCGAGATCGTCGTAGGGGGTGGGCTCGGCGTTGACGATCATCAGGCTCGCTCCCGCCTCCAGCGCCGTGCGTGGGAGCAGCGCCACGGGGTGGACGGTCAGCGAGGTCCCGACCGCGAGGAAGACGTCCGCGGCCACCGTGGCGTCGTGGGCGCGCTGCAGCAGGGCGGGGTCGAGCGACTGGCCGAAGGAGACGGTGGCGACCTTCAGCAGCCCGCCGCAGCGGGCACAGCGCGGGTCGTGCTCACCGGCGCGGACCCTCTCGAGCACCGGGTCAGCGGGCTGCCGGTCGCCGCAGCCGAGGCAGACGACCTCCCGGATGGTCCCGTGGATCTCGATCGTGCGGCCGGGGGAGCTCCCGGCCAGCAGGTGCAGCCCGTCCACGTTCTGGGTGACCAGCGCGGTCAGTCGCTCCAGACGCTCGAGCTCGGCGATGGCCCGGTGGCCGGCGTTCGGCTCGGCCTGCCAGCTCGGGTCGGCGGCGCGGCGCCGCCAGGACTCGCGCCGCACCTCCTCGTCGCTGATGTAGGCGTCGATCGACACGTACCGCTGGGCGGAGGGGTCCTTGGTCCACAGCCCCTGCGGGCCGCGGTAGTCGGGGATCCCCGAGCCGGTGGACACGCCCGCACCGGTGAGGACCACGACGACATCGGCGCGGCGGATGCGGTCGGCAACAGCCGCGATCCTGGCTCGGTCGAGCCCGGCAGCGTCGGGCTGGTCGCTCGGCACGGCTCCTCCTTCCCGCCCCGCACGCTAGTCCCGCAGCGCCAGCGGCGGACGCGGCAGCGCCAACGCCTGCTTCACTGGGTGGGACCACGACCAGAAGGACCAGCGTGCCCACCCCCCACCTGTCGACCACGCCCGGCGGCTTCGCCGACACCGTGCTCCTGCCCGGCGACCCGCTCCGTGCCGCACACATCGCGGAGCGCTGCTTCGAGGCGCCCGAGCTCGTCAACGAGGTGCGTGGCGCGCTCGCCTACACCGGGTCCTACCAGGGCATGCCGGTCTCGGTCCTCGGGACGGGGATGGGGATCCCCTCGGCCTCGATCTACGCCACCGAGCTGGTGCGTGAGTACGGGGTCACCCGCCTCGTGCGGGTCGGATCCTGCGGTGCCCTGCAGGAGCACCTCGGCCTGCGCGACGTCGTGCTCGCCGTCGGTGCCTGCACCGACTCCGGGGTCAACCGGGCGCGGTACGGCGGCATGGACTTCGCGGCCACCGCCGACTTCCACCTCCTGCGCGCCGCGGCAGAGGCCGCCGAGGCGCGCGAGCACCCGGTCACGGTCGGCAACGTCCACAGCGCCGACCAGTTCTACGACCCCCGGGAGGGCATCTTCGACCTCCAGCGCGGGATGGGGGTGCTCGCCGTCGAGATGGAGGCCGCCGGGCTGTACGGCGTCGCGGCCGCCCACGGGGTGCGGGCGCTGACGGTGCTCACGGTCAGCGACCACATCCTCACCGGGGAGGCGGTGTCCGCCGAGGAGCGCCAGCGCACCTTCGACGACATGGTCGACATCGCGCTCGACGGGCTGGTGCGCGATACGGCCCGCCTCAGCCACTGATGAGTTCGGCAGCGGGTGTTGATGGATAGGCCCAACAGGGCGCGTAGATCGGGCGTTCTGGCTACTCGCCATCGTCTTCGGCAGACGTGTCGGCGACCGCCATGCCGAGCGTCCTGGCTGCGGTGCACAGGTCGCGGTCACCGGCGACCATGACGGTCGCATCGTCACGGAGGCGTTCGGCTGCTGCGAGGTGGACAGCGTCGTAGCCACGCAGCGCGTGGTGCTGGGCCAGCTCGCCTGCCCGACGCACGAGTCGCTCGTCGATCTCCAACAGATCGAGGTTGGCGTAGAGGCCATCGAGCGCGTCGACCGTCGTGGCGAGATCGGTCGCAGCGAGCCGCCCCAGCCGGGTCGCCTGCGCGAGAGCTGCCCGAGCCTCGGCGTAGATCAACCGCACGGCGACCACGTTGTCTGCCACGTCCCACAACCGGCAGGCACGCTCCGATCCTGGTTCGTCCACCAGCAGCGGGATGAGCGCGGAGGTGTCGAAGTAGGCGATCACCGACGCTGTTCAGCGACGAGCCCGCTGACCTCTCCGGTCACCGTGACGCGGGTCGTCGGTCGACGGCGGTCACGGGTCGCCGCAGGCGTGACAAGGCCCTCGACGATCAGCCGGTCGAGCGTGTGCGGTCCGTCGACCGGGACCAACCGTGCGATCGGTTTCCCCCGGTCGGTGACGGTCAACTCCTCGCCGGACCGAACACGCTCGAGGTAGCGGCTGAGATGATCGCGCAGGTCTCGGATCCCGGCCTCAGCCATGTCGACCTCCCGATGTGGCGTCATTAGACGTGTGATAGTAGCCACAGTTTCGAGGGTTCGGATGAGCCACGCTGCCGAACTCAGCCGCTGACCAGGGCGAGCTGGACCAGCAGGCCGAGGAGGATCACCACCAGCAGGATCCCCGCCCCGAGGAGGTTGCGTCGGATCACCTCCGACTCCCGCCCGGACGCGCCGGCCGCCGAGGTGCCGACGGCCGCGACCGTCGGGGTCAGGGCGTTGCCGACGTTGCCGCCGGCGGTCTGGCCGGCGAGCAGGATCGCGGGCAGGATGCCGAGCGCCACCGCGACCTCGGCCTGCAGGGAGGCGAACAGCGCGTTGGACGCCGTCGTCGCCCCCGTCAGCACCGTGCCGAGCGTGCCGAGCGGTGCCGAGACGGCCACGAAGGCGATGCCGAGCGTGCTGGCGAGCGCCTCGGCGATCGCCGCGATCATGCCGGCCTCGGTCAGCGCGGCAGCGAGCACGGTCAGGCCGAGGATGCTGGCCCCGACCTTGCGGCACCGGTTCAGCCAGCTCGCGAGCGCCGCCTGGGTCCCGCCCGTCGGCCACCAGCCACGGCGCCGGTAGACGAGCAGGCCGACGACGGTGGCGAGCACCACGTAGGGCAGCGGGTGCAGGAGCGGACGGAACACGGGGCTGACCGCGGCGTCGGGGGAGACGAACCCGAAGGCGGCCTCGCTGCCGGGCAGCACCGGCGCGATCGCCGGGACCTGCTCGAACAGCGAACGGACCGCGGGCAGCGCGAACCCGATCACCGCCGCACCGGTGAGGACGACGTAGGGCATCGCCGCGGTGAGCAGCGGCCGGCCCTCGGGACGGCGGCCGCCGCGGTCCGGCAGGAGCACCCACGCGGCGAGCAGGCCTGCGAGCCCGGCGGCGGTGGAGCCGAGCGCGGGCTGGGTCACCGCGACGGCGACGAGCGCAGCGCCCATGGCCGTGCCGAGCGCGAGCGCCCGCCACAGGTCACCCGGGCTGCGGCGAGCCCGCGCCAGCACGAGCAGACCGGAGACGATGGCGGTCGCGGCCAGCAGCAGGGCGGCGCGCAGCGCGAAGGAGCCGGCCTGCTCCTCGGTCAGCCGCGCCGTGGCCTCGGCCATGAAGTAGCTCGAGCCCATCGAGCCGAAGGTGACCGACCACTGGTAGCCGATCAGGCAGGCCGAGACCGCCGCCACCGGGGACATCCCGCGCCGCACGAGCAGCGGCGCCGACATCGCGATGGGGACCCCGAACCCGGCGGCGCCCTGGAGGAAGGATGGCAGCACGAAGGCGAGCAGCAGCAGCCGCCGGCCGTCGGTCGGCGCGAGCAGGTCCGCGGCGCCGGCGACCCGATCGAGCGCCCCGGAGCGGTCCAGCACCTCGAACAGCAGCAGCGCTGGCAGCACGATGAGCAGGATCCAGCTCCCGGTCCACAACCCCCGCAGCACCGCGACGCCCAGCGCTGCCGGTGCGAGCTCGAAGACCGTGCCCCCGAGCCCGAGCGCGACCGCAGCGCTCAGCCACGCGGACGGCGTGAGCGGCCGTGAGCGCAGGACCAGCACGGTCAGCAGCACGATCGGGACGGCGGCGACCAGCACCGCCCACCATGGCCACACCACCAGCTCCTGCCCGGACCCGCACGCGGTCCGAGGGTCCGTCCCGGAGGCTAGCCCCCGACGTCCACCGCTACGCTCGCCGGTCGGACGGGCGGCCGAGCCGCCCGGGACAGGAGCGAGTGTGCCCGAGCACGTGACCCTCGAGGTCGACGCCGCCGCCCAGCTCGCCGTGCTCCGCGTCGATCGGCCGCCGATGAACGCCCTGTCGCAGGCGGTCTGGGAGCAGCTCGACGCGGCGGTGGCCGAGGCGGTCGCCGACGAGCGCGTCCGGGTGCTCATCGTCTGGGGTGGCCCGAAGGTGTTCGCCGCGGGCGCGGACATCACGGAGTTCCCCGACCTCGACCCGGTCGCCGCCCGCCGCTACGGCGCCCTCCTGCAGGCCACGCTCTCCCGCCTCGCGCGCGCGCCGATCGTCACCATCGCGGCCGTGCACGGCTACGCGCTCGGCGGCGGGTGCGAGCTGGCGTTGGCGTGCGACTTCCGCGTCGCGGCCGACAACGCCAAGCTCGGGCTGCCGGAGGTCCTGCTCGGGCTGTTGCCAGGAGCCGGCGGGACCCAGCGGCTGCCACGCCTGGTGGGGCTCGCCCGCGCGAAGGAGCTGATCCTGTCGGGTCGCATGGTCGACATGGTGGAGGCCGAGCGCATCGGCCTGGTCGAGCAGGTGCTGCCCGCCGATGAGCTGCTGGAGGGGGCCCGGGCCTTCGCTGCCCGGTTCGCCGCTGGCCCGGCCTCCCTCGCGCTCGCCAAGCGCGCCATCGAGGACGGCACCGAGCAGCCGCTCGACCAGGCGCTCCGGCTCGAGTCGGAGCTGTTCGCCGCCGCCTTCGCGACCGAGGACGCCCGCACCGGGATCGCGAGCTTCCTCGAGCACGGGCCGGGCCGGGCCACCTTCCAGGGCCGCTAGGAGCACCCGTGAGCGCAGAGCCGATCCCGCCCGATGTCCGCCGCCTCGACGTCAAGGCCAAGCAGCGCCTGTACCACGACTGGGAGTCGCGTACCTACGAGGAGAAGTTCTCGATCTCCTACGACCAGCGCTGCATCGACTACGCCCGGGACCGCTTCCGCAAGGTCGTGCCGGAGGGCGCCGGGTTCTCCCGGGTGCTGGAGGTCGGGGCCGGGACGGGCTTCTTCCTCATCAACCTCGCCCTCGGCGGGTGCCTGGACGGCGCCGAGCTGCACGCCACCGACCTGTCGGAGGGGATGCTCGAGGTGTGCCGGCGCAACGGTGCCGAGCACGGGCTGACGATCACGACCCGGCAGGGCGACGCGGAGTCCCTGCCCTACGACGACGCCAGCTTCGACCTGGTCATCGGCCACGCCTTCATCCACCACCTGCCCGTGCCGGGCACCGCCATCGCCGAGATGGCCCGGGTCCTCAAGCCCGGCGGGACCCTCGTGCTCGCCGGGGAGCCCACCGAGCTCGGCGACAAGCTGTCCTGGATGGTCAAGAACGCCACCTGGCGCACCTTCCGCGCGGTCACCGCGCTGCCGGGGCTGGGTGGGCTGCGCAAGCCGTCGATCACCGAGTCCGGGGGGACCGCCACCGACGAGGTGCTCGCCCGGCTCGAGCACGAGGTGGACCTGCACACCTTCCGGCCGCGGGACGTGGAGCGGACCGCGCGGCTGGTCGGTCTGACCGAGGTCAAGGTCGTCACCGAGGAGCTGACCGCCAACTGGGTCGGCTGGTCGGTCCGCACCATCGAGGGCGCGGTGCGTCCGGGGCTGCTCGGCCCGCGCTGGGCCTACGCCGCCTTCCACAGCTACCTGTGGCTGCACCGGTTCGATGACGAGGTGCTGGCGCGGGTCGTGCCCCGCGACCTGTTCTACAACCTCATCCTCTACGCCCGCAAGCCCTACGAGCGGTGAGCACGTCCGAGCCCGCTCGCGAGGTCGACGACCCGGCGGCCGTCGAGGAGCAGGCGCGTGAGCTGCGGGCCGCGGCCGTCGAGGCGGCGGTGCGCGCCGAGACCGCCCGGGAAGCGGCGGTGCGGGCGAGCCGCCTGGGTGACGACCTGCTGGCCGGCGCCGGGGTCCCGGCCCACGTGCGGCGACCACCGCTGAGGACCCGCTACCCGCGCTGGGGCTGGCGGGCGGCGATCCGGG
>JBKHEJ010000083.1:0-10994 GCA_046540855.1 Nitriliruptoraceae bacterium
GCATGTCCTCCCAGTCGGCGCCGAACGCCTCCCGGTTGCGGAGCAGTTGCCGGGAGACGTCGCGGCGTGCGTCCTCGGCACCGCGTCGCTCGAACTTGTTGATCGCCACCACCTCGGCGACCTCGAGCATCGCGATCTTCTCCAGCTGCGACGCTGCCCCGAACTCCGGGGTCATCACGTACAGCGGCAGGTCGACGTGCGCCGCGATGGCGGCGTCGCCCTGGCCGATGCCCGGCGTCTCGACGATGACGAGGTCGTGGCCTGCGGCCTTGAGCAGGGCGATCACGTCCTCGAGGACCGGCGGCAGGTGCCCGTCGGCCTGCCTCGTCGCCATCGAGCGGAAGGTCACCAGCCCGGCTTCGATCGTGTTCATCCGGATGCGGTCGCCGAGCAGCGCACCGCCGCCACGACGGCGGCTGGGATCGATCGCGAGCACGGCGAGACGCAGGCCGTCGCCTCGATCGCGGCGGAGGCGCCGGACGAGCTCGTCGGTGAGGGAGGACTTGCCGGCGCCACCGGTCCCGGTGATGCCGAGCACCGGCACGCTCCGCTCGGCGGCCACGGCCCGCAGGTGCGCGAGCAGCTCGGGTGCGAGCCGTCCCTGCTCCACCGCGGTGATGGCCCGGGCGAGCGCCACCTCCTCGCCGGCGATGACCGCCTCAGCCGAGATCCCTGCGACCGGCAGCGGGACATCGCACGTCGCGATCATCTCCGCGATCATGCCGGTCAGCCCGAGACGCTGCCCGTCAGCGGGGCTGTAGATCCGGGTGACACCGCGCTCCTCGAGCAGCGCGATCTCCTCGGGCACGATCACGCCGCCGCCACCACCGAAGACGCGCACCTCTCCCGCACCGCGGGCACGCAACTGCTCGACGAGGTAGCTGAAGTACTCGACGTGGCCGCCCTGGTAGGACGAGATCGCCACGCCCTGGACGTCCTCCTGGATCGCGGCGGTGACGACGTCCGCGACGCTGCGGTCATGCCCGAGGTGGACCACCTCGGCGCCCTGGGACTGCAGGATGCGGCGCATGATGTTGATCGCGGCATCGTGCCCGTCGAAGAGGCTCGCCGCGGTCACGAAGCGCACGGGGTGGCGGGGTCGACCGGTCGTGGGCGCCCCGCCGCGCACCGGCTCCGTCTGCCCGTGCCCCATGATCGTCTCCCTCGTCCGGTCCGGTGCCGGCGGCTGGGTGCCTGGCTAGAAGTCGCCCGCCCGGTGGCGGAGGCGAGCGAGGATCTCGATCAGGGTCTCGACGTCCTCCCGGTCGATGCCCGGGTCGGCGTACACACCTGCGTTGAGCCGCTCGGTGGCGATCCTCGCGACCTCACGACCCGCGTCGGTGATCTGAGCGAGCTTGGCGCGCCGGTCGGTCGGGTGCTCGAGGCGACGGACGTAGCCCTGGTCCTCCAACCGGTCCACGAGGCTCGTGAGGCTGGTCGGGTGGACCTGGAGCCGGCTGCCCATCAGCGACAGCGGCAGGGTCCCCCGCGTGGAGAACACGAGCACCATGAGCACCTCGTAGCGGGCCAGGGTGAGCCCGAGATCGCGCAGCGCCGAGTCCGCCCGGTGCAGCACGAGCTGCTGAGCGCGGATCACCGAGGTCACCATCGCCATGCCAGGGGCCGTGTCCGTCCACCCGTGCCGCTCCCACTGGCGTCGGGCTTCCGCGATGGGGTCGAGCGGTAGCGTCATCGAGCAGCGGACCTCCCGGCGCGGCGCAGCGTCGTGACGCTAGCGGAGGGCCCCGCCGCGACCGCGCTCGGCAGCCGCAGCCGTGGTCGAGCCCGAAGGAGGGTGCCCGGCGTCCTGCCGCTCACCGAGCACGCCCGGGACGCGACGCCCCGAGGTGTCGCCCCCCGACGGCTCGCGGCGTCAGCCGGCCGCGCGCAGCAGCTCGCTGCGGGCGACGGAGCGTCGCGTCGAGATCCGGCGGACCTGTCCGCCGACGACCTCCAAGCCACGCCGCTCGGTCGCGGTGGTCCCACCCCAGATCCCCGTGCGCTGCTCGGTCTCCAGCGCGAACCTCAGGCAGGCGTCCGCCACCTGGCAGGTGGCACACACCTCGGTGGCGGCCTCGATCTGGCTCTGGTACCGCTCGCTCTCCCCCTCGGGGAAGAACAACTCAGGGTCCTCGGTCAGGCACGCGGCCTCGGTCCGCCAACCGTGGTCCGTCTCCTGCGCGAGTAGCTGCTCCAGCATGACCTGCTCCTGGCGCCCGCCGGCGCTTCGATGCCAGATAGTAGGAAATCCGACGATAGCACTCCCTGCTAGCTCCAGCAAACATCCGGGAGACCGGAAGCAGCAGCCGCACACGGTGGGGCGGTCACCCGCCGAGCCCGCAACGGTCACCCGCTGAGCCCAGCGGTCCGCGCCCAGCACGGCCAGCATCAGCGGCTTCAGCGCCCCGCAGCCGGGTCAGCGACCCGCGGCGAGCCCGGCGAGCATCGGTAGCGCCGGCAGCCCGCGCTGGGAACGCTTGAGCTCCGCGAAGCCCGGCCACCTCGCCAGCCGCTCGAGCGCAGCGAACAGCGCGAGCGCGTCCTCGT
The DNA here is from genome assembly GCA_046540855.1 of Nitriliruptoraceae bacterium. Classification (GTDB taxonomy): domain Bacteria; phylum Actinomycetota; class Nitriliruptoria; order Nitriliruptorales; family Nitriliruptoraceae; genus T1Sed10-7. Next base: position 2,548 of record JBKHEJ010000083.1, read on the forward strand.
CGGACGGCAGCTCGGCGATCACCGGGCCGAAGAAGGCCGGGCCCTGCGGCGGGTCGAACCCGATGATCGGCGTGCCGACATCCTCGCCTGCACGCCGCAGCGCCTCCTCGGTCTCCTGCCGCAGCACCTCGTCGTAGGCCTCATCGTCCAGTGCCGCGGCCAGGCCGTCGGGCAGCCCGACGGCGGCGAGCGCCGGCCGGACATCTCCTCCGGCCGCGTGCACCTCGAGGATCGCATCGAGGTCCCCCGGTGGCGGCGGTGCCACCTCCCACAGCTCGGCACCGAGACGGGCGTAGAGCCGTCCCACGGCCTCGTTGCCGGCGTGCTGCCGTGCGGCGGCCAGCACGCGCAGCAGGCGCGTCCCCTGCCGGTGCACCTCCGGGTAGCGCGGCGGCGCCCCGTCGTAGCCGCGCGCCTCGTTGACGAAGCGCAGCGAGATGAACCTCCACGTCACCTCGGCCCCGCCGAGGCGCTCGACCTGCCGCAGCCAGGCGGCGGTCTGCCAGCAGTACGGGCAGACCGGATCGATGAACAGCTCGACGTGCGACACCCTGCACCCTTCCGTCGCCGGACCCGCGGAGATGGAGCCGGCACACGCTGGCTTCGGAGCTCGAGATCGCGCCGGCTCGGACCGGTCGACGCCGGCGATGGAGCCGGCGATGTGGACGCCGAGCGCGGCCGTCGTGTGGACCTAGCCCACCGCTTCCGAGGCCGCGATGAGCGCCTTGGACGGCACGCGGTCCCACAGGGCGCTGTTCCCCCGAGACCCTCGTCGGTGACGATGGTCGCCTCGGCGCCGAACCCACCCTCCACGAGGGCCGCCCCGTCGCCGGCCGGACCACCGCCCAGGATCACGATCCGCACTGCGGTACCTCCAGGGTCGCCGAGGCGGCCCGTAGCGCTAGCGTGGATCCACCGCTGACCGATCGTGGTCCCGCTCACGGGTGCGATCAGGCCCGCGCCCCGGCACGACCGCCGCGGCGGCGGGTGCAGCGAGCACCGAGACGGCGCCCGACGCGGGTAGCCGACACCGTCCGACCGTGAGGCCCCGATGGACCGGCACCCCTTCCGACTCGCCGTGGAGCAGGACGACCTCGAGGCCGTGCGCGCGATGCTGCACGAGGACGTCGAGTTCCGCTCACCGGCGGTCCACCACCCCTACCAGGGCCGCGAGGTGGTCGCGCACCTGCTGGCACACGCCAAGGCGACGCTGGAGGGGTTGACCTACCTCGACGAGCTCCGCGGCGGTGACAGCCTGGCCCTGGTGTTCACCGCTCGGGTCGGCGACCGGGACGTCGAGGGGCTCGACCACCTGACCTTCGACGGTGACGGCCGCATCACCCGGTTCCGGGTCATGATCCGGCCGCTGTCCGGCCTGGTCGCGGTGGCGCAGACGATGGGTGCCCGGCTCGAGCAGGACCCTCCGCCCGGCTGAGCTCACCTCAGCGGGTTCGCCGCTGGCCCCCGGCCGGCGCGGGCCCAGCCACCGTGGGTCCGTCAGAACACGTCGCGGGGCAGGTAGCTCCCGAACTCGGCGCGCAGCACGTCGCACACCTCCTGCAAGGTGGCACGGGACTTCAGCGCGGCCCGCATCGGGGGCAGCAGGTTGTCCGCCCCGGCCGCGGCGACCGCGACCTCGGCGAGCGCAGCATCCACGGCGGCCTGGTCGCGATCCGCCTTCACCGCGGCGATCCGGGCGATCTGGTCCTCGCGGATCCGCTCGTCGATCCGGAGCAGCTCCGGTTGCGGATCCGGACCCTGCTGGAAGCGGTTGACACCCACCACGACCCGCTCGCCCGCGTCGATCTCCTTGGCGAGGTCGTAGGCGGAGCGCTCGATCTCCGCCTTCTGGTAGCCCTCCTCGATCGCGGCGACCGCCCCGCCCATCGCGTCGATGCGGTCGAGGTAGTCCTGCACCTCGGCTTCGATGCGGTCGGTCATGGCCTCGATGGCGTAGGACCCCGCGAACGGGTCGACGGTGGCGGGGATGTCGGTCTCGTGGGCGATGACCTGCTGGGTCCTGAGCGCCAGACGGGCGCTCTTCTCCGTGGGCAGCGCCAGCGCCTCGTCGAAGCTGTTGGTGTGCAGGCTCTGGGTGCCCCCGAGGGTGGCGGCCAGCGCCTGGATCGTGACCCGGACCAGGTTGACCTCGGGCTGCTGCGCGGTGAGCTGGACCCCGGCGGTCTGGGTGTGGAAGCGCAGCATCTGGCTCTTCGGATCCCTCGCCCCGAACCGCTCCCGCATGATGCGCGCCCAGATGCGCCGGGCGGCCCGGAACTTCGCGACCTCCTCGAGCAGGGTGGAGCGGGCCACGAAGAAGAAGCTCAACCTCGGCGCGAAGGCGTCCACGTCCAGGCCGGCGTCCAGCGCTGCCTGGACGTAGGCGATCGCGTCCGCGAGGGTGAAGGCCACCTCCTGGACCGGCGTCGCCCCGGCCTCCCCCATGTGGTAGCCCGAGATCGAGATCGTGTTGAACCTCGGAAGCCGCTCCGCGCAGTAGGCGAAGGTGTCGGCGATGAGCCGCAGGCTCGGTGCGGGGGGGTAGATGTAGGTCCCGCGGGCGATGTACTCCTTGAGCACGTCGTTCTGGATCGTGCCGCGCAACGCGGCCGCCTCGACCCCCTGCTCCTCAGCGGCGATCTCGTACATGAGCAGGAGCAGGCTCGCGGGGGCGTTGATGGTCATCGAGGTGGAGACCTCAGCGAGCGGGATGCCATCGAACAGCGCGATCATGTCCTCGACGGTGTCGATGGCGACGCCGACCTTGCCCACCTCACCCGTCGCGAGCGGCGCGGCGGAGTCGTAGCCCATCTGGGTCGGCAGGTCGAAGGCCACCGACAGCCCCGTGGTGCCCTGCTCGAGGAGGTAGCGGTAGCGCCGGTTGGACTCCTCCGCGGTGGACATTCCCGCGTACTGGCGCATCGTCCAGGTCCGCCCGCGGTACATGGTCGGGTAGATGCCGCGGGTGAACGGGTAGCTGCCCGGCTCGCCGAGCGCGGTGGGCGGGTCGAAGCCCTCGAGGTGCTCCGGGCCGTACACCGCCTCGATGGGGAACCCGCTGATGCTGACCGGACCGTCGCTCACCTCGGTGCCTCCGTCGGTGCCTGCGTGGCCCGGCAGCCTACGTCCGGTCCGGGGGCTGCTCGCAGCCGGGGCGCGCAGCGCCTGGTGGCAGCCGGCCCGCCCGCCGCGGGTTCCTCCCCGGCTCGCGCCCGGACGTACGAGCAGAACCGGGGGAGCAACCGAACCCCGCCGGGCTCCACGCCGTCGCGTGCTAGGCCCCGGCCCGCCCGCGGCCGGTTCCTCCCCGGCTCGCGCCCGGACGTACGAACAGAACCGGGGGAGCAACCGACCGCCGCAGGCTCCATCGCGTCGCGCGCCTGGCCCCAGCCCGGCCGCCGCCGACGGATCAGGCCGAGCGACGGTTGCGGAACTTCGCCTTGCGGTAGTCCTTGTTCATCATCGCGATGAAGTCGATCGAGATCCCCTTCGGGCAGGCCGCCTCGCACTCGCCCATGTTGGTGCAGGACCCGAAGTGCTCCTCCATCACCTCGACCATGGACTCCGCGCGCGTGTAGCGCTCCGCCTGACCCTGGGGGAGCATGTTGAGCTGGGCCATCTTCGCCGAGGTGAACAGTTGCGCGGCGCCGTTCGGGCAGGCCGCGACGCACGCGCCGCACCCGATGCAGGCCGCCGCGTCCATCGCGAGGTCGGCGGTCTCCTTGGGGATCGGGATGAGGTTCGCATCAGGCGCGGAGCCGGTGTCGACGGTGATGTAGCCGCCGGACTCGATGATCCGGTCGAAGGCCGACCGGTCGACGACGAGATCCTTGAGGACCGGGAAGGCCGCCGCGCGCCAGGGCTCGAGCACCAGCTCGTCACCGTCGTTGAAGGAGCGCATGTGCAGCTGGCAGGTGGCGGTGAGGGCCTGGGGTCCGTGGGCCTGCCCGTTGATCATCATCCCGCACGTGCCGCAGATCCCCTCACGGCAGTCGTGCATGAACTCGATCGGCTCCTCACCAGCAGCGATGAGGTCCTCGTTCACGAGATCGAGCATCTCGAGGAAGGACGAGTCGGGGCTGACGTCGCTGGCCTCGTAGGTCTCGAAGCGACCGGGGGCGTCGGGGCCGGCCTGCCGCCACACGCGGAGGGTGAGGTTCACGGTGTCGTGCTCCCTTTGACGGTGGTCTCGGTGGTGCGCTGCCGTGACGACGGGTCGCGGCTCACTTGTAGCTGCGCGTGGTGAACTCGACCTCCTGGTAGACCAGGGGCTCGCGGTGCTCGGTGGGGTTGCCGGAGTCGCCCGTCCACTCCCAGGCGGTGACGTGGGCGAAGTTCTCGTCGTCGCGCAGCGCCTCGCCGTCCTCGGTCTGGTGCTCCTCCCGGAAGTGGCCGCCGCAGGACTCCTCGCGGGTGAGGGCGTCACGGACCATCAGCTCCGCCAGCTCGAAGAAGTCCGCGACCCGGCCGACCTTCTCCAGGGAGCTGTTGATCGAGTCCGGCCCGCCGAGCACGCGCACGTCCGCCTCGAACTCCTCGCGTAGGGCCGGGATCTCGCTGAGCGCCTTCTCCAGACCTGCCCGGTTGCGAGCCATCCCGCAGTAGTCCCACACGATCCTGCCGAGCTCGCGGTGGAACCAGTCCACCGAGCGGGTCCCCCCGACGTTGAGGTAGTGCTCGACGCGACCGCGGACCTCCGCCTCGGCCTGGTCGAACTCGCTCGCCGAGGTGTCGACCTTCGGGGTCCCGAGCTGCGGGGCGAGGTAGTCGCCGATCGTGTAGGGCAGCACGAAGTAGCCGTCGGCCAGCCCCTGCATGAGCGCGGAGGCGCCCAGGCGGTTCGCGCCGTGGTCGGAGAAGTTGGCCTCCCCGATGGCGAACAGGCCCGGGATGGTGGTCTGCAGGTGGTAGTCCACCCACAGCCCACCCATGGTGTAGTGCGGCGCGGGGTAGATCCGCATCGGCACCTGGAAGGGGTCCTCGCCGGTGATGCGCTCGTACATCTCGAACAGGTTGCCGTACCGGTCGGCGACGACGTCGCGGCCGAGCCGAGCGATGGCATCGGCGAAGTCGAGGTAGACGCCGTTCTTGAGCGGCCCGACCCCGCGGCCCTCGTCGACCGACACCTTCGCCGCACGGGAGGAGATGTCACGCGGCGCGAGGTTGCCGAAGGACGGGTACTTGCGCTCGAGGTAGTAGTCCCGGTCCTCCTCGGGGATGTCAGCGACCGCGCGCGTCTCGTCCGGATCCTTGGGGACCCAGATGCGCCCGTCGTTGCGCAGGGACTCCGACATGAGGGTGAGCTTCGACTGGAACTCGTCGGAGGAGGGGATGGCGGTGGGGTGGATCTGGGTGTAGGCGGGGTTGGCGAAGTACGCCCCCTTGCGGTGGGCGCGCCAGATGGCGGTGGCGTTGCAGCTCATCGCCATGGTCGACAGGTAGAAGACGTTCGAGTAGCCGCCGGTCCCGAGCACGACCGCGTGAGCGGAGTGCCGGCGGATCTCCCCGGTGACCAGGTCCCGGGTGATGATCCCGACCGCCTTGCCATCGACCACGACGAGCTCGAGCATCTCCTGGTTGGTGTGCAGCTCGACCGAGCCGGCCTTCACCTGGCGCGACAGCGCCGAGTACGCCCCGAGCAGCAGCTGCTGACCGGTCTGACCGCGTGCGTAGAAGGTCCGCGAGACCTGGGCTCCACCGAAGGACCGGTTGTCGAGCAGCCCGCCGTACTCCCGCGCGAAGGGCACGCCCTGAGCGACGCACTGGTCGATGATGTTGTTCGACACCTCGGCCAGCCGGTGGACGTTGGCCTCGCGGGCCCGGTAGTCCCCGCCCTTGATGGTGTCGTAGAAGAGGCGGTGAACGGAGTCCCCGTCCCCGTGGTAGTTCTTCGCCGCGTTGATGCCCCCCTGGGCCGCGATCGAGTGCGCACGCCGGGCGGAGTCGTGGTAGGTGAAGGCCTTGACGTTGTAGCCGAGCTCCCCCAGCGTCGCGGCCGCCGAGGCACCCGCGAGCCCGGTGCCGACCACGATGATCTCGAACCGGCGCTTGTTCCCGGGGCTGACCAGCCGCATGTTGAACTTGTGGTCCTCCCACTTGGTCGCGAGAGGGCCGTCAGGGACCCGGCTGTCGAGCACCGTCATCGTGGACTCCGAGGGTGGGTGACGGGGTGGGTGTCGGGGGTTCGGCGGTGGCGGGGTGACGGGACGAGGTCGCTGGCCGGCCGTGCAGGCCCGGGGCGGCTCAGCTGATCACGCCCGTCAGCACCGCGATCGGGAAGGAGAGGTTGCCGCCGACGACCACCACCGTGAACCCGATCGCGAGCGTCTTGCGCCAGGCGTTGAAGCGCCGGTTGTTCCACCCCATCGACTGGAACAGGCTCCAGACCCCGTGGTAGAGGTGGAAGCCGAGCGCGAGGTTGGCGAGCAGGTAGAACCCAGCGACCGCGGGTACCGAGAAGCTGGCGATGACCTTCTCGTAGGGGGTGGCGCCCTCGGGCGCGGGGTTGACCCAACCCCAGGTCAGATCGGCGAGGTGGTAGACGAGGAAGAGCAGGACGATCACGCCGGTCCAGCGCATGGTCCGGGCCGCGAAGTCCGCGACGACGTAGTCGCGCTTGGAGCGGTACCTCGAGGCCTCCGGCCGGGCGCGACGGTTCATCGCCGTCAGCTGCGCGGCTGCGACCACGTGCCCGATGAGCGCGACCAGGAGGACGACCCGCAGGAGGTTGAGGACCGCCTGCTCCGGGAAGATGGGGTAGAGGAGGCTGCGCAGTGTCTCGGCGTAGAGGTTGAAGTCCTCGGCGCTCTGGTAGAGCTTGAGGTTGCCGATCATGTGCGCCAGGACGTACCCCAGGCCGACGATGCCCGTGATCGCCATGACGTACTTCTTGCCCAGCGCGGAACGGTAGAGCTCCACGAGGAAGGGGGAGCGTGTCGAGGATCCCGTCGCGGTGGCTGCCATCTCGACTCCACGTCCTGGTGACGCCAGGGGACGTCACGCGCCGTGGCCGGAGGATAGCAACGAGCCTCCGTGAACCCTCAGCCGGGAGCACCGCGAGGGCGGGCCCGGCCGGCGGAGCACGACGGGCGTACGGCCCTTCAGCGCGACGGCAGCCTGCGCCCCCTTCAGCGCGGCAGCACGCGCCCCCGTCGACACCGCGGCAGCACGCGCCCCCGTCGACACCGCGGCAGCACGCGCCCTGTCAGCGCGGCGGCAGCACGCGCCCTTCGTCAACGCCGCGGCAGCAGCCCCATGGCGTCCTTCGCCCGCTGCAGCGTCGGCGCCGCGATGGCCCGCGCCCGGTCGGCGCCGTCAGCCAGGATCCGCTCGACCTCACCCGGGTCGGCGGCGAGCTCCGCGTACCGTTCCTGCGTCGGGCGTAGCAGCTCGATCACCGCGTCAGCGACCGCGGCCTTGAAGGCGCCGTAGCCACCCCCGTCGTACTCGGCGGCGAGGTCCTCCACCGTCCGGTCGGTCACTGCGGCGAGGATCTCGAGCAGGTTGGACACGCCGGGCTTCGCCTCCCGGTCATGACGGATATCGCCGGCCGAGTCGGTCACGGCGCTGCGGATCTTCTTCGCGATCCGCGCCGGGTCATCGAGCACGTAGATGATGCCTTTGTCGGTGCCTGCGGACTTCGACATCTTCGCGGTCGGGTCCTGGAGGTCCATGACGCGAGCGGCCGCCCGGGGGTGCACGGCCTTCGGCAGCGTGAAGACCGGATCATCCTCGCTGGCGAACCGGTGGTTGAAGCGTTGGCCGAGGTCGCGCGCGAGCTCGATGTGGTGGCGCTGGTCCTCACCGACCGGGACCTCGTCCGCGTGGTAGAGCAGGATGTCGGCCGCCTGGAGGACGGGGTAGTCGAACAGGCCGACGCTGACCGACTCACCCTTACCCGCCGACTTCTCCTTGAACTGCGGCATCTTCCGCAGCTCCCCGAAACCCGCGATGCAGTTGAAGAGCCAGGTGCACTCGGCGTGCTCGTGCAGGTGGGACTGGACGAACAGGATCGACCGCTGCGGGTCGACGCCGACCGCGAGCATGCCGGTCGCGAGCTCGATGGTGCGCTGGCGCAGCGTCGCCGGGTCGTGCTCGGTCGGGGAGGTCATCGCGTGGAGGTCGACCACGCAGTAGACGCACTCGCGGTCCTCCTGCATGGCGACCCAGTTCACCCAGGCACCGAGCAGGTTGCCGAGGTGGGGGTCGCCCGAGGGCTGCATGCCAGAGAAGACGCGTGTCACGATCCACCTCGTGTCGGGTACGGGTTGGGGCAGGGAGGGCCCGGAGGGCAGGGGCGGGCCCGCGGGGCAGGGGCGGGCCGGGGAGCAAGGTCGGGCTGCGACGGTAGCGCCGTCGTCGGGCCCCACCGGTCCGTCGGCAGGGTGGCCCGCTGCCGGTTGCGGCCCCGGCACGACCGGCCAAGCCTCAACGCGACCGCCCCCACG
>JBKHEJ010000084.1:0-10917 GCA_046540855.1 Nitriliruptoraceae bacterium
CGGCCTGGACGGTGCCGTCGTCCTCGGTCTCGTCCTGATCGTGGTCGGGGTGGTGCTCACCCTCGACAACCTCGGACTCGTGTCCGCGACCGACCTGCTGGAGGACCTCTGGCCCGTGGCGGGCGTGGTCGTGGGCGTCTGGCTCGCGGTCGGCGGCAACGTCGTCGTCGGCCTCCTCGTGGTCGCGGTCAGCGGCGTCCTGCAGCTCTCGGTCCTCGACGTCGTGCCGGCCAGCACCGGCCAGCTCGTCGCTGCGAGCCTCCTGCTCGTGCTCGCCGGGGTGTTCCTCCAGGCTGGCCGGCAGGTCCGGGCCGCGCGGGTGACCTGGGCGGGTGCGCTCGAGGAAGCGGCCCGGGCCGGTCGACCGGGCGCTCCCATCCTCGCGCCGACGGCGACGGCGATCCTCGCGGACGCCGTCCTGGTGGTGGATGACGTCCTCCCCGCAGGTGGACAGCTCGTGGTGAGCGCGACCTCGGTGCTGGGCGACGTCCGGGTCGAGGTGCCCAGGGGCTGGCGGGTCGAGGACCGACTCACCCGGGTGCTCGGCGACGTGGACCTCCCGCAGCGGCGCAGCGCGGCGAGCGCGGACGCACCGGTCGTGCACCTGCACGGTCTGACGCTGCTCGGGGATATCGAGGTGGTGGAGTCCACCCGCACCGCCGGCACCGAAGGTGCGGCCGACCCCGCGTCCCGCGGAGCAGCTCGGCAGGGTGAGCCGAGCGGCCCTGGCCCCGGACCGGACCCGTCGGCCCTCGGACCGGACCCGTCGGCCACTGGACCGGACGCGCGACGCCCCGGCGGTGCCGTGGCCGCCGCCCAGCGCCCGCTCGCGTCGGGCCTGACGACCGTCGGCGTGCTCCTGCTGCTGGCCGGGGTGAGCCGCCTGCTGGTGGACCTGGAGGTGCTCCCGACGTCGGCGGCCGATGCGCTGGCCACCTGGTGGCCGGCCGTCCTGGTGGGCGCCGGCGGCTGGCTCGTCCTGGCCGGCCGTCGCGCGCTCGGGGTGGTCACGCTCATCCTCGGTGTCCTGCTGCTCGCGCCCCGCGTGATACCGGCGGCGTTCATCGTCCCGGCGCTCCTCATCGTGACCGGGCTCCTGCTGCTCCTCGGGGCGGGTCGCGGGCGGCGCTGGCTGGTCGGCAGACCGGGGCTCGTCGCGCTCCTCGGTGACCAGCACGACCGCGACGACGGCCGGCCTCCGGCACACGGCGCCTACGTCGCGGTGTTCGGCGACGCCGGCGGCCGCCTCGATCCGGATGCGGCCGCTCAGGGCCCCATCGAGTGCGTGGCGGTGTTCGGGACGGTGACGGTCGTCGTGCCGCCTCAGGTGCAGGTCACCGTCGCCGGGACGGCGGTCCTCGGTGACGTCCGCACACCAGCCCCTCCGAGGGCACCGGTCCGTGCGGTCGTCCCGGTCCGCGCGACCGCGATCCTCGGCGACGTGCACCTACAACGGGGCTGACACCGCCCAGCACCACCGACCCCAGCGATGCTGCGGTGCCGGCGCGGACGCAACACGCCAGCCCCACCCCCCATGGTGAGCGGCCAGCGCACGCTCCACGAACATCTGCACGGCGCAACCGATACGTATCGCGCCGACCGGGCGAACCCGGGCCGGTCGCCGCGAGGTCCGCCGTGCGACCTGGGCCCGTCACCGAGGAGGACCCCGTGGACCGTCTGTTCGATGGACTCGCCGCCGTCGTCTCCCGCCGACCCGCCGTGGTGCTGCTCAGCGTGTTCCTGCTGACCGGGGTGTTCGGGTTCTTCTCCGGCCAGGCCCAGCAGGAGGACGGTGTCTCGGTGGACAACGAGCTGTCCGCCGCCCTGGAGACCCTCGACGGGACCTTCAGCGACCCCCAGTCGGTGCTCCAGGTCGTGATCGAGACCACCGACGGATCCGACGTGCGCAACACCGACGCGCTGCGGGCCAGCCTGGACATCCAGGAGGCCATCCGCTCCAGCGACCTCGCGGACACGCTGATCCGTGGCGACCAGCAGCCTCCCATCGCCTCCTTCCTCGGCGGGGCCGAGTCGGCGATCGCGATGTCCGGGATGGACCCGGCGACGTTGGACGACCGCGGGCTCCGCGAGCTGCAGGACGAGGCCACCGCGCAGCTCCCGCCCGAGGTCGCCGGGTTGTTCGAGGGGCTGATCGGCGAGGGTGACCCCCCGACCGCCGGGCTGTTGCTGGTGTTCCAGCGCACCGACGGCCTCGATGAGACCGAGGCCACCGAGCTCCAACGTGAGCTCGCCACGCTCATCAGCGAGGTCGAGGTGGCGGACCGCCTCCAGGTCGACCCGTTCTCCTTCGGGCTGCTGCTGACGAGCGGGGATCCCGGGCCGGAGATCGGCCGGCTGTTCGGGACCGCGTTCCTGATCATCCTCGTCGTCCTGTTCTTCGTGTACTGGATCAAGCCGGAGGCGGGCCAGCGCCTGCGGATCGGCCGTCGCACCGCCGCGGACGTAGGCCTGACCCTGGTCGTGATCGGCCTGTCGGTCGTGTGGATGCAGGGCCTGGGGGTCCTGCTCGGCCCTGACTACGCGGGGCTGATCAGCTACTTCTCCCCCCAGACCCAGATCGTCCCCATCCTCATCATCGGGCTCGGTGTCGACTTCGCCATCCACCTGCTCGCCCGCTACCGCGCCGAGGTCGGCGGCGGCCGCAGCCCCGACGCCGGCTTCGCCCGCTCCGCCCGCACCGTCGGGCTGACGCTGCTGCTGTGCACGGCTGCCACCGCGATCGGCTTCCTCACCAACCTCGCCAGCCCGGTCGACTTCCTGGCGACGCTCGGCGTGCTCGCGGCGACCGGCATCGCCGCCGCCTTCGTCCTGACGATGACCTTCCTGCCGGCGGTCCGCCTGCTCCTCGACCGGCGTGCTGCGGCGAAGGGCGTGCTCCCCGTCCAGTCGCTCGGCACCCAGAAGGACGCGACCCTGCCGCGCGTGATCGGCCGCACCGCCTGGCTCGCCGAGCGTGTGCCGGTCCAGACGCTCGCGGTCGGCACGCTGTTGGTCGTGCTCGGTGGCTACGGCTTCACCCAGCTCGACAGCGAGTTCAACCTCACCGACTTCGTCCCCCAGGACGAGCCGCTGCTCGAGGTGTTCGACACGATCAGCACCGACTTCGGCGGTGGCTTCGAGGAGACCACCGAGGTGCTGCTGCGCGGTGATCTCGCCACCGTCGAGGCGCACAACGCCCTCGTCGACGCCCTCGCGCGCTCCGCCGACGTCACCTCCGTGGAGACGCTGGGGGGTCAGGCCGACGCCACCTCGATCGTCTCGGTCCTGGGTCAGGCCCTCGGCACCGAGGGGTTGGCTGACCGGCTCGGTGAGCTCGGGGTCCAGCCGGATCTCACGGTCGCGGAGGGCTCGGACGTCGCGGCGATCTACGAGCTGCTGCTCGCCGAGGTGGAGGCCGCCCCGAGCGTGCTAGCGCTGCAGGACGGCGAGGCGTTGGGCCGCATCAGCCTGCGCACGAGCGCCAGCCAGGCAGGCGCCGCCGAGCTCGCTGATGACCTGGCCACGGCCTTCGCCCCGGTCGAGGACGCGGGCATCGAGGCGGTCCCGGTGTCGCAGCAGATCCTGCAGGCCCGCATCGGGGCCGACATCGAGGCCTCGCAGATCTCCTCGCTCCTGATCGCCTTGGGCGCGGCGATGCTGCTGCTCGTGATCCACTTCGCGATCGCGAACCGTCGCCCGCTGGTCGGGGTCATCACGGTGCTCCCGGTCGGCCTCGTGCTCGCGTTGACCTTCGGGACCATGGCGCTCACCGGCATCCCGCTGAACCCCGTCACCGCCACGCTCGCGGCGCTGTCGATCGGGATCGGGGTGCCCTTCACGATCCACGTGACCTCGCGCTTCCTCGAGGAGCGTCGCGTGCTGTACGACGGCATGACCGCGCTGCGTCGGACGGTGTCCCAGACCGGAGGGGCGCTGGCGGGCTCGGCCCTGACGACGGCGATCGGCTTCGGGGTGCTCGTCACCTCGACGTTGGTGCCCTTCGAGCAGCTCGGGTACGTGATCGTGTACGCGATCATCTACTCCGTCGTGGCGTCCATCCTGATCCTGCCGTCCATGCTGGCGCTGTGGGACGGGTTCGACCGTGGGCGGCACGGGAACCCGGCGGCCGGTCGACTCGAGGCGCCGGAGCCGACCGAGGCGCCGGTGGGCTGAGGCGCCGACCGGTCCGGCCGGTCCGTCTGGCCGGTCGGTCGGTCAGTCCGCGGTCGTGGTGCGCTGCTCGTCGACGAGCACGCGCACCACGTCACGGATCGAGACCACGCCGGTCACGACCCCGCGGCGCGCCACGGCCAGGTGACGCACCTGGGCGTCGCTCATCGCGGCTGCCGCGTCGAGCACGCTGGAGGCCTCCTCGACCTGGATGACGTCCGAGCTGGCGTACTCCCGCACGCGCGTGTCGTCGAGGTCGACGTTCTCCGCGATCGCGGTCACCACGTCCCGTTCGGAGATGACCCCGCGCACACCGCGGGCGTCGACGACCACGAGCAACCCGACCCCGTCAGCGGCGAGCGCGTTCGCCGCCTCCCGCAGCGTGGCGGTCGGGCTGATGGTGGCCACGGGCGCACCGACCAGACGACCGATGGGGTCGTTGAGGGTGATCTCCGGCATCCTCGGGCTCCTCGCAGGATCGGCGCGTCAGCCGTGGGCCTCGGATCGCGCGGCCCGTCCGCTCCATCGGAGGCTAGCGGTCGCTGCCCACAACCACGCTGCCAGCCACGTGGGACCGGCACCGGTGCCCCAGCCAGCCCCGGACCACGGCCGATCGCCTCAACCCGGCCAGACCGCGACGAGCAGCGGGGCGAGCAGGAGCGCAGGCAACAGGTTGGCGACCCGCACACGCCGCAGCTCGAGCAGGCGGATGCCGATGGCCATGACCAGGAACCCACCGGTCGCCGTCAGGGCGGCGAGCATCGGCTCGGTCATGACCGACTGCAGCGCCCCAGCAGCCAGCGTCACCGAGCCCTGGAGCGCCATGAGGGGCAGGACCGAGAAGGCCACGCCGATGCCCAGCGCGGATGCGAAGGCCAGGGCCGCGAACCCGTCCAGCATGGACTTGACCGCCAGGAGCTGGAAGCTGTCGGTCAGCCCGTCCTGGAGGGCACCGAGGATGGCGAGCGGTCCGACGCACACGATCAGGCTCGTGACGACGAACCCCTCCACGAACCGCTGCCGTGGGTCGAGGAGGTCGGGGGGATCGACGTGCGCGGCGGAGCCCGCCGGTGCTGCCGGATCGGCCTGCCCGGTGGTGTCAGCCGAAGCCGGTCGGGCGCTCGGCCCGCTACCCACCGCGTCCGGGTCCGGACCGCCCCGCACGACGCGATCGCGGAGCCAGCCACCGAACCTCTCGAGCCGGCCCTCGATGTCCAGGAGCTCGCCGAGGACACCACCGACGAGCAACGAGCCGAGGATGACGAGCACGGCCGCGGTCCCGAGCTCCTGCTCGAGCTCCCCGCCGAAGGCCCCGAACGCGTCGGAGGCGCCGAGCGCGAGCACGAACACCCCGAGCACATCGGTCACGGTGGAGCGGATCGACGCCGTCAGCCGGCCCCCCAGCAGGGTGCCGAGCCCGGCGCCGACCACGATGGCGGCAGCGTTGACGAGGGTCCCGGTCATCCGGCGACCCTACCGCCGGCTCAGGCCGTCGGGTCGATCTCACCCTCGGCGGTGCGGTCCCGCACCTCGGCCGGATCCACCCCGGGCAGATCGCCGAGGAGGGCGCGCTTGTTCGCCGCGAACTCCTCGTCGCTGAGGTGCCCGCGCTCACGCAGGTCGGCCAACGCCTCGAGCTGCTGCACGACGTCACGAGCCGCCGTCTGCCCCCCGGAACGGAAGTGCAGCGTCCGCAGCTCCCGGGCGCGGTAGACCTGGGACTGGAACGCCTCCGGGTCGGGGATGTCGGCGAGCCGGCTCTGGCCCTGGCTGCCAGCCGACTCGATGGTGACGTCGCCGTAGCCGAGGAGCCGTTCGAGCACGCGCTGGCTGAACAGCACGTTCGTGATGTTCTCCAGGGGGATCTCGGTCCCGGTCCGAGCGATCAACCCACGGCGGACCACGATCCGCTCGTTGGTGAGCACGTAGTTCGTCGCGTACCAGTTCACGAGCGAGCGGACCGAGAGCAGGATCCAGAGCGCGACCGCGAGCCCTGCGGACCACCACATCCACTCCAGGGACAGCATCGCGGTCGCGATGCCTGCCACGGCCGCGAGTAGCATCGCCCAGCCGATGGAGGGAAGCAGCACCTTCCAGTGGGGACGGAACTGGCGGATGATCTCCTCGTCGCTGCTCAGCAGCCGCTCGGGATAGCGCACGACCCCACCTCCTCGCACCTGCAGCCGGCCACGACGCGTGGACCCGAGGGCTGCGGTCACCACCGAGCCTAGGCCGGCCGGGCTGCCGTGCGCCCGCGGATCGCGGTGATCGCGTGCTGCGGGTGCACGAGGGACGGCCGGCTCGGGGTGCACGGGCCGCAGGTCCCTGGCCCCGCGGGTCGGCGCCGACGCATCCTGCGAGGATCGGACCCGGGCCGGGCCACCGTCATCGTCTGGGAGGCAGACATGGGACGCATCGTTGTGGGACTCGACTCGTCCGAGGAGGCCGTCCGCGCGCTGCGCTGGGCCCTCGACGAGGCCCGGCTGCGCGGGTGTGAGCTGCAGCTCGTGCACGCCTACCCCACACCCGAGCTCGTCGCGCTGCCCGCGGTGGTGACCCTGCCCTCCGACGACGAGCTGCGCGCCGCTGCTGACGACGTGATCACCGAGCAGCTCGAGCGTGTCGGCGGCGCCGGAGAGGTGCCGGTGACCAGGACGGTGCGCTCCGGTGGAGCGGCAGCGGTGCTGTGCGAGGTGGCCGAGGGCGCGGACCTGCTCGTCGTCGGCGCCCGGGGCCTGGGAGGATTCCGCGGCCTCCTGCTCGGCTCCGTCACCCACCAGGTCGTCGCGCACTCGCCCTGCCCGGTGGTGGTCACGGTCCCCGAGCACCGGTGACCTCCAGCACGCGACGGCTCATGCTCCAGCTGGACGACGGCGAGGGGAGCACGAGCCACCGAGCGGAGCCGCGGCCCGCCGCGGTGACCGCAGCCGTCCACCCTCCGGCCTTGGGGCACCGCCCGAAGGCGCTCGCGCCGGTGCTCCTGCTCCCCGGGGCCGGGGGCTCGCTGGACAGCGCGCCCCTGGTCGCGCTCGCCGAGGTAGCGGCGGCAGCCGGCGCGCTCGTGGTGCGCGCGAACCTGCCGCACCACGAGCGTGGCGGCCGAGCCCCGCGCGCGTCCACCTCCGTCCCAGCGGTCGCGGCCATCCTGCAGGCCACCCGCAACGCGCTCGGGAACGACCCCGCGCTCGAGGACGACCCCGCGTTCGGGATCGACCCGACCGTGCCCTGGGTGCTCGGGGGCCGCTCCTACGGAGCGCGGGTGGCCTCGCTCGCCATCGCCGACGGGCTGCCGGTGGCCGGGCTCGTGTGCTCGGGCTACCCGCTGCACCCACCGGGCCGTCCCGACAAGCTCCGGGTCGCGCACTGGCCGCAGGTCGCGGTGCCCGTGCTGCTCATCCAGGGTGACGCGGATCCGATGGCCGATCTCGTGCTGCTCGAGCAGCACCGGCACAAGCTGCCACGGCGGAGCACCCTGCTCGTCGTGCCCGGTGGCGACCACGCGCTGCGGGTCACCCGTGCGCGGAGCCCCGACGGCACGGCGCGCTCACCCGCCCTGGCGCTGCAGCAGGTCGCCGACCAGGTGGCGGCCTGGCTGGCCGGGCTCGGGGTCGACCCCGATGGCATCGATACGGACGGACAGCGAACGGACGCCTGAGGGGCCCGCGTGCAGCCTCGCTCGGCTGTGGCAGCATGCGGACGACCTCCCACCCTCCAACAGGAGCCTCGTCCGTGCTCGCAGAGTTCAAGGAGTTCATCGCCCGCGGCAACATGGTGGAGTTGGCGGTCGCCTTCGTGCTGGGCGTCGCCTTCCAGTCCGTGGTCAGCGCCATCACCGGGCGCGTGCTCACCCCGCTCATCGCCTGGGTGTTCGGCGAGCCGAACTTCGACACCCTGCTGACCTTCGGCACCGTCGACCCGGAGACCGGCGTCCCCGCTGGCAGCCTCGGCGCGGTCCTCACGGCCGTGGTGAACCTCCTGCTCGTGGCGATCGCGCTCTTCCTCGTCGTCAAGGCCTACAACCGGCTGCAGCGGTCCAGGGAGGAGGCCGAGGAGGAGCCCGTCCCGACCGAGGCGGATCCGGAGGAACTCGTGCTGCTGCGCGAGATCCGCGACGCGCTCACCGCCGAACGTCCCAGCGCCGGCTGACCGCCCTCAGCCGCCGCTCGCTGACAACCTGGCCCCACAGGCAGCGCGCTCAACCTGCGCTCAACCCGCGCTCGACCCGCGCTCGACCCGCGCTCAGCTCCGGTGGAAGGTGCGGGTGACCGCGCGCTGCACGGCCCGCTGGGCGGCTTCCTGCTCGGCCGCCTCCCGCTCGCTGGACAGCGAACCGCCCGAGCCCGGCCGGACGTGGCCCTGCTCCCGGGCGACGCGGGCCACCGCCTCGGCCACGGCGGGCACGACCGAGCGGTCGAAGGGCGAGGGGACCACGTAGTCCGCGGCGAGGTCGTCGCCGACGATGCCCGCGATCGCTTCGGCGGCGGCGATCTTCATCTCGTCGGTGACCGCGGTCGCGGCCGCATCGAGCAGACCACGGAAGATGCCGGGGAACGCCAGCACGTTGTTGATCTGGTTGGGGAAGTCGCTGCGCCCGGTCGCCATCACCGCCACGTGCCCGGCCGCGAGGTCGGGGTGGAGCTCCGGCACGGGGTTCGCCAGCGCGAAGACGATCGGGTCCGGCGCCATCGTGCCGACGAGCTCCAGCGGCAGGCTCTCCGGCCCGGAGACCCCGATGAACACCTCGGCGCCCGCGAGCGCCACCTCCTTGCCCCCGGTCAGCCCGCGCGGGTTCACCTGGCGTGCCAGTCGGAAGCGCACCGGGTCGAGTCCCGCGCGGCGGCGGGGCTCGACGATCCCGTCGATGTCGACCGGGACGATGTCCTCGATGCCCGCGGCCCGCAGCAGCCCCGTGATGGCCACCCCGGCGCTGCCCATGCCCTGCACGACCACCTTCAGGTCCGCGAGCCGGCGTCCGGTGACCTCGGCGGCGTTGATCAGCGCCGCGAGGACGCACACGGCCGTGCCGTGCTGGTCGTCGTGGAACACCGGGATGTCGAGGCGCTGCCGGAGCTTGCCCTCGATCTCGAAGCACCGTGGCGCGGAGATGTCCTCGAGGTTGATGCCGCCGAACCCCCCGGCGATCCGGGCGACGGTGTCCACGAAGGTGTCGGGATCCTGCTCCTCCACCAGGATCGGGTAGGCGTCCACCGCGCCGAAGGAGCGCAGGAGCATCGCCTTGCCCTCCATGACCGGGAGCGACGCGAGCGGGCCGATGTCCCCGAGCCCGAGCACCGCCGAGCCGTCGGTGATGACCGCGACCGCGTTCGCCTTGATGGTGAGGCGGTAGGCGGCGGTGGGGTCCTCCGCGATGAGGCGGCAGACGCTGGCCACACCGGGGGTGTAGACCAGGGCGAGGTCGCGTGGGCCGGTGACCTCGCGCGTGGTCTCGATGCGGATCTTGCCGTGCTCGTGCGCGGCCAGGACCTCGTCGGTCATGGCGAGCAGCTCGACGCTCGGCAGCGCGACCAGCTCCGCCGCGACCTCATCGGCGTGGATCGCGTCGCGCACCTCGACGGTCAGGTCCCGGAAGGCGACGTGACGCTGGAGCTCGCTGGTGCGGGTGCCGACCACCTCGGCACCCCGGTCCTCGATCGCCTGGACGACGGCGGCGAACGCCCCGGCCCCACGGTCGATCGCGACGCGGTAGGTGATGCGCTGCGGCAACGGCGGCATGCCGCCCCCCTGTCGGTGGTGGAGCGGCGCAGCGTAGGGCGGCGCCGCCGCCGGCCCGCAACCTCACCGTCCACGCCAGTACGCTCCGCGTCCGGTGAGAGGAGGCCCCATGGCTGGGTCACGTGCTGCGGCGTTCTTCGATCTGGACCGCACCCTGATCAGCGGATCCTCCGCGTACTACTTCGGCATCGCCGCCTACCGCAACGGGATGATCGAGCTTGCTGACCTGCTGTCGGACGCCCGCAAGGCGCTCGCGTTCAAGCTGTTCGGGGCGACCGACGAGAAGTCCGCGCAGGTCCGCGACCGCATCCTCGCGGCCGTGGAGGGCGCGGAGCAGGCCGATCTGCTGGCGCTCAACGAGGAGACCATCCCCCGGATCCTCGACCGCATCCGCCCGGAGTCCAGGAGCCTCATCGACATGCATCATGAGGCCGGCCGGGAGTGCTGGATCGTCTCCGCCTCACCGATCGAGATGGTCGAGCCGCTCGCCCGGGCGCTCGGCATGGAGGGGGCGATCGCCACGCGCTCGGCGGTCGAGGACGGGCGCTATACCGGCGAGCTCGACGGTCCCTTCGTGTACGGCGAGGGCAAGGCGGAGGCGATCGCCGCGCTCGCTGAGGAGCGCGGCTACGACCTCAGGCTGTGCTACTCCTACAGCGACTCGGCCTCGGATCTGCCGATGATGGAGATGGTGGGCCACCCGGTCGCGGTCAACCCGGACGGGCCGCTGCAGAACGTGGCGACCCAGCGGGGCTGGCCGATCGTGGTGTTCTCGCAGCGGGTCAAGCAGGTGGTCAGGACCACCACCGCGAGCGCGGGCGCTGCCGGGCTCGCGACGCTGACCTACGTGCTCGGACGACGCCACGGTCGCATCGCCGCCCAGGCAGCCCGGGGCTCGCTGCTGCCCTGGCGGTGACCTTCCCCTTCACCCGCAGCCCGCACCTCGTCGGCCTGATCGCCGAGGTGGAACAGCTCGCGACCCGCGTGCGCACCGCCGGTGCGCCGCAGCGCGCA